>JAFDKF010000270.1 GCA_019307135.1 Deltaproteobacteria bacterium
CGAATTCCAGGGACAACATACCTATTTCCCGAAGAACAAAGGCAATAATATGTATATATCCTCCGATTCACTTTATCCCTCTGACATCACCTGTATTCTGTATTGCCCTCCGTAGATTTTACCTCCAGTCGTTTCCGTGCCAATTCAACCGCTTTGTGAAGCTTCTGCTCCAGCAGTTTGCGTTTTGTTAGTTCTGTCATGTATTCGGCGACCTTAATGCCGCTTTTGTCAAGTTGCAAAAGCTCAATCCGCCTGCTACTTTTGTGAGCCTGCTTTTTCGATACGATGATCCATCCCAACTAATGAAAGATAAAAAAACCGTATTTTGTCCAATAAGATCAAACCTGATTTGCCCACACATAGCCTTATTAATTGACATCAGTTACATAAGAACAATGAAGCATGCCAAAGATAACCTATTGTAATCATATGAGTTTTGATTTTTTATCCGCTTCCGGCACAGTGAAATCCACCTCTCAGTTACATAAGGCATATATAAAAAATCATGCCCAGAATGGAATATATTTAGCATGCTTTCTTGACTTGTTTTCAGGGTCATAGGGTTTTATTAATTTAGCTTCATTTTCTTTTAGCGCGGATATCACCGATAAGATCGGCGGAAATGGATTTGTTGTATCTTTTTTTGTAATCTGCATCTTTAAATGTATTTTAAATGTATTTTAAATTGCAATTAAACATAGAATTTCAAGAAGTTGTAATCTTTTCAATCTAAAAAAAGCCTTTTTTAAATGTATTTTAAGCCAATCGCCAGTGTCCGAATTTCTTTGACCCTACATGCGTAATTTCCCCCTCTTCTTTGAGTTCTCTTAACAGATTGGAAATATCCATGGATCTCAATTCCGGGAAGATATCCCTAAAATCCTGTAAATTACCTTTGCTATTTTTATTAAAATGTTTAAGTATTAATTCCTTTTGCTTTTCCCGTGAAATGCCTGACAATTGCGTGTAAGTTCCTGTTTTGCCTTCATATGCATAATAACGGTGGGATAAGATATACTTTGTTCCTCTTGTCTTGCCGACTGATTCTATAATTCCTATATCTATAAATTTCTTTTTATATTTTGTGTCTGTCATGGTTTGATGTGCTCGAATTTGTTCCAGAACATAGATTTCTTCAAATGATAGGAGGATTTGCTTTTCGTTTAAGACCCTTTCAAGGAAGAGAATAAAGTTTTTATCTTTGACCTGAGCCGGAATGATAAGCTTGACTGAATGGGCATCACTTTTCGATAAGTCCGGCATTCCTTTTCCTTCTTTGATCGTGTTTTCAAAAATATCATCCATGCCCTGACCGGAACGCTCTACCAACCCCGATTTTTCAAAGGTTTCTGCTATACGTCTGTTTCTCCATTCTTTTTTATAGAGCACATTATCCGGGGTAATGCCGGGCAAAAATCCTCCTGGACTTTCGATTTCAAATGCTTCTGGTGAGGCTTTGATGAAAATAGATTGACTGTTTATGGTGTAATCCCTGTGAGCAACTGCATTAAGCATGGCTTCTCGTATCGTTTTTTCATTGAAAGAATAAACTTCGCGTTGGAAAAGGCCTTCTTGAAAGGGCATACGGAGATTGCGGACGTTGATGGCTTTCCACACATCATCGTAAATCTTAAAGAAGGGCTCTCGCCAGTTGACTCGGAAATCATGAGGGGTTTTCTCTGCGGCCTGTCGCCATTCAAAAATGATCTCGCTTCCAGGCAGCAATTGATCTATTTTTCCTTTTTTACCAAAAAGAATCAAGCTCGCATAATTGAACCCATTGTCTGATAACAATTCAATATTCCCAAGCATTTTTTTATTGGAGAATTTGAAATAATCTTTTCTTTTGGCCTTTTTTGCCCACAGCTTTTTGAAATTATCCAGTGCTTTCGTATCCAAGTCCTCAATGGTCAAATTTGGGATAATCTGATCGGAGAAATCGGGGGTCGTTTCGTTCAGGATTTTTTTTAACGTTGTTGTATCCATCTCAACCAGCGATTCGCCCGCCCTCATTGGATAGTGATAGCGCCCTGTCGATTGGATAGGTTGTCCGTGAGGTCGACTGGGGATATGAAAGATCAAAACCCTGCCACCGGGATGTTCCAATTCTTCAATATCAATCCTGATCTTAAGTTTTACCAGCAGATCGTGCGATAATTTATTGTATGTACCCTGAAATGCCTTTGTTCCAATTAACCGACCTGTAGGAGCAACTCCTAAAATCAGTTTGCCACCACCTTCATTGGCGAGGGCTGCGCAATAATCAGGCAGATCTTTGTCTCTACTAAAACTATTCCTGGCTGTTTTAAATTCGAGGTGAAGGCCCTCAAGCCGCTTCAACCAACTTTCAAAGATTTCAATTGATGTTTTTGCCATTAAGAAAGCTCCAGTGATTCTACTTTTTCAAAGGATTCCATGTACAGTGTGTGGCTATTTCCCACAGGATCCATTTCAAGATCTTTTTCGCTAAAAGTATCTTTCAAGCCTAAAAAGTCGAGAAAATAAGGATCCCTGAAAACCAGGTCCGGTGTAAGCTTATCTTCCTGACGTAAAGCAACGATTTCCTGTTTTATCAATTCTTCGGGCTTCTTTGATATGGCTCAATTGTTGCGACAGTGTCGAGACAATCTTCTTTTTAGGGAAAAACTCAACAAAGCGAACCATCCGAGTAAGTGCCGAATAGCTGAACCCGTTTCCATATTCTTTTGTTAATTCTTGCGACAGTGTCGCAACAATTTCTTTGCCATACTCCGCCCGTTTTTCCTTTAAAATATCCTGGCGGATTCGATTGCCGATCTGCCAGTAAAGAATGGTCAATCCGGTGTTAACCGTGACGGACACATTGTGCCTGGCAGTTTCAATGAGCCTGCGGATATCACTGATAAGATTGCCGGAAATAGGTTTGTTGTCTGTTTTTGCAACGTGGGTTCCCGTTCCCTTTCTCATATTTCAATAACCTCATTCATCAGCTATAAACGCTTTTCTTAAAAGCCTGTCCAACACATCCCCTTTTGTCTCGCCTTCCTGCCCGGGGCGCAGGTTAAATTTATTCAATCGTAAAAAGCGGTACCCGTAACTTTCAAGCTCTATCTGGCGACTGATGTCATAATCAAGGTACTCCTGGGAAAAATTATGTTTGGTCACGATATCGGGGTTTTTGGTGTGGTATTCCACCCCGTCATATTCCAGGATCAG
>JAFDKF010000271.1 GCA_019307135.1 Deltaproteobacteria bacterium
TGACGCTATTTACACAGTACAAATGAGCAATCCGGAAAATGAGATGACACCGCAGCCATTTTTTGATACAAAGCGGACAAAGTGTCAAATTAAGTGGCTCCATAAAATCGCTGCGAAGGCGGGAATCCAGGTGTATTACCCGAAGTTATTGAGAAGTTACAAACAAAATGAGTTTTATCCACCAGAAGTGGTGCGGTTCCAGTTTGGCTAGAGGGTCTTTTTTGTCCGTTAATTATTAGTTCTGCTCTCAGGAATCATTGCCTCATTTAGTGGCAAGTCTTACAATAGTACGGTAAAGGAGTTATACCATGACAGCAATGACTGACAGAGTTATTGAAGAAGCCCTTTCGCTTCCAGCAGACATCCGTCTGAACTTGGTGGAGAAGCTCATAACAAGCCTCAATCTGCCAATAGATAAGGATATCGATCGCCTTTGGGCAGAAGAGGCGGAGCGTCGCATATCCCAAATCGAAGCCGGTGAGGCTAGGCTCGTCCCGGGCGAGAAGGTTTTCTCAAGGATCCGAGCAAAGTACCGGAAATGAGATTTTACTTCCATGAAGATGCGGATGCGGAGTTTGATAGGGCTGTCGAATACTATGAAGACTCCCGACCTGGACTCGGTCTGGAGTTCGCCCAAGAGGTCTATGCGGCAATTACACGTGTCATTCAGTTCCCTGACGCATGGTCGCCTATGTCCAAGAATACACGCCGCTGTCTGGTCAGCCGATTCCCCTTTGGTATCATCTATCAGGTGAAGTCTGGCTACGTTCGCATTATCGCGGTTGCCGATCTTCGAAGACGCCCAAACTACTGGCGGGATAGGGTGTAAGCAGAACCAGCCAGTGCACCTGACGCCAAAAGCTGAGTCCTTTTGTAAATGTGGAGCTTCAAGAAAGGTTTTCGCTCTTTAGAAATTATGTATAAAATTTTGGCGCAGGTGACCGGCCCGAACCCCGCAGTGAGTACCAAAGTTAGGCGCAATTAGAACGGCGTTTTATGATAAAACATGACGAGGAGAAGTTATTTTTTAACAGTCTGCATTAATACTGCGAACATTTCAAGAAAAATATTTTATCAGTAATGATAGCAAAAGATAATTTGAAAACACTTTTCCCTATCCGTTATAGAAAACGGTTAATAAGAAGATAAATATTAGTAGGCGTCACAGAAGATATATTACTCTCTTTTAGGTCTGAACGGTTTTTGGAATCGTAAATTCAGTTCTCCTTTTCGTATCAGTTCTTTGACAAATTTAACACTTGGCAGCTTCTCCATCGCCTTGCGGATTCTATCTTGAGAAGGATGGATGTATGGTTCGGTACTGCGCGCTGACAAATGCCCGAGAATACTCTGGATGATCAGGATATCAACGTTTTTATCGTTAAGGTGAGAAGCCATGCTGTGCCGCAGGGTATGGCAGGTAACGTTAAAGGGCGCATGGAAGTCGGTTTGAAGCAGTATTTTTTTCAGATTATCTTCCATGGTTCGGATCGCTATCCGGTTACCCTTTTTAGAGATAAAAAGCGCCGGTGTGAGCCAACTGTTACAAAACAGCTCGCGCACAGCCAGGTATTGGCACAAGATTTCAATTAACTCGTCATTCATGTGCAAGGTTCGCGGCTTTTTACCTTTACCGATGACGGTAATTTTGTTGTTGTTAAAATCGAGATTTGCAAGGTTAAGCGCATGAACCTCTCCGACTCTCAGGCCGAGTTGATACATCAAGGCATAGATGGCATAATCGCGGATGCCGAGGATCGTACCTGCCCGCTCGTGCCTCGCAGTGGCAGGCGGGTCGGCATCGATGGCTTTAAACAAAAGGCTGATCTGATGAGGCGTTAAGGCATTGGGCCGTTTGCGATAACCCTGGCGTATTTTCAGCACATCATAAAACGGCAAGGCATCGGCGCAGGGGACATCATAGAGCTTTAAGAAGTTCCCATAGCTTCTGAGGGTAAAAATCTTGCGGTTGATGGAGGCACCGCAATTTTGGCGCTGTTTTTTGAGATAGTACTGGAAGTCGATTACCGCTGGCCCGTCAATGGATTTCAGGTCCTGTGAGCAGATAAAGTTTTTGAACAGATCCAAATCAACGCGATTGCTCTTAACTGTTTGCGGGCTGATCTCATAGATGTCCCTGCGGTAATTGAAAAAGTGATCAAAGTGCTGGAAGAAATTTTCGGCAATTACTGCCATGAGAACTTCCTTGAGATGCGGATGCTATCGAGTGCCAGTTGTTTCAATTTGTCCGATACATGGATATAGACAGAAGTATCGGCAATAGAGTCATGTCCCATCATAGATTGTATGGCGGACAGGGGAACGTTCTGGTGATACATCTCGGTGGCAAAAGAGTGTCTTAGCACCCGTGGTGTCACGTCGGCTGCAATACCGGCCTTTTTTGCTTGATCTTTGACAATGCGCTGCACCCGGTTATTTGAGATGGCCGTATCAGGATTGGCAGGAAAAAGAGGTGCCATTTTTTTTGGGTGCGGCTCTTTTAGGACGACCTTGAGAAGCAATTTTTGGCATATGGTATCCGGATCCATTTAAGAAATTATCCTTATTTGATGGCTTTCAGATGACTGCGTTTGCGA
>JAFDKF010000019.1 GCA_019307135.1 Deltaproteobacteria bacterium
TTGAAGGCTCTTTTCCACTCGGTCTGCAATGTGGGCCTTATCTTTGATGCCGTTTACCCTCAGGCCGTATGCCACATTTTCAAAATTGGTTTTGGGAAATGGATTGGGCTTTTGGAACACCATGCCGACGCGACGGCGAAGTGTAACCACATCCACATGGGGATCGTAGATGTTCTGATCATCCAGGAGAACCTGCCCTTCCACCCGACTGGTAGGAATCAGATCATTCATCCGGTTCAGGCAGCGCAATAGGGTGCTTTTTCCACAGCCTGAAGGTCCTATGAGTGCTGTCACCTGGTTGATGTGAAAATCGAGGGAGATGTCGTGCAAGGCATGAAAATCACCATAGTAAAACTCTAATTTTTTTGTAGCCATTTTTAATGGGTTATCCATCGTTAAATCCTTACCGCACCCCTCTTTGGAGACGAGCCCGGTAGATAATAGCAATAAGATTCAACCCCAAAACGAGGACAATGAGCACGAGAGCAGTTCCGTACTGGAGATGCCGTGTGGCTTCGATCTCTGTGCCGGCAGTGGCCAGGACGTAAATATGATAGGGAAGGGCCATGATTTCATCAAAAACAGAAGATGGGAGAGAAGGTGTGTAGAATACGGCCGCGGTAAAGAATACCAGGCAAAGCAGCAGGCAGGACCACCCGATAGATGGTTTGCCACTTGGTGGCTCCCAGGCCCAGAGACGCTTCCCGATAAGTATCCGGGACGGCGCGCAAGGCTTCTTCCGAGGCCCCGATAATCACGGGCAAGGTCATTGCACCAAGGGTCAGAGCGCCGGAAAGGATGCTGACTCCGAAATCTAACCAGACCACAAAGAAGGCCAAACCAAAGAGTCCGAAGACCACGGAAGGAACCCCTGCAAGGTTATTGATCCCGAGACGAATAGTGCGGAGTACCCGGCCAGGACGGGCATACTCATGAAGATAGATCGCAGAGGCCACTCCCACGGGAAGGGCCATCAGAATGGCACCCAGGCTGAGGCAGAGGGTCCCGACGATACAGGGCAGGATTCCCCCCTTGGTCATGGCCTCCATGGGGGGCTGGGTCAGAAAGGTCCAGTTGATGGCCTTCCACCCCCTTGCAACCAGAAAATATACAATGATCAGCAACGCTATTGCATTGATAGCAGCGGAAAGCCTGAAGATCCCAAACATAATAGCCTGAAACAGTTTACGACGACTCAGAAGACCCCTTGATTTGTCCATCCTAATCTCCCTCGTAGGCGTTCACAGGTTCAGAGTTCACCCCCGCCTGCCATCGCCACATACAGCGGGCAGGTTAAATGCTATCATTTCTGGCAATGGCGGGCAGGGTTCAGGGTTACCTTTCTGTAAGCGTTGACAGGTTCAGGGTTCATCGTTCAGCTTTTCGGTTAACCCTGAACCCTGAACCATTGAACCCGTGAACGGTTACTTTCCCTCACAGGGTTGCGGCCCCAACCTGCCTGTATTTGTTAGAGATGTAATCTGCCACCACGTTAAAGAGCAGGGTGAAGGCAAATAATACGATGGCCGTTGCGAACAGGGCATAATAGTGATCCCCACGGAAAGGGGCCTCGCCCATTTCTGCCGCGATGCTGGCTGGCATGGGCCTTACCGGATCAAATATGGAGGAGGGCATCAAGGCTGCACCACCGGCAACCATGAGTACCACCATGGTCTCACCGATTGCCCTGGACATACCCAGAATGATGGCCGTGCAGATACCGGAAATCGATGCTGGAAGGATGACCCGGGCGATGGTTTCCCAGTGAGTAGCCCCCAGGGCCAGAGAAGCCTCTTTGAGTTCTATGGGTACGCTGAAAATGGCGTCCTCAGAGATGCTGCAGATGGTTGGAATTGACATAAAAGCCAGCATCAGTGCAGCATTGAAAAGATTTAAGCCCGTCGGGATATCAAGGATTTCTTGAAGGAACGGAGCCACAATCACCATGCCAAAGAAGCCAATTACCACAGAAGGAAGGGCTGCCAGAAGCTCTACAATCGGTTTGACCCATTCCCGCAGGCGGGCAGAGGCAGACTCTGCAAGATATAGGGCGGTCAGTACCCCCAGGGGGATGGAAATGACAGCGGACACGGCAGTAACCGCTATGGATGCCACGATCAACGGAAAGATGCCAAAGTCCGGAGGCTCGTCAGTGGGATACCAATAGCGTCCGAACAGAAAATCGTGAAGAGAAACTTTTTTGAAAATGGGAAGGCCTTCCATAAACAGGAAGACGACAATGATGGCAAGGGTTGTTATGGAAGCGAGTGCGACACAGAAGAAAAAGAATCGGATTGCCCGGTCCCTCCTTTGACGACTTTTTCCGGTTTGCGGACTCTTTGCCATACTTTTTGCTTTCATTGATAAGGGTCCGGGCGGGGACCCGCCTGCCAACGCCTCGCTCGCAGGGGAGCTACAATGCAGGCATATACGGCACTGGCGGGCAGGTAACCCCCGCCCCTACGAACCGTATGTTCCGAAGCGTGTAGGGGCGGGCTTTATGCCCGCCCGAAGAGGATGAAGACCAGTTTCCTGCAATAATTTCTTCGAGTCCTTAACTTTAGCTCACTTTAGGCACTTTAGCTCACTTTAGGCACTCTTGCGTAAGGATGACGCGTTGAATCCAGTACGGCAGAAGCTCCTATTATGACCGTCCAGACTATAATCGCTACCTAATACAAAGGCACATACCCTGCATCGCTCACGTATTCTTGACCTTTTTTCGGGTGCACAACAAAGTTGATGAATTTGAGTGTATCTCCCTTTGGCCAGCCCCTCGTGAACATGTAGAGGGGTCTGCTGATAGGGTATGTCCCGTTCAGGGTTGTTTCCTCAGACCCCGTGATTCGATCTACCATCAAGGCCTTGACACTCTTATCCATATATCCAAAGCCGATGTAACCGATGGCGTTCTTGTTTTTTGAAACGGCCTGCACAATGGCTCCGTTGGAGGCCTGAAGAAGCGCTCCTGGAAAAACCCTTTCCTCCTTCATTACTTTCTTATACCAGACTTCGTAGGTCCCGGAGGAGGTGTCTCGGGAAATGACCACAATCGGTCTGTCAGGCCCGCCCACTTCTTTCCAGTTCTTGACTTCGCCTTTGTAAATGGCTTTCAGTTGGGCCATGGTGAGATTGACCACTGAATTGCTGGGATGCACCACCGGTACAATGCAGTCATAGGCCACAGCAAAGGGCACCGGATATGCGCCCTTTTCGACGGCAAGTTTTACTTCCTTGGGTTTGATAAATCGGGAGCTGTCCGCGATATCGGTGCTTCCGTCAATGAGAGCCTTGATCCCGTTGCCGGATCCGCCACCCGAAATAGAGATCTTCACATCAGGGTGTTGCTTCATATAGACCTCTGCCACTTTTTGTGCAATGGGGAGCACCGTGGTGGAACCTTTGATGACAAGATTTCCTGCCCATACCGAATTTGCCGCGGCAAAGAACGCCAAGACGAGCACCAGTACGATAAAGCCTGCTTTTTTCATGGATTTTCCTCCTAAGTTTTTAGTATTTTTCCACTTGTGCGGTTAAGAGACTATACAAAACCAATCACGAAAGTACGAAAACACGAAATAAAACCTGAGTTATTCTCGTTCCCATGCTCTGCGTGGGAACGCATACCGACAGGCGCTCTGCGCTCCCTAAGTAGCTATACGTATTGGACGCCGAGCATCCAGCGGTAGGGTTACAACGCAGAGCATTGTAACCAGTATATCGTCGTGCTGTCCGAAGGTATGACCTGGGCAAACTATCCAACCGCACAGGTCGGTATTTTTTACTATAAGGGCCGATTGTTAGAACTTTGTTAGAGCAAAATAAGAAATCTGTTAGGTCCTTTTAATTTTACCCCCCTTACGTTAAAGAAGAATAAAGGAGCCCTGCCCTGCTTCTCCAAAGAACCTCGCTTCTTGATGAAGCTAGTCTTAAACTGTTATTGACGTGTTAAAGGCTGGTTAGAATTGGGTGAACATGAAAAGCGGAAAAACGATAGTGCGCCCTGATATGAATGTGGAAGTGCAGATATGTTGAGGATATCGAAACCTTTTGGAGGTGGTCTAAGTTAACGATTATAGATATGTGTGTCTCACTGCCTGTGTCTGAGCCATTGACGCTGCCATCAGCCGCAACCTTCGGGAGGTCGGCTGTGTCGGCTAAGGTCTTTGTCTTCTTCATCTCCGGGCAAAACGAACCTGCTTCTCAGTGACTACTACGAATGAATCCCGAAGCCGATCCGCGTATGTCTGGAGAAGGCGAGATAGCAACCGGATCTTTTCAGAAGCTCGTTCGTCCTCAAGCCGGAGCAAGATGACACCCCGGTGAAGTCGACCATCTCGATAGACCTTTTTCCCGAAATCCTTATCGTTCGTCACCAAAATCCACTCTTCTTCAAGTGCCTTCTGGATGATGTCGTCATCGTCCATTCCCCTTCCCTCCTCAAACACTGAGAAGACCTCGTAATTGTGACTACGCAACCAAGCTGCGACGGCAGGCCCAGTGCACTCGTCAACAAGGAATCGCATCATGCAGTCTCAGCCATCAAGGGCATAAATTCAGTATTTTCGAGGGACTTGGTGGCAAAAAGAAAGCATGCCCGAATGTCTTCACGGGTTAGGCCTTTATATTCGTCCAGAATCTCATTCTCCGTGGCACCATGCGCCAGGAGGCCTAGGATGAAATCGACAGTCAAACGAGTACCCTGAATAACAGGTTTTCCCGCCATGACCTTTGGATTCAGAACGATTCGCTCAAGCAGTTGTTCATCTTTCATCATGACTGTCTCCAATTTCAAAAATGCCAATGATCGGCCGTTTCAGTTAACGAGAACGACATTTCGTCTGCTATCCTAGTCGTACAGCGTTTCGTGCGTCGTCCCGCAAACGGGATTGCGGTGGAAGAACTTTGAGCAAAAGCACAACGTCGGACACTAATCCCTTCGGTTGCAGATAACTGAATGATCCCGCCAGAGGCTGGATTGAACTGAGCTGCGTGGGATAACGTCTATCAATATCTATGAAGATTGTAAAGGGCGGATAAAGGGCGGATTTCCTATGTATGGTTTCCTGGGTTGAAGGTGGAAAAACGCAGCTATGAACGTTCTGGAAGGCCTCTGTATATGAGAGGGGTGGCGCGCTTAATCTTCACGGATGCGCCTGACAAAGGCCTTTTCGGAATATACGGCTCTTATATCTGCTGGCCATCCTGGGTAAAGGAAACCGGTATCGACTAATAAAATTGCAGCCCAAAACCGTTCAACTTATCCAGCTTTATATTGCCAAATACCGCATCACTCCAACACCCCGCTACCAACACCGCATCTTCTGGATGGAAACTAGTTGAGAAGGTGACCTCCATCTCACGCCCTGGGCAGGTGGATTGAAAAAGTGCTACCAGTTCCTGGGGTACTCTCAACAGCCACATGGCCGCCATGGCTTGCTTTATCAACCCGGTAAAACCGCTCAAAGAGACGGGGTAAATGTTCTTTCTCGATGCCACAGCCCTGGTCACGGACGGTGATAATGATTTCATTGTCCGTTTGGGTGGCTGCTACCCGGATGACACCTCCCTCATCGCTATACTTGATGGCGTTATCAAAGAGGTTCACGAAAGCCTGTTCAAGGAGCGGTGCATCCATTTTTGTGACCATGTCGTCAGGACAAGACAGCTCAATCCCTATTTTCTTGGCCACGGCGCTAACCTCGCAAACCTGAATCGCGGTCTGGAGCACGTCCTTAACCCTCCCCTCAGCCAGTATGACCTCCTCTCTTTCAGCCTCCCGCTCTATCCTGGAAAGGGTGAGAAGATCTTCGATGATGGCTTCCAGGCGATCCACGTGCTTCTCAATGATTGCCAGAAACCGCTCGGCGTCCTCGAGATTCTTGACCGCGCCATCGCGAAGTGTCTCCACAAACCCTTTAATAGCTGTGATCGGGGTCTTTATCTCATGGGAAACATTGGCAACAAAGTCGCGGCGAATCTTTTCAAGTTTCTGGAGGCGTGTGACATCGTTTAAAACGATGAGGGCACCGATTTGCTTTCCCTGTGCATCACTCAGTAGCGTGCCGTGGCCGTTAAGAAACCGCTCCCCATCAGAAGACAGAACAATGTCCTTTTCGACCGGCTCCTGGCTGGATAATGCGTTTGTCACAAACTGTTGCAGGACCGTGTTTCTGACGACCTCCTGTATGCTCCGACCTTGGGCCTCGGATGGATCACATCCGAACATATGGGCGGCAGCATGATTTATACTGATAACCCGCTCTTCCATGTCCACTGCAATCACGCCTTCAACCATGCTGGAAAGCACGGCCTCAATTTCGTTTCGTTGCCGGATGATAGTATTGATCCGTTCATGGAGTTGCAGGGCCATTTTTTTCATGGCTTCGGAAAGACCTCCAATCTCTTCTGAATTGGAGACAGGTAACCTGCATTCGAAATCACCGCGGGCAAAAGATTCTGCACCTTTCTTAATTTCTTCGATTGGGTGGGTGATGCGGCGAGACACAATCAAACTAAGCACCGCAGCGAATAGGGCTATGATCAGACCCGCAACTGCAATCTTGATCTGGATGTTTTTTAGGGCCACGTCTATGGCATTCACAGGGATAGAGGTACGAACGACCGCAAGGGTGTGAATATTTTTTTTGATGGGTATTCCCACATACATCATATTCTTTTTTAGGGTCCGGCTATACCTTGTGGACGTGCCGGAAGGTCCTGTCAGGGCTCTGATGAATTCTGGCCGGTCCGCATGATTATCCATTCTCGCAGGATCTTCCTGGGAATCGCCAATGACCTTACCGGAGGGGAGTATGATGGTGATACGGGTTGAAGCTCGCGCACCGATTTTCTTGCACAATAAGTCAACGTCCTTTTCATCCAGGGGATCGAGATGTTTCAGGATTTGTTTCTCAACAAGGTGGGCTCGTGCTTGGAGATCGGATGCAGTTTGTTCAAGAAAGAAATGCCTTAGTGACTTTGATGCATACCATGTTACTGCCAACAGAGATATGAGAGTGATTAACAGATAGGATGGATAGAGTTGCCAGAGCAACCGTCTCTTTTTTGGCATAGCCCTACTCCTTGAATCGATACCCTACGCCCCGGACCGTTTCAATATACTTCCCGGCAGGCCCCAGTTTTCTCCGCAGTCCGACGATCTGGACATCCACTGAACGATCTGTGACAGGGTAATCTTCGCCTCGAACAGCATCGACGATCTGGAAACGGGTAAACACCCATCCCGGTCTTCTCGCCAGGTAATTTAGGATGCCAAATTCTGTGAAGGTCAATTCGACGGGCTTGCCATTGACGAGCACCTCGCGACGTCCGGGATGGATTACAAGATTGTGAACTTGAAAAGCCGATGTTTCCTCTGACGGTTCTTTCACCTTTCTACGGAGAACAGCTCTCACTCTCGCCACCAAAATCCGAGGGCTGAAAGGCTTGGTGATGTAATCGTCGGCGCCAAGTTCCAAGCCTGTTACGATGTCTGCTTCTTCGCCCTTGGCTGTCAACATCACGATAGGAATATTTTTGGTGTTGGGATCATTTTTCAGGCGTCTGGTGACTTCCAGACCATCTATACCGGGAAGCATAAGGTCCAGGACAATGAGTCCTGGAATTTCCGATCGCACGAGGCTCAAGGCCTCCTCACCCGATGCCGCGCAAGAGATCCGGTAACCCTCCCTTGAAAGATTGAATCTGAGCAACTCTAAGATATCTTCTTCATCGTCTACCACGAGGATCTTTTCTTTTGCCATGATGTCATCCTTACTACAGGGTTATGTGTAACTTCTCAATAACTTGGGGTTTGCCCCCTCATCCTGTCCTGGCGCGACGTGCCTGAGCGGTCGGCATAAAGCCGACCCTACGTAGGGGCGGGTTTATCCCGCCCGTTTGTTCTGGCCAGGGGTGAGGGGGGATCAACAAATCCCCGAACTTTTTGAGAAGTTACGGTTATGTGAGGCAAAAATGCAATATAATATAAGAATGTTAGCAATCGACAAGGATTGTGTAAGGATTTTGTTAGCTTTCCTGATTATCAAACAAGCTTTGGTTTGGCGGAGCTCTTGGGCGACATTTCCAGGGCGCTTTTGAGCAATTTAGGAAAAGAGGTTCAGGCCAGATTATGATTACCGGTACAGCCTATAGTCAACTCCGTATTTCTTTGCCTTATAGGCAAACTTCCGTTCGGTTGTCTGAAGCAATTGAGCGGCCTGTGCCATGTTGCCCCGTGTGCTTTTCAATGCGTCTACCATCATCTCCCGTTCCAGATTCGCCACGGCATCTTCCAAAGACTTTGCTGGCAGGGTATCGGACTCTTCCGCTGTCTGAACAGTGGGGGGCAAGTGATAGCTGTGGATAACGCCCTCCTCACAGAGAAGCACGGCCCGTTCAATGCAGTTCTCAAGTTCGCGCACATTGCCCGGCCAGTGATACTGCATGAGCATGTCGATAGCCGGTGTGGAGAAACGGCGGATGTCCTTGTGGTTTTCCTTGGCGTATTTTTCCAAGAAGAAGTCAGCCAATAAGAGGATATCGGTCTTGCGCTCTTTTAATGGGGGCATGTAGATGGGAAAAACATTCAATCTGTAATATAGGTCACCTCGAAAGGTTTCTTCCTCCACAGCCTGTTCCAGGTTCTTGTTGGTGGCAGCTATGATGCGGACGTCTGCCTTGATGGTCCCGTATCCACCTACCCGCTCAAACTCCTTTTCCTGAAGAACTCGCAGGAGTTTCACCTGAACATCCATACCGATGGAACCGATTTCATCCAAAAAGATTGTCCCTTTGTTGGCCAGCTCGAATTTTCCCTGTTTTTGCCGGATGGCCCCGGTAAAGGCACCTTTCTCATGGCCGAAGAGTTCACTCTCAATAAGATTGGAAGGCAGGGCTGCACAGTTCACCTTCACAAAGGGTTTTTTGGATCTCAGACTGTTATAGTGGATGGCGTTGGCTACCAACTCTTTTCCAGTCCCGCTCTCTCCACGAATCAGCACTGTGGCATTGCTCCTGGACACCTGGGAGATCATTTGAAAGACCTCCCGCATCTTATTGCTGTTCCCAATGATATTGGTAATGCGGTATTTGTTGGAAAGCTCTTGTCGAAGCCGCCGGTTTTCGTCCCTTAACTGGTTTTTTTCGAGCTGGATGGTTTCCAGGTTGATCACGTGCTGGGCGATCATCGTGGCAATTATGGAAAGCAGCCTCTTCCCCTTTTTCAACGAGTAAGATTCGTCGAAGGGCCGATCAACACTCAGGGCCCCTACCACATGACTCCCCTTCTTGACAGGAACACAGATGAAGGAGAGTTCCCGGTCATGAACCGCTTTTCTGGTGGCCGTGCGATTCAAAAAGAGCGGCTCCTCGCTGATTTTAGGAACCACAAGGGCTTTGCCGCTCTGGATGACACGCCCCGTAATCCCTTCTCCCACCTTGTATTTCCCTTTTTCCATGGCCGCTCTGGAAAGACCGTGAGCCACTTCGATGCTAATCTCGTTTCGCAAGGGATTCAAAATGGTAATGGTTCCCCGTACCATATCCATTGAATTGGAAAGAATATCCAAGACCTTATAGAGGGACTTTCTCAGCTCCAGAGTAACGTTGAGGGCTTTACTAATTTCGTAAAGGAGTGTGACTTCCTCGATTTTTTTCATCTCTACACCTCAATGGACGGCTTATACACGCACCATTCAGCCTCAAGCTTTGTATGCTCAAGGACTTGAACGACAGCACGTCCGCAACAGGCCGTTGACAGTTACACAAGTCTCCGATATAATGTTTGACAATCAAGTACTTTCCCAATCATATAAATATACTAACTATACAAGTCTCACAGGTCAACAACACTTACGCTATAAGGATTTTTTTGTGAACGAAAAAACACGGGTTAGCTCTGGAGTCAGCCAGTTGGATCGCCTTCTGGGCGGTCTTTTCATTGGGGACAACGTGGTCTGGCACGATGATTCGGGTAATCTGGCTTCTGCTTTTTGTCTAAATTTTCTCGAAACCTCCCTGGCCCTGCAGAAGCCGGTTATCTACATCAGCTTTGACCGCTCTCCCAAGAACCTCCTTGATAAACTAGGGGGCCTGGCTGAAAGCCCTGACCTGACTATCCTTGATGGCTTCACCTGCGGTAAGGGTGCCCGCAGCCCAATATTCATGAAATTCTATGAGGAGCCCGACCCGGAACGGCTCTGCCAGGTTAGGATGATCGATAAGCCCCGTGACATGGACCATGTCATGGAAACCCTCTACGGTGTCCACGAAACCATGCACGGGGATGTTCGCCTGATATTCGAAAGCATGACCGGCATGCAGAAGATCTGGGGAGGCGAGGACGCCATCCTCAAGTTTTATTCGCATTCCTGCCCTCGCCTTTACGAGCTGAACACCATTGCATACTGGATTATGGAAAAACTAGCCCATTCGCAACAACTCAGGGCCCAGATCAATCAGATCGCACAAGTTGCCATCGACCTTTCCATAAAGAGAGGTACTACCGCACTGACGATTCTGAAAGCCGAACATCGCGGCACAGAGGACACCCATGAACCCCATCGGTACTGGGTCAAGGACCTCACGGTCACCTTTGATATGGAAAAACGGGGCCGTGGTCACATAAACCTCGGTTTGCGTATCAAAGAACTACGAATCAAGCGAGGTCTGTCCCAGGCCGAGTTGGCAAAATTGGTGGGGGTGACGCCCAGCACCGTCTCCCAGGTGGAAGCCAACATTATCTATCCTTCTCTGCCGGCGCTACTTAAGATGGCCGAGGTCCTTTCAGTGGAAATCAGTTCCCTGTTTCAGCAGGCCCTGGAATTGGAAAAAAGGATCATTTTTCCCGCGGCAGAAGCCTTGAGTGTCGGTTTCCCTGACCTGCCCAAAGGCTTACTCGAAGGGAAACTCTTAACACCGCCCGATTTTGATGGGAAGATGGAGCCCTACATCATTGAAATAGAGCCCAATCGCGATCTTCCCGCCCATTTTTTCATTCACAAGGGCGAGGAGATGGGATATCTTCTTTCCGGCAAACTCAGAATGTCCCTCCATAAGGCCGCCTACACCGTCCGCTCAGGAGATGTGATCTATCTGACCTCCGAGATGCCGAGTCAATGGAGAAATCCAGGCCCCAACGTGGCAAGATTGCTGTGGATTAAATCAAAATAACCTTTCGGATAGGTTCAACAACACCTATGTGGTCCCATTTGATAACCACACCCACACAAGACCTGCCATTTCTTCTGCCAACCGACAGATGCGTGAATTTTCGAGTCCCGTCTTAGCCATACGATTGTATTCTGTCACATTTCGCTGTTATTTTGACAATGAATCCGCTTTCGGCGGAAAACCTATCGATTGGCACTAATGAAGTTAGTATAACTCATCTTGACAGAAGAAACTTTAGTATATATAAAGGAAACCCGATATACATATAGTGAGAGGTGGATGGGGATGTGTTCACAACCCTTAGACAAAGGAGAAAACTATGGCCAGGAAAAGTTCTAAGAGTATCAGTGTCTTGGAGTTCGGATGCCAGGCCCCCCTTAGATTTTTTGAGCATTGCGCCAAATGTGCGCGCTTCGGAGACGATTGCCCGGACCTGGCACGAGGCAAAGAAGTCCTCCGTGGCAAGAAAAAAATCGCCTATGGGGATGAGCGGGCCGAAGATACCATCCACGTCAGCGCCTTCAACTGCCTGACACCGCTATACTACTTTGAAAAGAGCCGCAAAAAATGCGCCCATGCCGGCCGTTGCCGGGAAGAGGGTCTGCTGTTGGCCCTGCTGGATGGTAAAAAGACTTTGGACTATTCCCACAAGGAGGTTACAGAGCTTCCTCGGGTGCGGCGACGCAAGGTGGCCAGAACAGTGGCAGAACCCTCTCGAAAAGTGTCCTTGTCCTAAGTAGTACTTGACCGAAAACCCCAGGTTTTCGGTCAAAAATCCGAAATCCCCCTAACCCCCTTTTCTAAAGGGGGAATGATTAAAAGTTCCCCTTTTCTAAAGGGGGACCCGCCTGCCAACGCCTGGCTCCTAGCAGAGCTACAGTGCCGGCGCACACGGCAATGGCGGGCAGGTTTAGGGGAATTTTTACCAACAGTCGTGAATCACACCCCAAAAGAGGGAATCATCGACAGCGGTCTCACTGCAAAGGGAGGCGCAGAATAAAGGCTGTGCCCTTTCCTAACTGGCTCTGGCATTCAATCGCTCCGCGATGAGCCTCCACAATGCTTTTTGCTATTGATAATCCGAGGCCTGTGCCCTTTTTCCCTTTGGTCGTAAAGAACGGGTCGAATATCCGTTCTAAGGCATCCGGTTCTATGCCGGGGCCTGTATCTTCCATCGTAATCAAAAGGTGTTCGCCTTCAATCTTTCCGTCAATACGTATCTTTCCCGAATCCGTCATAGCTTCCAGACTGTTTTTGACCAGGTTATTCAACACCTGGTACATCAAGCGGGCGTCTACATTAACCGGGGGCACGTCTGAGGGCCAGTTAAGGTCAAGGCGGATTCCCCTTTTTTCCGCATCCGGCTGGTGCACAAACAAGACTTCTCTAATAATCGCATGTAGCGATGTCTTGCTTAAGCGCAATTCAGGTTTCTTGGCAAATTGTAAGAAGTTGTGAATAAACTCCCTTACTCGCGCTGATTCCTTTTCCAGTATCTCGAGGGACTTTTTTCCCGTTGGGCTGAGTGCTTCGCCTTTCAGAGTGGACAGGACGATCCCCGCATTGTTCAAAAGGTTTCCTACCTCATGAGTCACCTTGCTTGAGGTCGAGCCAAGCACCGCCAGGTTTTTTGCATGAACAAGCTCCTTGGCGGTTTCCACCTCTCGCTGTATGTATTTCTTGAGCGAATCGGTCATCTCGTTAAAGGCCAGAGCCAGATCGCCGATCTCGTCCTGCGAGTCAATAGAGACTTTCTGATCCAGGTCGCCCTGGCCTATTCTTTGAACCTGGGCGTGCAATTTGTGAATCGGTCTTAAGAAACGCTTCACGCGATACCAGCCGAGCAATACGGCTAAAAGAGAGAGGAAACAGGTTATGAACACGGCCCAATGAATATTTCGGTACAAATATGCATAGATCTCCGGACAGGCCTGGCTCAAGACAATCACCCAATCAAGGTCCGGGATATGGGCGCCCAGACAATAGAGCCTGGTTCCGTCTTCTCTTTTGATCCATCCCACTGGTGCGTCTGATTCACGCAGTTCTTTGATTATGTCCGGTTTTTCTGCCGGATGGCTCGATACCACCCGGTCAATTTGCCGATGCGCAAGATATCGTCCGGTCAAATCCATAATATGAACCTGCCCGGTTTCACCAATAGTGATCCCTTCCAGTACATCCCACACGGACTTCAGGTTTAATTCCCCCCAAAGCACCTCTACTGCCTCACCGAGGTGTGATACGGGTACTGCTATATGGACATACGGGATATCCTGTTTCGTCACCATGACACCGGAGATGGCGGTTTGACCTTCAAGTGCCTTCTTGAACATGGGGCCGTGGCTTACGTCCAAGTTCTCCCAACCGGTGGATGCGATTTTTTCCCCCTGCCTTGAAATCAAAGAGACAGACACAAATTCAGTCGCCTCATGATTGAAGGCTGTCAGCGCCATGTCTTTTCCCCATTCATCCAGCTTGGTGGCAGATATCACCAGGGCAAGGGCTTCCAGATCTCTTTGGGCCTGTTGCATGTAGAGGCGAATCTCGCCTGCTGAGCTCTTCAGGATATTGGCGTAGTTTTCACCTATCGTTTTCTGAAAATAGGTATAGCTTGTCCAGGAAAGAACGACACCGGTAATGATTATGGCCAGAATAAGGAAGGGAAGAACAAAAAGGAGGAACTTGTGAAGTAAGCTTCGTTTCTTAGGACGGCTCATAATCTTTAAGTATAAAGAAGATGTTAGCCAAATGTAAAGGGTAAATGCTATATTGCAGGGTTTAGGCGTGGGCGACCAAAACGCGTGTTAGGGGGATTAGCTCACGCAGCTCTTTTTATGGCGGTGTTCTCTTCATCTACCAGAGCCGCTGAGGCCTTTTCTCTGATATAATCTTCGAGAAAAACGCGGTAGGTATCGTAGTGGCAATCGATTCCGGCAAAATCTTTCTGCTTAATGAGGGCTTGCAGGCGGCAGCCTCCTGTGCAGATTGGAAGTAGTTCGCATTCGTTCAGGCATCTGTCGCCCAAGTTTCGCTTCAATAGCTGCGCCTCTGAGACAAAGTCAACACCTTTACTGACGTGCCCATAGGCCATTTCCCCACCTTGCAGCGATGGGCACGGGATGATCGAACCATCAGTGTCAAAAACAAACTTGGATCGAAGATCAGCCATACACCTATTGGAGGGGGCTTCTCGATCCTTTGCATAGCCTCGCTTTCCGGCCTCTTTCATCAGCCACAGGGCTATTTGAGGGTCGCCCATGCCGGAATCATGGGGGCTATCTCTTCTTGTGGGCAGGATGGGGGTGAAGTTGACATCTTCAACGAGGATATTCCGCTCCTTGAATTCATCGAGCATTTCAGGGATACGCCGATAATCGATGGCCCCGCTGTCATATTGACACTCGATGGTAATGGAAGTTAGACCGGAGACAGACTGAAGGTTCTCCATGATGAGGCCATACGTCTTGCCGTTATTCTTGGAAGGCCGTAAGTGATCGTGGACAGAGGCAGGGCCGGCCATACTCACTCGAACACCGGTGAGGCCTACTTGTTTCATCTGCGAGATAACGGATGGCCTGATAAGAGTACCATTGGTGGTGATGGTGAAACCATATTTGATTCCTTTCCCTTGGCAGTAATAGAAGCGCCTGGCAGCACTCTCCTGTATGATTTTGGCATTGAGCAGCGGCTCACCGCCAAGGTAGTCGTCTTTTACCTCTCCAGGATTCTTTTCTTCCAACATTGTAATGTAGAATTCATCCATGGCACGGGCTGTCTCAGGAGACATCTCTTTGAGCTCGGGATCAAGGATGCAGTAACGACAACGATTATTACATTTACGGGTTACGAGGACTTTGGACGTTATCGTGCTGAAGTCATGCACGTGTTGCTGTCTCCAGCATTCAAAAATGGCGATTTCTTGAGTATCCTTTTTAACTAGAAATCCCTGGTCGTAGAGAAATTCCATAATTTCAGGGTCAGCGGAGTATCCGGGGTCACTTAGAACGTCAGCCCAATCGTGTGACGGCATCAGGACAAAGGCCCCTGTCATAGTCTGATAAAGAGCAATTATATCTCCCATCGCCTTTTCAACGGGTATGGCAATAGTGAATCTTGCCTTCTCAAATGAGGCCATGATGGTATCTCCTTTTGTAGGTCCCCCAGGCAAAAACCGTCTTGCCTGGGGGATAAACCACGATTTGGTTAGGTCCGGCCAGTTGGCGCATTCTTACAGCATTTCTGGCTTGACCTTGTCACCTTATAGGTGCCCTTCTTGACGACAATGAGTTTCACGTTTGATCCCCCCTTTTTTGAGTGGTTGTTGCCAACCCGATACAGATTGGGCTCATATATCGGTATCGGCAATGACCTCACACGACTTTATTAGTATTTTTCAATACCCCGGTGCTTGCGGCCGGGGACATTGTTTTGCGATTAGCGGGAAGAAGGATTTCATGAATCACATAAAAGCTGTAATGCGGAAGCGGTGTGAGCTAATTACTTCTAAGCGATGCGTATTTGAGGCGGGTGATCGCCGGCTGGTCGAGAGCAAAAGGCAAAGGCAATGAGAAGCGCCTGGACATGGCGTCTATGGCCATTTTGTGAAACAGAAAAGTACCAGGCTGAAGAGATGCAATTAGAGCATCAACTTGCAAGAAAAGCTCCTTTTCTTTTCGTGGATCCCTTTCCTCAACAGCGTTTCGGAGAAGGCGGCTGACCTCAGGATTCTCAAAACAGCCGGCCCTGGATTTTTGGAAGAGACCGGGGGTCCATAGTTCTCTTATCCATTCAGGGTCGCGATAAGCACCTGTAAATTCAGTCAAAATGGCCTGAAACTCATTATTTCTGCGGTACCTTCTTGTGAGTTCTTGATGAGGAAGCGTCTGAAGGCGCACTTTGATTCCGACATCGTTAAGACAGAGTCTTATGTACTGAGCAACCCTTTTTTCAATTTGATATTCTTCAAACAGCAAGATTGTAAATTCAAAATGCTCTTGTTCCTTGGACAGATAACGGCCCACATTGTCATAAGACCATCCTGCTTTTTTAAGGAGTGTCAGCGCCTTCCCCGGGTCATAAGGGATGGGCTTTATGTGCTGATTGTGAAAAGGAGACTCTACGCCCATTGGGCCAACAGCAACAACTCCAAGGCCCTTTAAGATATTCTTTACGATGTAGAGCTTGTCAATGGCATAGGAAAGGGCCAGTCGAACGTTCTGATCGGAGAAAGGAGGGGTTGTTGTATTGTAAAGTAAAATTGTGTAGCAAGGCAGGATATAGGAATGAAAGTAATACCTTTGTTGGTATTCTTTCATAATCCAAAAATTTGCCGGAGAGATCTCCTGGGCGATATCTGTCTCTCCGGAAAGGAGTCTCGTCCAAGTCTTTTCTTTGTCGGGCTGGTAACAGAAAACAACGCGGTCCAGAGAAGGGCGCCCTTCATAATAATCTCCGTTGGCCACTAAGACGACTTCCTTTTCGGCAGTCCTGTAAGCAAACTTAAAAGGGCCGGATCCAATAGGATGATTGTAATAATCTACCTTGTGTCCATTGCCCTCGGGAACAATTCCTGTACCCCAGATTTTTCTTGGAAATTCAGGGTCGTCTTTTCTGAGCTTTATGCTCAACTCGACGTCAGACGAAACGGAGATGCTGTCTATCAAGGATAGTAAGGAGGGAGTGTTTTTAAGATCGGCCTCCAGCGAATACTTCACATCCCGTGCAGTAACGGGTTGGTTATTATGGAACAAAACGTCCTTCCTGATGTGGATATTCCAGGTATAGGTTTCCGCGTCATATGTCCATTTGGTGGCCAGGTCAGGTTCGAGTTCTCCGTCTGGATTTGGGACGAACAGACAGCTGTAAAGCAAAGGTAATACAAGAATGGAACCGGAAGTCTGAACCTTTGCAGTATCGAGGGAAGTGAAAGGAGCGTTTACATCGTACCGGAGAATATTTTCATTGTAAGTACTTCTTTCCCCACAAGTCGTCCGGGATTCCCGACAGGCAAGGATGGAGCCGATTAAGAGGGCAGAAACGAGGGCCAAGGTCATATACTTCGACATGCGTAATATCACGGACAAGCTCATTACAGGCGATCATTTAGCACATGTGGATGGTAGAGTCTACTATCGCTTCGTGGTTGAGTTCTTGATCTTTCCTAAGAAGACAATGCCTCAACTCGGTGGTCAAGCTCAGTCACCCTCTGCCTCCTTCTAAGATTCGACGACTCAACTGGTCACCCAACCGCCTAAAAGTTAAAGCTTACCCCACCCTCAACCCATCGGTCCGGCTGGGGCCAGTCTCCGCGGTATAAATAGTTGTCGTTAGTGAGGTTGTACACGGCAGCAAACAGGCTTGGCTTCCCGTATGGTTCCAGGAAGGGGGGT
The DNA here is from genome assembly GCA_019307135.1 of Deltaproteobacteria bacterium. Classification (GTDB taxonomy): domain Bacteria; phylum Desulfobacterota; class Desulfobacteria; order Desulfobacterales. The sequence goes on from JAFDKF010000019.1 coordinate 17,565, forward strand.
GTCAGCTTGAGCAGGTAGTCAAAGATAAAGACTTTGTCATCGGTTTCGGGATAGGTGGAATTGTGATCAATGTATCTGCCAACAATGGAATGTTTCATCCATTCATTGGCATAGCAGGCCGAGACCTTAAATTGCTTTCTGGGAATATTCTCGATCACTTCGTCGGTCTTTTCATTTCTCACATCGACATAGCTTCCGCCGAATGAGAGCGTCAGCCCAAAACCGAAAGATGCTGTTATGTTCCCTTCTATGCCCTGGCGGGTAACCTCCTCGATGTTTTCATACCTTTCCGTGTCTTCGTTCTTAACCACGAGGTCCTTGATGTCTGCCCGAAAAAGGTTAAGCTCAAATCGCAAAAATTGAAATGGTTGCACTTCCCCACCGAGTTGATAGTTTATGGCAGTCTCCGGATCCAGGTCGGGGTTGCCATACTTGGGGTGATGAACCCATAGAACGTCTGGCACTGAAAATCCTTTGGCAATTTGAGCCCGGATCAGAGCATCAACTCCTGGAATACGATAGACCGCGCCACCCGAAGGGCTGAACTCGCCACCAAAATCACGGTTATCATCGTAGCGGAGGCCGGCATTAAACGAAAAATCGCCTACTGTAAACGTATCGTTGGCGTAAGTGGCCCAGTTTCTGGTCTCACCTTCCATGTCTCTGTTCCAGACTTCAGACACCCAATCGAATTCGCCCCAGTCCTCGTCAAACCCCAGGTTAAGCGTGTTTGCCTCAGTCACGTCGTAGCGCACTCGGGCACTGACACCCCAGATCTCATCAAGGTAATCGTTGTAGATCATCCTGAAATCATCGAAGGCGGGATAGACATCGTCGGCCCGGTTATAAAACCGATGGTGGCGTCCCTCAATAGTCAGATTTAGATTTTGAACAGGTGAGGTTTCAAACAGAAGGCGCTGGTAGGTCCGTCTGCGATAAACGTCATCCCACAAAAATGACAAGTTGAGGACAGGGTCTTGATTTTCCCCTTTCTCGTAGCTGTAGGCAAAGTTCAGGCGGCTTGTCTCGCCCAGTTCATAGTTAAGCTTGCCATAAACGGCATCCTGCTCGTATTCGGTATGCTCGACAAACCCGTCGCTCTCATCGTGGGTCAGGGAGAGAAGATAGCCAAAGCGGGCCACTGTACCGCTTACGGTTCCGCGGCTTTTTGACGTCTTAAACTCTCCATAGGAGGTCCGCACATCGGCTGCAAACGGCTTTTGGGGGTCCGGCTCTTTGGTGATGATATTTATCACGCCACCCAGGGAAGAACCCCAGGCAGATGAGGCCGCCCCCTTGTAAACCTCGATCCGCTCGATCGCATCAATGGGAAGATAAGAAAGGTCGGTCTTAGGTTCGAGCAATTGGTTGAGGGGGACGCCATCCTGGTAGACAGCTACGTGCCGCACCTCCGAACCAAGGATTTGGGCCGTAGCTTCGCTTCCCAATCCACCCATAAACCCCACGTACACACCCGGTATATACTGGAGCACCTCGGCTGCGTTGGAGGCCGGCATCTTTTCCATATCTTCTGTGGTAATAACGGTAATGTTTGCAGCTGCCTGCTCTTTGGGGGTTTCCGCGCGCGTGGCGGTGACCACGATTTCTTCCAATTGATGCGCCTCGGGTTGGGAGGCCGTATTTTCAGGCCACGCCTTCAAAGAAAACATAAGCAGAAAAAACGAAGCTAAGAATAAGGATTGTCTCATATCTCGGTTCGTTCATCTAAGTTGCAACCTCTAACTTTTTCAAGAAGTGTTTTGCGACTTATACCCAATAGTTCAGCCGCTTTGGTTTTATTATTGTGGGTGCGCCTCAGGGCCAGGCCGATAAAGAACTTTTCCATATCCTTCAAGTTCAGACGGGATATCCCCTGATACGCTTCCGTATCAAAAGGTAGGTGATCGGTCGTGATCATAGTCCCCTTACAGGTTATCACTGCCCTTTCTATGACGTTTATCAGTTCCCGTACATTCCCTGGCCAATCATACTCCCTGAGGGATAACATGGCGTTAGTAGAAATCCCGGAAATAGGTCGTCGATACGCCCGACTGATCTTCTTAACATAGTACTCGGCGATGAGAGGGATATCCTCCCTTCTATTCCTCAAGGGTGGGATTTCAATGGTATAGGCGCTTAAACGGTAGAAAAGATCCTGACGAAAGCGGCCATTTTCAATCTCTGCCTGGAGGTTGCGGTTGGTCGCCGCAACGATACGAAAGTCCGAATATACGGGTAAGGTACCTCCCACGCGCGTGAACGTCTTGGTCTCCACCACCCTGATGAGTTTGGACTGAAAATAGCTGGGCGCCTCGCTAATCTCATCCAAAAGAAGCGTTCCCTTGTGAAGTAACTCGAAGATACCTACCTTTCTGCCTATCGCACCGGTAAAGGCCCCCTTTTCATGGCCGAACAGTTCGCTTTCCAGAACCCCGGGGGCAAATTCATTGCAGTTCACCGGAAAAAACGCGTTATCCCGCCTGTCGCTTGCAGCATGGATGGCCCGTGCAACTAACTCTTTTCCTGTACCGGTCTCCCCGCAAATAAGGACGGTAACAGGCAGACCGGCCACCTCATTTATGGATTCGAGTACGTTCTTGATCCCCCCTGATTGTCCTACGATGACTACCGGCGTTTTTGCCTGGAGGGCCCTTTCTCTACGAAGTGAGGCGACCTCCTTCACCATCTCCCTCTTGGCCAAAGCCTCCCGGAGAGTTGTCCAGAACAGATCCAATTTGTCATCGATCGGCTTTTCAAAATAATGAAAGGCGCCTTCCTTGACCGCCCGGATAGCCTCTTCTGTGGAGCCGAAGGCGGTAATCAGGATAACGGGGATGTCAGGGTACAGGTCCTGAATCCTGACAAAAAGCTCCGTCCCGCTCATCTCAGGCATCTGCACATCTGAGATAACCAGATCTACGGGCTCCGTGTTCAGGATTTTGATCGCCTTCTTGGCCGATGTAAGAGGGACTATGTCAAAGCGATCGGTCTCCGGAAGAGAAAGGAAAAGCTCCAGGAAGGCCTCGTTGTCGTCTATCAACAGGATCTTTGATTTATTCATACGCACGGTTCAACTACCAAATCTATTTGAAGGTGTCCATACTTGACGGCTTCGTAAAAAGCTCCAACTTCTGCGTTGCGCTGCATCCTTCGTCACTGCGGCGTACCATAAGTACGCCTCATTCCTCAGGATTTGCGCGCCTTGAATTTGGAGCTTTTTACTTTGCCGTCTAATTCGGACTTTTTACGAGATCATCATAACTCTGTGTCAGAAAAAATGTCCTTTTCCTCTTGGGTGTGTAGAAACGTTACACTAAATAAAGCCAAAAATCTCCAATATTGTAACGTTTTGTTACAGTGAAAAAACAAGCGCATTTCTACTCCGAGAATTCAGCTTGGATTACAGGTACTTACGCTTCGTTTTGAGAACCGTTTTTTTGGCATTATGATTGCTATATATTAGAATGTTTATCGAGTACACCGTGTAATGTCTGAACTGAAGTCGATCTCATAAGATTTGTGAATGTTAGCTCAGGTAACAGTAACTTCTCAAAAAGTTCGGGGAAATCTCTAATGACCGATAATGCAGACAAAAACTTAGAGCAAAATGTTGAAGACTCAGACAAAGCGCCTGTCGAGCCCAAGGGGACAGAAGAGACCTTGCGTGGCAGCGAGGTGATCCACCGACTCCCGCTCAAAGATCCCCCGGCCCTTGTCGTGTTGCTCGATGAAAGCGGCCGTTACATCTCTGCCAACAAAGCGGCTCTTGAGTTTTTTGAGTGCGACCTTGTGGGACTGCTTGGCAAAGAAGTCTCGGACCTTACAGCCCGTGATTTTTCAAAGCAACAGCGGGACAAACTTCTCCTCTGTACGACCCCTTGTACCGTTGAGATAGATTTCTTGATCCTGGGAAAGAGAAAAAGACTTTCGCTTAACGTGGTGCCTTCAACCTTGTCAGGGAAAAAGTTCGTGTGTGCTATCGGACACGATATCTCGGAGAACAAAAGGATCGAGACGGAAAAAAAGAAACTGGAAGTGCAGGTCAAACAAGATAAGGAGCGGAAAGCTATACGCAAACTGGCTGGCAGCATCGCCCATAAAATTAACAACCTCCTCACGGTTATCCAGGGGTACGCCTCCTTGATGCTCATGAATATTGATTCTTCCCACCCGCATTTCGAAAAACTCAAAGGGATAGAAAGTCTCGTTAAAGACGGGGCAGATTTTACCAAACAACTGCTGAGTTTTGCCGGGGATGGCGAATATGAGGTCAAGGCGACCGATTTGAACGAGATCATCGACAAGACTGTTGAGATGTTCGGCCATCACAAAACAGAGATAAGGATTCATAGAATATATCAGAAGGACACCTGGACGGTAGAAGTAAATCACGGACAGATCGCACGGGTGCTGTTAAGTCTCTATCTCAATGCCTCGGAGGCCATGCCCGGAGGCGGCGAGCTATATCTGCGAACGGAAAACGTTACACTTGATGAAGACTATGTTAAGCCTTTTGATGTAAAGCCCGGCAATTATGTGATGATATCGGTTACTGACACGGGAGTCGGTATGGATGAGCCTACCCGGCAAAGGATATTCGAGCCGTTTTTTACCACCAAGGTGACTGCAGGCGCGGGGCTGGGGCTTGCCTCTGCTTATGGTCTTATAAAAAGTCATGGTGGCATCATCACCGTTCACAGTAAAAAGGGTGAGGGAACCACCTTTTACATGTATCTGCCAGCCTCGAAAGAAGAAGTAAGAAAAGAACAGGAGCCGGTTGGTGGGGTATTGAAGGGAACAGAGACTGTTCTTCTTGTAGATGACGACGAGACGGTTATTGTTATTGCCGGGGAGATTATGGAGTCAATGGGTTACAAGGTCTTATTGGCCAGAAGCGGAAAAGAAGCCATAGAAGTTTATAAGAAAAACAAGGACAGGATCGATATGGTTGTTCTTGACATGGTCATGCCGGAAATGAGCGGTGGCGAGGCCTATGACAGGATTAAGGAGATCAACCCCAACATAAAGGCCCTTCTTGCAAGCGGATATAGCATGGATGGGCAGGGACAACAAATATTGGAACGCGGTTGTAACGGTTATATTCAAAAGCCGTTCAATATTGAGCAATTATCACACAAGCTAAGAGAGATTTTGGACAACTAACTTCTCCGGCGTAAGGCCGACTTTTACGTCAACGTCAACAGCCCAGGAGCATCCAGGCACTGGTATTGGCCTTGCCATCTGTAAAAAGGTTATGGTCAGGAGTGTTCTTTGCTTTTGGGCGGTGCGGGAACTGGGCATGCCGGTCACCACTCTGGCCAAGCGTCTTGAGATGAGTGCCCCGGCGGTGGGGTACGCCGTACAGAGAGGAGAGGCTATCGTCCGAGATCATCATTACAGTTTGACGAGTTGAATTTCTTATTTATTTAGGATGTCCCCATATCCACAGTTGGACCGCCCAAAAAAGCCTTAACCTGCGAGGCGATTTGCCTGTCGGTGAAGGCGTTGATATCGATGGCGTGCCGGTAGCAGGTGGCAGCGCACACCCCACACCCCTTGCAAGCCACATCGATGACTCGTGCCTTCCGCCCATTTTGTGTCTCGACGATTTCTAAGGCTTCAAAGGGACACAGCGCCACACACAGTCCGCACCCCCGGCAGGCATCCCCGTTCACCTGAGCGATGACACCTTCCGTGACGATAGAATCTTGGGAAAGAAGTGCACCCGCTCTTGCCGCTGCGGCCTGGGCCTGGGCGATTGTTTCCTCAATCGGCTTTGGATAATGGGCAAGCCCGGCCAGAAAAATACCGTCCGTGGCAAAATCGACCGGTCGCAGCTTTACATGGGCCTCCAATAAAAAGCCTTCCTGATTCATAGAGACCTTGTAGAGCTTAGATAGTACATCATTATCCCCGGAGGGAATGATTGCGGATGCAAGGGTCAGGATATCGGCTTCGATCTCAACATTACATTGCAATACCTGATCCCTCACCGTGACTTTCAGTTTACCGTTTTGCTGCTCAACTCTGGGTTTTTCTTCCAACCTATACCGAACAAAGGCAATCCCTTTGGACCGCGCCTCTCTGTAAATGTCTTCCCGGCCCCCGTAGGTACGGATGTCACGGTAAAGGATGTACACATCCATATCAGGGTTGAGCTCCTTTAGTTTCAAGGCACTATCGATCGAATGGGTGCAACACACCTTGCTGCAATAGGGTCTTGCCGGTTCTCTTGAACCCACACACTGGATAAAGACAGCGGTATTGACTTCTCTGAATTTATCCGGGTTGTTGAACATATCATGGTCGAGTTCCAGGGCAAGGTATACGTTAGGGTCTTTGTTGTAGAGGTATTCACCAGGCTGGTAGGCCTCTCCTCCGGGGGCCAAAATGGTGGCTCCATGCTCCACCTCTTGCTCATTCCCTTCAGCATCTATGACCGTGGATCTGAAATTGCCTACAAAGCCTGATACTGCCTTGACTGTGCTTTTCAGATAGACATGGATGGACGTGTGCTCCTCGGTCCGTTTAACCAGTCCTGCAATATAGGGCTGTATCTTTTCGCCCTTCCAGGTCCGATAGAGTTTCCGGGCCTGGCCCCCAAAGCGATTACCCCGCTCCACCAAATGGACCTCGTAACCCTGGTCAGCGAGATTCAACGCACTCGTCATACCTGCTACGCCGCCTCCCACGACCAAACACGATTTGGTTACCGACACCGTGGGTTCAACTAACGGTTGAATGAGGCTGGCTTTGGCCACAGCCATACGTACCAAGTCCTTGACCTTTTCCGTAGCTCCGTCTGGATCGTGCATGTGAACCCATGAGCATTGATCCCGGATATTGGCCATCTCAAAAAGGTACTTGTTGAGGCCGGCCTCGCGAAGGGTTTCTCTAAATAGTGGTTCATGGGTTGTTGGTGAACAGGAAGCCACGACCACCCGGTTCAGCCCATGTTCTTTGATGAGCGTTTTGATCTTTTCCTGGACATCGGCGGAGCAGGCAAAGAGTTCGTCTGAAGCCCACGCCACATGCGGTAGGGCTCTCGCATATTCAGCGATTTCCGGAACATTGATCACACCCCCGATATTGATACCGCAGTGGCAGACAAAGACACCGACCCGGGGTTCTTCTCCCACCACGTCTCTCTCGTCCGGGTAGGCGCGAACTTTGGTGAGGGTATGACGGACAGATGTGAGCGCAGCACATGCAGCAGCAGCCGATGCGCTGGCCTCCATCACGGATTGAGGAATATCTTTGGGTCCCTGAAAGGCCCCACACACGTGAATGCCGGGCCTTGAGGTGTTGACCGGCTCAAAGCTGCTCGTAGACGCAAAATTGTGATGATCTAAAGCAATACCCAATTTTCTGGACAGGTCTCTAATCTGCACAGACGTCCCAAGACCTACCGACAGGACCACCATATCAAACGCTTCTTCAACCCTTCTGGAAGCCTCGTCCGTGTATCGAATGATCAGGTTCTTGTTCTCATGATCCTGCCCTATGGTATCGATCCTCGACTTTACAAATCGTATCCCTTCCTGCCCGGCCCGATCGTAGAACTTCTCAAAATCCTTACCGTGAGTCCTTATATCAATGTAGAAGATGGCTGTATCGAGTTCGTAAGGCGCATGTTCTTTGGCCAGCATGGCCTCTTTGATGGCGTACATACAACAAACCGAAGAGCAGTACCCTCGACCCACAGAAGGATCCCGGGAGCCCACACACTGGATCCAGACGATTTTTTTTGGCTCTCTGCCGTCCGAAGGTCTGCGAACATGGCCCTGGAAAGGACCGGTTGCAGAAAGGATACGTTCAAACTCCATGCTCGTAACTACATTAGGAAAGCACTTGTATCCATAGGTGCCTTTAATTTGAGGGTCGAACGGCTCAAATCCAGGTGCAAGGATCACCGCCCCTACCTCCAGCTTCAATGACGTCTCCTGCTGATCGAAATCAATCGCCCGAGCCCCGCACACCCTCTCACACTGTTTGCATTCGCGATTTGTCAAAAAGAGGCAAGCCGTTGGATCGACATGGAAGGCGGCTGGTATGGCCTGCGGATAATCAATATGCAAAGCCTTGGTAGAGGAAAGGCCTTCGTTGTAAGGATCTTTGATGATGACAGGGCAGTAGGCAGTACAGGTAGCACACGCCGTACATTTGTCCGGATTGACATAACGTGGTCGGCGGATGACCGTCGCGGTAAAATGTCCTGGTTCACCTTCCAATTCCTGGAGTTCCGTTGATGCGAGGATCTGGATATTGGGGTGGCGGTCACATTCGTTCATCTTGGGGGCCAACATGCACATGGAACAGTCATTGGTGGGAAAGGTCTTGTCAAGCTGCCCCATTTTACCGCCAATAGCGGATGACCTCTCAATGAGGTAAACAAGAAATCCTGAATTGGCTACATCCAGAGCTGCCTGAATGCCCCCTATGCCGCCGCCCACGACTATAACAGCGCCAATGATGTTATGATGGTTATTGGTGCGATTCATATGACAATTGGGGGATTGAGGAATTAAGGAATTAAGGGATTAAGGGATTGAGGAATTGAGGAATTGAGGGGTTATTCCTGAATTCCGTAACCGTTCACCGATATTTCTTTTCGTCAATCCCTAAATTCCTCAATCCCCAAATCTTCAGTCATCTACCAATTCCAATGCTCCTGAATTGCACCAGCGTACACAGGAAGGATTGGGAGGAATACCACAAAAGTCGCACTTTAGGGGAAAGCCGGTCTCAGCCTCTATGAAAAAGGATTTCTGTGGGCAGGAAGCCCGGCAGAGCAAACACATATCGTAAATGTGATCACCTATTTTTATGTCAAGCTTTGAGGTGCAGGCCGCATCTACAAAAGGACCGGCAATTACAGGGAAAAATACAGTCCCTTCATGAAAGACCCGGATTCTGGCCCTTCGAGGATTGGCTATACCGGTCACATGGTTTAGAGAACAGGCGATCTCACAATGCCTGCAACCAGTGCATTTGTTATGATCGATCTTTATCCTTGGCATGGGTAATCCTTTGTATCTATCCTCCGGGTCAAGAATCTCTCGCCCGCTCCCCTTGGTCGCTCGAGCCCGCAGAGATCACAGAGATCATTTTTTTGGCCTGATTTTTTGAGCAGGAAAAATCAGGCCAACAACTCAGCCCACCGACAGAGGCCAATGATAATATGAGTCCTGTAGTTCCTATCCTTATTTGGTTCAAGAAGAAAGCCATTAAGCGCCGATGAGTTACCGCGTTAGCCGATGACAGTTTGAGCAGATTTCCCCTCTCAGGAAATCTGCTCAAAAACTCAGTGCCTCTGTGTGCTCTGTGAGAGACAAAAGGACCCCGTGATTACTTACTGCCCTTCCAGTTCCAGCGCCTGCAACGTATCCGCACGAGGTTCGCCTGTCTCACTCCAGCCGCGAAGATCGTAGTACTTGGGAAGCATCTCCTCCAGCTTGCTGATCTGTCCCTGGGCCGGGCCGTCCTGGATCGGTTCTATAAGGAATCTCTCAGGCAGGGTGTCATGGGTATGGTCAAACCCGGCCCGCATATTGAATAACCTTTCCTGGTTCCAGATCCGCTCTCCGATTCTCAGGAGGTCATCAGCACGGTAGTCAGTACCGAGGCAGCTATTAACCATGGGAACGAAGTTGTTAAACTTGAGCCCCATTAATGGCCAGTTGCAAAGACCAAGGGAATCCATGACAGCAGCCATATCCTGGTATCGTTTAACCAGTTCAGGTTTGCCCTCAGGCTCCCACGGATCCACTTCCTCGTGGACATTCAATACCTCTTCAATAAAGGTATAAGCATAAAGATGATGGGGCCCGTAATTGCATGTGGCAAAATGCAGACCCATGCCCTGTATGGACCTCGGGTCAAAAGGGGCCATGGGCAGTCCCTTGACGCCCATGAAGCGTTTCGACTGACCATATTCCTCAGCTAGGGCCAGTGCCCCTTTTCCTATTCTCTTGGCGTGACCCTTCTTTGTGGCTGTGAGTGTTAATGCTTGAAGGAGATCTTCCCCCTGACCAAACCTTAGTTCAAGCTTCAGGGTGTCCCTGGAGGCGATTCCCTTTTCCACCAACTCCATCCCTGTAGCTAAAGTCCCACCCGTCGCGAGCGGATCGAGTCCCATCTCCGCACAGATAATGCTGGCCATTCCAATCGTGGTCAGGTCCCGGATACCACAGTTCAGGCCAAGGGCTCCGATGGCGAGGTAAGTCGGCGCCATGCCTCTGCCTTTAAAAAAGGGGGTCGCCACATCCGTCTTCTTGAGACAGGCAATGGGGCAGGCAAAGCAGCCCCTGCTTCTCAAGGCAAAGGCATTGGACAGGGCCCCGGTTTCGATACCCTTTGATTCCGTGAAAGCAGCCGCCTGAAAATTCCTGTGAGGAAGTACTCCCTTTTGATAACAAAGGTCCACAAAAAAGGCCGATCCCCAGGTGGTCATGGATCGAGAGGTGAGGGGGGCACTGTTGAGCTTATTGGTCAGAGTTGTAACCAGCCGCACAAACCGATCACCGTCTGCTACGGAGAGGGAATGGTTTCCTTTAACGGCGATAGCTTTAAGGTTCTTGGAGCCCATGACCGCGCCAATACCAGCACCCCCAACGGATAGAAACCCGTCATTGATGATGTTCGCCAAAGGAACCAGTTTCTCACCAGCCGGACCGATAGATACCAGGTATGTTTCCCGAGCCGCCCACTTATCGTCGAGATTCTTCTTGAATACGTCCTCTGTTTCCGAGGTAATGCGGCCCCAATATTCGAGGGCTGGCCGGACATTGATTTTATCGTCCAGGATGGAGAGGATAACAGGGGATTCAGCCCTGCCTTCAACGATGATCATATCAAATCCTGCAAACTTCAGCTCTGCCCCAAAGTGCCCCCGCATCTTGGCACAGGCAACGGTCCCGGACAGAGCGCTTTTTGTAACGACGTTACATGAAGCCCCGGTCACGGCACCCGTACCCACCAGCGGGCCAGAAACAAAGATCAACTTGTTTTCCGGCCCGAGTGGGTCTGTTTGTGGATCTACTTCGTCTGAGTAGACCTTTACCCCGAGCCCCCGTCCGCCCAAGAACTTGTCGAGCAGTTTAGGGTCAATTTCTTCAACCCGGTGTTTGCCTTCGGTCAGATTGACCCGAAGGCAACGACCAGTCCATCCGTACATAAAATTACCTCACTACATAAAATAACCTCACTACGTTCGGTCATTTTATATATCGCGACTTCGTCGCTCAAATTTGGTATTGACTCTTGCCATTGAGCAACAGCCCTTATTCATGGGAATTCTCGGTGAAAATCACTATGAGATTGCTTCGTCGCTGTCGCTCCTCGCAATGACATTACAAAAATGGTTTTGTCATTGCGCGGAGCGAAGCGAAGCAATCTCCTCGTTAATGGCTCACGGATTGCTTTGTCGCTTCGCTCCGCGCAATGACGAAAAGAAATACCTGTGAACGGTTACCTGATTTCTTACGGGTCTAAAAAATCCCCCTAAATCCCCCTTTAGAAAAGGGGGACTTTTTAGGCTCCCCCTTTCCTAAAGGGGGCCCGGGGAAATTTTATACCACAAAGAGCTTTAAAGTGGTATTAATAAAAGTTTGGCAATGCACCCCAAATGACCAGATCCTAGGCTGCTCCTTTGAGCCACTCCACCGTCTTTTCTTTCAGGGCCTGATCGTAGCTAAAGAGCACGCACGCCGTGCGGCAGCATCCACAGCCAATACATTTCTCAGTATCCACATATATGGAGCCCTGCTGATCTATGATCGCATGCACAGCACATACAGGCTCGGCAAAACAGGACTTGCAGTTGTGTTTACAGATAATATTTAACATAATATCCTCCCTCGTCCGTAGTTGCAAGATTCGTCTTTTTTCTCGCAGAAAATATATTTTTTATCTCACCGCCCGCTTCGCTTGAGACGCTGAGGAATATTTTTTGCTAGCCCAAGATCTTTTCCACCTCTTCAGCATCACTTTCCATGACATAGACGATACCGGATACTTCTGCTGCATCCCGGGTAAGGGCTACCAGGTCATTGCGATCAATGTACTGAAGGGCAAACTTTCGAGCACCTGCCATGAGCTGCTGGAGTCCCTGCTTCATTCTGTCGATATAAGAATACATGCCGATGGCCCCTGGAGGGAGTTTCCCAAAATCCTTTCCGAATCGGTCTTTGAGCTCCGCACCCACAGCAAACAGCCTCACGTATCCCTCGCTTGGCTCTTCCCCTTCATCTTCCATCTTTTGTTTCATCAGCTGGCCATGGGTCTTGCCCACCATGGCTGCAGTCAACACGGCCCTTCCGAGACAAATCGCCTTCACGTAAGGGGCTCCCAGGGCAATGGCCTTAAATATATGGTCTTCAAGGGAAAGTCCGCCTGCGATGGCAATAGGTGGAATATAGGCTCCTTTGGCCTTCAGCTTTTCGCACATCTGATAGGCCAGACACTCCAGTTGAACGGTGGGGATGCCCCATTCATTCATCATGCGCCAGGGGCTCATCCCTGTGCCTCCGCCAGCCCCGTCTATGGTCAAAAGATCGATCTTGGCATCTGAAGAATACTTGATCGCCCGGGCAAGATCAGCAGGCCGATATGCCCCTGTCTTCAGGGTAACGTATTTCGCGCCCAGGCCCCTGAGGTGCTCAACTGATTTGTGGAAGGCATCTTCATCGACCATGCCCAAACGGGAATGGCGCTCAAATTCCGTAATGCCACCGGTCTTAAATGCCTCTTGGACAGCAGGATTCGTAGGATCCGGAAGCACGATGTAGCCACGTTCCTTCAACTGAAGGGCACGCTCTATGGAAGGGAGCTTCACCTCACCTCCAATGTCTTTTGCACCCTGGCCCCACTTCAGTTCAAAAATCTCAACACCCAGCTTTTCAATCACGTACTCCGGTACGCCCAGTTTGGTATCTTCCACATTGGCCTGGACGATGATCCCGCCTGTGCCGTCATACCATTCCTTATAGGCATTGACCCTACGTTCCATCTCAGGGGATCTGGATATTCTTCCGTTACTGAATTCCGCCTGTGGGTCCATACCGCAGATGTTTTCGCCCGCTACCACGATCACTCCGGATATGGCTGCACCAACAGCCACTTCTGTCCAGTTGATCCGGGCAATATCAGTAGACCCGACCGCACCTGTAAACACCGGAAAGTTCAGCTTGATGCTTCCGTCAGCACCGAGTGCCGTGGTGGTGTCCACAGCCGGAAAGGTGGACTTGTCCGGATCGGCCTCCACCCCCACGGCTCCAACTGCCGTGCCCTGAATATTGAAATGGGAAAAGTCCACAGGGTAATCCTTTTCAGAGCCGGCTGTAATTTTTCCAAAGGGGATCGGATAGATGACCTCTCTCCCTTTGAGTGCCGAACGCCCGATTTCACATGGCCCTTCACACCCGTCCACACATGTCACACAGATGCCGGAGATGGGTGCAGGGTCCACCCTGGTAGTCGTTAAGGTGGCTGCACTTCGATTCGGTTTGCTAAATGACATACCCAATTCCTCCTTCGCTCATTTTTTTGACAAAAAAAAGCCCAACTATCCACATGGGACAATTGGACATCGCTGTCGCTGTTCGAGAGACACGTCGTTGTATCTCTCAAACCAAAATGAAGTTTACTAAAAAAAGCATTCCTCTGTCAAGAGCTTTGTAAGGTTTGTGAGCATTCACCGCAGAGATCGCTGAGAACGCAGAGATGACAAAATGCTTAAAAATGGCCTACTTAGCTTAGTTCTTGGTATCTTCTCAATAACTTCGGGTAATACACCTGGATTCCCGCCTTCGCGGGAATGACGAATGTAATAAATCCCCCGTCATGCCCGCGAAAGCGGGCATCCAGCAAACTGGCTGAAGTTACAGTTCTTGTTTAAAAGGAATGCTTTCTTTGCGAGCTTTGCGCTCTGCGGTCAACGGTTACTCAGGTTTCATACTTGTGCCTATATTTCCTCGGTCAACACAATCGCTTCTGAGATTTCCCTCATCGACTTTCGCGTGTCCATGCTTCGCTTTTGAATCCACCGATAGGCATCCGCTCCGGACAGGCCACGCTGCGTCATTAATACGTCTTTGGCACGTTCGACAAGCTTTCTTGATTCCAGCTCCTCCTGAATCACCCTGGTTTTTACCAACAATTCGGTATTCTCTATGGCCACGGCCGCCTCGTTGGCCACGGTGATCAAGACATTTTTTTCGGTTTCCGTGAATTCATGGGGACATGACGTGTAGCAGTTAATCACTCCAACAACCCTGTCTTTGACCACCATGGGCACGCTCAGCATAGAAACAAGGCCCTCTTTCAAGGCAAGTTCTTTTTCCTTGTACTCAGGCTCTTCCAGTACATTCAGAACCGACCTGGGCTTCCAAGTCAAAGCAACATGGCCCACTATCCCCTCCCCGATTTTCAGCGAGCGCTCCTTCAGATAATCCTCGCTCATACTCTGGGTGGCGCGCAGTTTTAGGGCATTATCGTTGTCATCCAGAAGCCAGAGGGAGCAAATCTTGGAGCGCATAGTCTCGGCTGTAACCGTGACCACCAGCCGGAGGATGTCCTCAATGTACCGGTCAGAGGTGATCGCCCTGCTGATCTTGGTCAGAGCCTGAATATGCCTTTCAAAGGTTTGTTCTTCCCGCATACTTACTCCGTCTCTGTCGGGCTTCTCCCATCAAAACACATCAGGCAGAGGTCCTCTCTTGGAATCCCCATGGCTGCAACAAAGGCATCGAGGCTGTTATATTTCACAGAGTCTGCGTTGATCTCGTCGGCTATCCGGACTTCCAGTTCCCTCAACTGTTCCATGGACACGATATGCCCGGTCTTGAAATAGCGCCTGGCTGTCAACTCTTCATGACTGCGGGTAGAAATGCCGAAATTACAGGGACACATCAGAGGCGGACAGGCGATGCGCACGTGGACCTCTTTGGCCCCTGCCTTTTTCAGGTCCCGTACCTTATGGAGGATCTGGGTGCCGCGAACAATCGAATCATCGCAAAGGACAATCCGCTTTTCCTTGACCGCATAATGGAGAACGGAGAGTTTTCGCTTGGCCATTTTTTCCCGTGCAAGTTGAGTCGATTGCGTATAGCTCCGGTCCGCGTATCGATTATAGAGAAACACCTCCTGGTAGTTGATCTTTGATCGTCTATGATAGCCAAGGGCGTGACCAATCCCCGACATAGGCACGGCAGCCACAATGTCAGCCTCCAGCCCTCCTTCCTCGATATCTCGTTCTGCAAGGCTTTTGCCCAGGTTGTTCCGGGCCTCCTGCACATAGACACCATCTATGATGGAATCGAGGCTTGCCGTGTAGGCCCACTCAAAGGCACAATGGGCCCTGCGCGGGGAATCAAGTTGTGCCATGGTCTTAAATCCCTTGTCATTGATCAGGACAACTTCCCCTGCACGGACATCTCGAAGAATCTCCATCTCAAGGTTCTGAATGGCCCTGGACTCTGATGCAACCGCACGCCTCCCTGCAGCTTTCCCCAAAATGAGCGGTCGGAACCCATAGATATCCCGGGCCGCATAAATGCCGTCATTCGACAAAACCACAAGGGAATATGCCCCTTTCACCTTTTTGGCAAGTGCGTGAATGCCGGCAACCACATCTCGCTCTTCCATAATGATTTTGCAAATAACTTCAATGTCGTACCCCTGAAAGAAGGCCTTGCCACGGGCCTTCATATCTGCGATCAGCTCATCGGAATTCAGCACGTTGCCGCTGAATGCCACGGCAATCTCCCCCAGTTGGCACTGCCATCTGACAGGCTGACGCTCCCACAGACTCACATGCCCGATGCCACGTGTTCCCTTAAGATATTCCAGGTCTTCATACTTAAATGTCCCGGCAACTTTACCGTAATGGGTAATTTGACGGATGCCCCCGTCAAAAGTGGAAATGCCGCAGTACTCCTGTCCCCGGTGTTGGAGAAAATCAATCCCCTGAAAAATGTCATGCACACATTCGGTATCCGAACATAAACCAAACACGCCACAGTTATCTTGCAAGGATTTCACGGGCTTGTCCTCACTTATTGGGTTTATTGGGTTTGTCGTGTTTGTTGTGTTTGTCGGGTTAACCCAATAAACTCAATAAACTCAATGAACTCAACAAACATTATATCTACTTGATATCCCCATGGTATCTCTGAAGAGACTTCACCCGGCCATGACCCTGCTGGTAAGCTGCAATCCCCCTGGCGGCGGCAATGGCAGCGGCTGTTGTGGTGATGTATGGCACCTTA
>JAFDKF010000272.1 GCA_019307135.1 Deltaproteobacteria bacterium
TGACCGGTGGGAATCACGCCAGGGCGGGACTCAACTTCTGCCATCTCTTTCGCTTCTTTAATTCGGGGCAGATATACATGAAAGGTAGTTCCCTTTCCCGGTTCACTGTATGCCCTGATTGTACCCCCATGAATCTTCACGATCCCATGAACAACGGCCAGTCCTAAACCGGTCCCTACGCCTTTCTCCTTGGTTGTGAAATAGGGATCAAATATACGTCCCAGCACCTCAGGTGTCATGCCTTCGCCTGTATCACTCACGGTCAGCAGCAAATAGGGTCCGGGAGTCATATCAAGGTATCCCGACTCCGAATCCCAACTTCCGACTTCCACATCCCTAATCCCGACTTCTAAGACCCCTCCTTCTTCTCTCATAGCATGGCCTGCATTGGTACAAAGGTTCATCAATATCTGATGGATCTGGGTGGGGTCCGCCTCAACAATGCCAGTGTCGCTCTCTATATTCTGGCGGAACTCTATTGTGGTGGGCAAGGAGGCTCTCAGCAATTTGAGGGCCTCTTTGACAATAGGACTGATTTGCACAGGTATTCGTTCCTGCTCGCCTTTACGGCTGAAGGCAAGGACCTGCTTCACCAGATCTGTTGCCCGACGCCCGGCCTTTAGCACTTCCTTCAGGCTCTCCTTCGCTTTATCGTCCTCAGCAACCTGCAAGCTTGCAATCTCCGTATAACCAATAATGGCCCCAAGGATATTGTTGAAGTCATGGGCAATGCCACCGGCTAAAGTGCCAATGGCCTCCATCTTCTGAGCCTGGAGGAGTTGGGCTTCGAGTTTCTTGTGCTCAGTCATATCGTGGATAATGCCCTGGTATGCCAGAATGCTTCCATCATTTGCTCGTCGGAGAGTCGTATTAAGCAAACAGTCCATCTCTGTACCATCTTTCTTGCGGAACGTTACCTCATAGTCTCTCAAAAATCCCTTTTTCTCTATCTCATTCTGAAACTTGCCTGCATCACTGGGATGCACATATAGTTGCAAGGCTTTCACCGATGTTATCTCTTCTCTACTATAGCCAAAGAGATCAAGTGCAGATTGGTTTGCGTCAACGAACTTACCATCTCGAGTGGTAATATAGACTGCATCTCTCGAATCCTCGAAAATGCTGCGGTAGTGTTCCTCGCTCTTCCGCAACGCCTCCTCTTCCTGCTTGCGATCGGTAATGTCCCTCGAAATACCCTGAAATCCTATTGGCTGGTCTTCCGAATCCCTTCTAAGAGATACCGATGTCTCAACATAACACCTTGAACCATCCTTTCTTATTAGTTCCCAATCAAATGCCTTATAGGATTCTTTTGTTCGATAGACCGAATTGTAGGCTTGAAAAATTTTCTTTGCATTTTCCTCATCCATATATTGTCTGTTATTCATGCCCATTAATTCATCTTTGGAATATCCGAGAATTTTACACATTGAATCATTGAAAAAGGTAAAGTTGCCGGCAATGTCAACTTCATAATAGCCGTCTTCAATGCTCTCAAGGATTGTTCGATATTTCTCTTCGCTCGCCTTCAGTGCCTCCTCTGCCTGCTTGCGATTAGTGATGTCCCTAATCCATACCTGAATACCGGGTTCTCCATCCATATCAATGACATGGGCTCCAATCTCACCGTAAAGCCATCCCCCGTCTTTACGTTGCAATTTTACTTCATAATGAGTGCTTACCTTCTCTCCACGCATGCGAGCCTTGGCTCGTTCTCTTGTCAACTGCTGATAGTCAGGGTGGGCCAACTAATTCGCCTTCGTCATAACCAAGCGTCTCGTTCAAACGTCGGTTGGTAAATATGATCTTAGGTCCTTTTTGGACAAAGATGCCATCGAAACTCTCCTCTACCAGGGTTCTGTACTTTTTTTCACTTTGCTGGACTGCCTCTTCTACCTGCTTTCGTTCGGAAATATCCTGATAAATCCCATAAGCGCCTATCACTTTTCCATCTATGACTACTGGCACGCCAATGAATTCAACGTCTATATATGCCCCGTCTTTCCTCTGCCGTTTACCTGATCCATGAATCGCCTTCCCCCTAAAGGTTTGTTTTGTATATGATATGGCATCTTCAATGTATTCTTGACCAGCAATAAGTTCATCAAGATTTATTCCAACCATCTCAGATTCCTTAAAATAAAAAAGTTTCTCAAAATCTCGGTTACATGAAATAATATTATGCCCTTCATCAAGTGTTACTATGGCTAACGAGCTGTACTCAATTAATGAGTCTAAACGTCTTTTTTGATGTTTTAGAGTTTCTTCAGCTCGTTTTCGTTCAAAGGATTCTTCCTCTAATTCCTTGACCCTTTGTTCCAATTCTTCATAGGTTGGTTTTTTGGCCATCAGAACATCCCCAATGATGTCATTGCTGCA
Organism: Deltaproteobacteria bacterium; assembly: GCA_019307135.1. Classification (GTDB taxonomy): domain Bacteria; phylum Desulfobacterota; class Desulfobacteria; order Desulfobacterales. The sequence continues at coordinate 2,380 of JAFDKF010000272.1, forward strand.
CGATTTTACAGGATATTTCCCACTTTTCCAGATTATAAACAGCCATAAAATCCAGCTCCTAAAAGCGTAGTCTTCCAAAATTTCTTAATCAGCCTGAGAAAACTCAAACCCTTTATCTTTGAAAACCTTCAAGCAGGCATCTGCTGCATCAGGATCATAGAGGGATCCTCTATTCTTTGAAATTTCCTCCAAGGCCGTGTCAACCCCAAGGGCAGGCCGGTAAGGCCGGTGGGAAGCCATGGCCTCAACAACATCGGCCACAGCCATGATCCTCGCTTCAAGAATAATGTCTTCACCAGAAAGCCCCTGAGGATACCCGGAACCATTAATTCTTTCGTGATGTTGGAGCACCATTTGGGCAACGGGCCATGGGAACTCGATTTCTTTCAATATATTGTAGCCGACCTGAGGGTGGTTTTTAATAAGGCTAAATTCCGTATCAGTTAACCGACCGGGCTTACTGAGAATCTCGGCTGGCACGGAGATCTTCCCCAGGTCATGAATCATACCGCCCATGCGTAACCCCTCCATCTGCTCCTCCAAAAGGCCATCTTGTTTGGCTATAGCAAGGGCAAGTTCGGTCACACGGCGTTGATGACCCGACGTATATGGATCCCTCGTTTCAACGGTCAATGCCATGGCATGAACGATCCCATCCAGTGCCTTTCGAAATTTCTCCGTGCGCTCTTCCACCATCCTCTCCAGATCCTGGCGGTAACTCCGATTGGCGATCTCAAGCTCGCGCCGGCGCAGCGAATTGCGTATGTTAATGATCACCTCGTTGGCCTTAAAGGGTTTAAGAATATAGCCATAACAGCCTAATTCCAGGGCTGTCTCGGCCACCGACGGATCATCTACCGCTGTCACCATCATTACCGCTGTGTCCGGATATTCGGCCGTGACATGCCCAACGAAATCAATGCCTGACTCGCCCGGCATTTTAACATCGGAAAGGATAAGTTCGAAATTGTTATCCTTAATGCAGTTACGGGCCTCGGCCGCACTGGCCGCCAGGGTGCAGCTATAATTATTCATCTCCAGCAGACGTTTTAGCAGCCGCCGGATAGGCTCCTCATCATCTACTATTAAAATATGAGTCTTTTTATTATCCATCGGTTTTGGCAAACTCGTAAAAAGTCATATGCCGAATTTTAAATACTTATAACCAGTTGATATTATTGAGAGCCATTTTTTACTTTTGCGTATTTTACGCTTGCCCGCCGTCTTTCTGGCGGGCCTTTTTGCCTGCCCTGCCTGCCCAATGGAATGTATTTTCAGTTTTATTCCATCGGGGTGGAATGCAAAGCCTATTCCTCTGGGGCGGCTATATCAATCCGCGAGGCGGACAATCTTCAATTTTCAATTCAAATGGTATTCAATTCTGCTCATTCCCTAAAATTTGTCCCACGGCAATACTGTTGTCCTTTGCGTAAGCTTCTGCTTCCTTGGCGCTCGGCAAATGACATAACCCTTTTTGCTCTTCTTCTCGTTAAGGTCCATGAATGTTTCCACGTGCCGCGCATCGGCTCGTGAGGGTGAGTCTGTCCACTTGATCTCAATTGGAATCAATTCCTTGGGCGTTTCCAGGATCGCATCCACCTCCGCCCCCGATGCCGTGCGCCATGTGGAAAGGCGATAATTCCGGCCATGGAACCGGCACCGGTAATACAGTTCCGCCAGGACCCATTGCTCGAAGATCCCACCCGCATCGAGCGCCTCGGCAAGAACATGACGCACGCCGAGGTCGAAGAACAGAAAGCGGGCCGCTTTCGTAATCCGCTTTCTACCTCCCGCAAAGGGAAGGATATGAACACCGACATAGGTGTCCTCGAGAACCTGGTAGAAGTTGCGTAACGTGTTGACTGCTACACCTATCGCTCTGGCCAGCTTCGTGAAATTTACAAATCTGCCCGATTCAAGAGCTGCCAACTTCAGAAACTTCTGAAAGGCGACGATGTTGTTGACGATATTCTCCTGCCGGATTTCGTTTTCGATATAGAGTTCCGCATAGGACGACAAGGTTTCATTCCACGACGCCCTGCTTTCATGGTAGAGACCGGGTAAATTGCCATAGATCAGGTAATCTTCGATCCTGCGCCGTGGGAATCTCCGGCCCGTCGGCATTCCAACAGGTAACAGCACACTGTCGCGCTGTTCGGCCTGCATCACGGGTGACAGGAGGAGATCATGAACTCTGCCGGGCAACAGATTGGCTGAGCGGCGTTTGAGCTGTCGCGCGGAACTACCGGTCAGGTAGAAACGATAGCGGCCGGGTTTCTTATCATAGAGATACTGCACATCATCGAGAAGCGCCGGGACCTTCTGAATCTCATCGATGAACACGGCACTGACCTTCTGCTCCGCTTCGAGCTCACGGATTAGCAACCCGTCATCAACCTCGTAGCGTCTTCTTTGCCGGCGGTCCTGGAGATTGACCACCATGGTATTGCCACTGTTCACTATGTGATGATAAAGGAGTGTTGATTTCCCCGACTGCCGTGGCCCGAAAACCAGTTTGATTTTCTGCTTCCCCTTGCTTGCTTTCAAGAGTTTCTTCTGTAATGCCCTGCTATAGAATGGTACGCTCATAATGATTATACCTCCGCATATTTACCTGGTAATTATGCAGCGGCCTACTTATTTGTCAAGAAAAAAATCCTGCTTCCGCACACCGCGAACGATTGGCTATTGACCCACCCGCTTTTCCAATTTTCAATCCAAGACTTCCCTGACTTTCCTTGCCAGGCTATCCGTGGTGAAGGGTTTCTGGATAAATACCATTTCCCGATCCAGGACACCGTGATGCAAAATCGCGTTATCCGTATAGCCCGACATGTAGAGCACTTTCATGTCCGGTCGCAGTGCATTTAAGTGTTCTGAAACCTCCCTACCACTCATTTTTGGCATCACCACATCGGTCAGCATCAGGTCAATAGGGCCATCATGCTCTTTGCTGACCTTTATGGCCTCTTCACCATCTTGAGCCGCTAAAACACTGTACCCATAATGTTGGAGAATGGTTTGCGCCAGATCTCGGACCATCTCATTGTCCTCCACCACCAGGATGGTTTCAGAACCTGTGAGAGATTCAGCCGTAGCCTCCACCTCTTCTTTTTCCACGACACCCTTTTCAACCCGCGGCAGGTAGATCTTGAAGATTGTACCCTTTCCGAGCTCACTGTATGCCCAGATGTTGCCATTGCTCTGCTTAACAATCCCGTAAACAGTGGATAGGCCCAGTCCCGTTCCCTTGCCTGCTTCCTTGGTAGTGAAAAAGGGATCAAAGATGTTGGCCAGTGTCTCCACCTCCATGCCCGTGCCGGAGTCACTTATGGCCATCATCACGTAAGGACCTGGCGTGACGGCCACATGACTACGGGCATAGGCCTCATCCAGATCCACGTTGGCCGTCTCCATTGTGAGCTTGCCGCCCCTGGGCATGGCGTCTCTCGCATTGACCGCAAGGTTCATGATTATTTGCTCTATCTGTCCGGGGTCTGCCTCCACCCGGCCTAAGTCCGGGGCAAGGCTTGTCTCAAGATCAATATCTTCACCGATCAGTCGCCTCAGCATCTTATCCATATCCGGGATTACGTCATTGAGGTCTATCACCTTTGGCTCAAGTATCTGCTTGCGGCTGAAGGCCAGGAGCTGGCGGGTCAGGGAGGCGGCCCGATCCCCGGCTTTCCTGATATCCTCCAGGTTTTCGCGCAGTTTATGGTCTTTGCCGATGCTCATCATCATAAGCTCTGAACAGCCTATGATGGTTGTAAGCAGGTTGTTAAAGTCATGGGCAACACCTCCGGCAAGCGCCCCTATAGCCTCCATCTTCTGGGACTGCTGGAGCTGGGCCTCGAGTTTCCTTTGGGGCGTGATATCCCTGAGGAAGTTAAGGGTAGCAGGCCTTCCTTCCCAGGTGATCGCGACAGTATTGAGTTGCGTCCACAGCTCTTCACCGGCTCTATTTATTATCCTGAAGGAATAGGTGGTTGGAAGGCTCTCTCCCTTTAGCCTTCTCCTATGTCTGTCAAGCACCATATGGGTGTCTTCAGGGTGAATGAGGTCAGTGAAGCGAATTGTGGCCAGCTCCTCGGCACTATAGCCTACCAACTCCTCAGTCCTGGGGTTGGGGAACTTTATCACTTCATCCTGGGCGACAAAGATACTAAGAGCCTGTATTTTTCCTCGCTATCCCGCAGCGTCTCCTCGGCTCGCCTGCGCACGGTGATTTCCTTTTGAAGTTCAACTGTACGCTGTTCCACCTGTTCCTCGAGGTGTTCGCGGTGTTTCAACAATTCCGTTTGTTGCCTGTGTAATTGTAAAAAGACACTCACTTTACTGAGCAATACCGTCGGATTATAGGGCTTCACCATGTAATCGACACCCCCGGCATCATACCCCTTGAACACATAGTAATCGTCTGAATAAACTGCCGACATAAAGATGATGGGAACGTGACGCGTTCTTTCTTCGGCACGGATAAACTCCGCCAACTCATACCCATCCATCCCCGGCATCTGCACATCCAGGATTGCCAGTGCAAACTCATGGCTCAGAGTTGCTTTAAGGGCATCATTGCCACTGGTGGCCTTTATGATTTCCGCACCTGTTTCACTTAATATCTTCTCAAGCAGGTAAAGGTTTTCCTTCTTATCATCCACGATCAAAATTTTTTGTCTGTCTTGCATAATCAAGTCCCTTCTTTGCGCCTTGTCGTCTTTGTGTGAGGAATGCTGTCAAAACACTCAGAATACACTGCTCTGATCTGTGCAGTTCAAGGGGGTCATTCCAAAGGCATTGATAATATACCCTTGAATTAATCTATTTATTGTCCAATAC
>JAFDKF010000129.1 GCA_019307135.1 Deltaproteobacteria bacterium
GCTTTCCCGGAGGAAGAGCCTATTTTATTTCTCGCCGGAACGGTAGAACCTTTCCGGGTCCACCACTAAAAGTGGTGGCTTAATATCAGAGTTAGGGCTCTTCAACCGGGAACCCTGAACGTTGAACCGCTCAACCCAGGTTATAGCCTGCCGATATTATACCCAAATTTCGCAAGGGTCTCAAGATGTTCTCCATATACCCCTGCAAAATTTGAAATTATATTTGGCTGAAATCTGTTTTTTGGTTGCCGGTACGTTTCTTGCGTGAAAGCAGCGCAAGACGGGAATCTAGTCCCCGGTTACGAAGCGACCGGTTGGTGTGCAGAGCGAACCATGAAAGGAGGATAAGCAGATGAAAGAAAAGTTTCTTGCGTCAATTTTTGCTGGTCTGTTCATGTTGTGCTATGCAGGCTGTACCCAGGAAGGATTTGTCAGAAAACAGGCGGTCTGTCCCACCATTCCAGGGGCCAGTTATGTAGGAGATCAAAGCTGTTTGGATTGTCATGAAGAGGTGGTTGCAGGGTTTAAGAAAACCATTCATGGCCGGATCGCCGATTTTGAAGTGGTAGGCTTGAGTAAAGGATGCGAATCGTGCCATGGCCCGGGAAGTATCCACGCCGAGGATGAAGATCCAGCAAGTATCATAAGCTTTAAAGAGATATCCAAGGGCCAGGCCTCAGCAGTATGTTCACAGTGTCACACCTCCGGAACCCTTATGGATTGGCAGGGAAGCGAACATTCCCTCAGTAATGTTTCGTGTATCGACTGCCACCGGGCCCACTCACGGACAAAAAGGCTTCTGGCTCAGCCTGAGCCCAAGCTCTGTAATGATTGTCACCAGGATATCCGGGCAAAGACCTTGTATCCTTCGCACCATCCCATTAGAGAGGGCAAAATGGTGTGCAGTGACTGTCATCAGGCGCATGGCAGCTTTGTGACAAACCTCAAAACTGAAGAAAGACTAAACGATCTTTGCTTCGAGTGTCATTCCGCCAAGCAAGGGCCTTTTGTGTTTGAACATGAGCCGGTGGTAGAAAATTGTGCTATCTGCCACGACGCCCACGGAACCGTGGCTAACAACCTCCTGATACAAAATGAGCCTTTCCTGTGCTTACAGTGTCACCAGTTCCATTTCCATGCAGGGAAAATCAGCGGTACTGGTCCGGGCTTGGAACCTGCTGCCATTACCAGATCTATCACCCCTACTTCGCGTCACAGTTTCAGAATGGCCTATACGACCAAGTGTACCCAATGCCATTCTCAGGTCCACGGTTCGGATCTGCCGTCCCAATCGGTGCCCAGTCAGGGAGGGGCTTTGACCAGGTAGTTCTTTTGTAATTAATTTACACACGAAGATAAGAAAAAGGAGGTCACTATGATGGGAAAAAAGATATTCGCTCTGCTGACTGTCCTTGTTTTTCTGGGAGCTTTCACTTTTCCTGTTTGGGCAGAAGGCGACGAAGACACCGAGTTTGATGTTGAGATTGGAGTCGGCTATCACGTAACCGATCATAACGATTATCCAGGAAAGATAGGAGAGTACGAAGTCCTTGATCACGATTCTACCGGCCCGGATTTTCATTTCTCCGGAACCGCTCAAAACAAGGACCTGTATTTGGATTTTTCTGGCCGATACCATGAGGACAATGATCACGAATACGGGTTCAGCGGTGATTACCAGCGTATCCTGATGCAGCGTTTTAGCTATAACCGTTTCGAGCACTGGCTGGACCATGATCCGTTAGAGAATCTTTCAGCAGTTTGTGGAAACGCGACGGTAAGCCATGAAGACTTAGATGTTGGCAAGGATTATATTATTAAACGTTCTGAGGAAAAAAGCGATACAGTCCTTAATCTACCTTTTCTCCCGGGAACCCAGCTCAACGTTAACTACCGCAGGCAGATGAGAGAGGGTCACCGGCAGTCTTTAGCCATAAGCCACTGTTCCGGATGTCACGTCACAAGCCGTGGAAGGCAAGTGGAGGAAGAAACAGAGGATTTCAAGGTAGGGATCACGAAAAAGCATGACTGGCTGACTGTATCGTACAACTATTTCCACCGGGAGTTTGATGAACGCGGGGAAACGCCTGAAAATGCATACGATGACCCGACGCATCCGGCAAGCGGGATCGATATGTTTGATGACCGCATCCAGTATGGTGACGGTGTGACAGAGTATCCTTTCGATCAGGTGCCCAGCACGGAAAAGGACTCCCATATTGTTAAGGCCCGGGCAATACTGCCGGCAGATACCACGTTGTTTGCGTCCTATATCTATTCGAATGTGGAGAACAATGACAACGACCTGGAGATAGATTCAGATACCATAACCGCCAGAATCTCCAATAACTTTATTCCCGGCTTGAACCTTACCGGTAAATTCAGATATCTAACCATAGATAATGACGATGTCTACGTGGATGTTAACGAACCGTTGTCAACAGCTGGTGCCAATGCTGGTTTTCCCTGGCATAACCACAATCCTGGGCTTGCATATAACAGTTTTGACCCAGATTTCACCAGAAAATCCGCCATGTCCCGGGATGTGATGACACTGGGTCTTGATGCCCGTTATCAACTGCTCAAGAGAACGTCTCTCAGGTTGGGCTATGAGTGGGAAGAAGTCGATCGGGATGACTATGCGGTAGACGAGCGGGGGGACACAGAAACGGAGACAAATACCGTCAAGGCGGTCTTGAGCTCTCGGCTTCACCGAAAAGTAAAGGCAAAGATCGGCTATAAGTGGCAAGATATTGACGATCCCTTTAACAATGTGAATGGCGCCTATGAAGATGTCACATTCGCAGGGACAGGGAGTCCTTTTACCGGGACCCAATACTGGGAGAGACAGGCCGAAAGGACTGCCGATCTGAGCAACCAGCCTACGGAGGTCAATGAGATAACAGCGGATCTTACCTGGTCTATCCAGCACAACCTTTCTCTGACCGCCAATTATCGTTACACTGACAAAAAAAACGATGAGACCGATTATTCAGACTGGGAGCAAGAATCACATGTCCCCTCTCTAAGCCTATGGTATGCCCCTATACCCAAATTAAGCTTCAATCTTTCCTATATCTATGACTGGACAGAGACGGAGACGTTTACCTGCATACCAGTCTATAATGGGTGAGGTGGCGGTATCACCACGGGCCAGTTTGGCTCGTATAAAGAGGATGTAGAGTATGAATCCGCAACCAGTACTATTGTTCTGGCAATAAACTACCTGCTCAATGAAAGGTTGAATCTCTCGCTTATTGGTACTTATACGCAGTCTGACGCTGAGATGAACGAACTGAGAAATTATAGTGGGCTTCATGGAACGATCGCAGGCTCTTACGACTACAACCTTTCCACAGTAGACAATTATTCCGATCTGGATATTCGGCAGATCGATGTTTCAGTCGGAGCCGACTATAAAGTTGACGATAACTTTTCAGTTGGTCTTGGGTTTACCTACCTGCGATATGACGACAATGAACGTGGAGCGTATCGTCATGATGATAGTGGAGATGCTTACATTTCCAATGTCAGCATGTCTTACCTGTTTTAAGCGGCGATGATCATAATTCCGGCCACCAACACAATCTGGTTACAATGCTCTGCGTTGTAACCCAAACCGCTGGACGCTCTGCGTCCAATACAGATTATTTCTTTCAAGACGCAGAGCGTCTGATGGAATGCGTTCCCACGCAGAGCGTGGGAACGAGATGGGCATGTAGAAGTAAGGAAGGGGTCTGACTCATTTGAGTTTGGCCCCTTCTTTTTTTGTTCTGGTTGCGATGCTCTGCGAAGACTGTTCCTGCTCGCCTTCATTCCGCTTTTTCTAACCCATTCACTACCTGGGTTGAGCGGTTCAACGTTCACGGTTCCCGGTTGAAGAGCCCCTGGCCCAGACCCTGGCCCAGACCGGGATTATGAGCTTAGTAGATTAATTTAAGCACGTCGCGCCAGGGCAGGCCTAACTGGCTGTTAGCAAAAAGATGACGCGTCAATAAAGGTAGTAAGGTTCAGCGGTTCAGCGGTTCAGCGGTTCAACGTTCAGGGGTTAAAACCGTGAACCGTGAACCGTGAACCGTGAACCGTGAACCCTTGTAAAGTAGACTATAACCTTTGAACCTTGAACCCTGAACCTGGAACCGATCACTTTAGGTTCTATTCACCGAAACTTGACACACAACCGCATTTTCTCTACACTCCCCCCTTAAAAAAGAGGCTCCTATCGGGGCGGTTATACATAATAGCCCAGCCCCTACCCTTTTTTCTGTCATTTCGATCCCGCTATTAGCGGGAAGAAATCTTGTAATGTCGTGACCATACGCTATACTGGATAAGATTTCTCACTCCGCCTTGGGCGGAGTTCGAAATGACAAAGGGGGGGGTGAACTATTACGGTTTTTTAGCGGCATCCTTCATTTTCCTGTTTACACCTTTTCCATAGAGACCAAAAGGTTATATTCTAACTCCTGTGGGCTTTGACTATGGTTTTGGCAACTTCAACATGTGTGTGGGAGCGGCTTTCTAGCCGCGACAATCGCGGCTGGAAAGCCGCTCCCACAAATTGGCCCAAACAATGATCGAGGCCAAAAAGTGTAAACTACTTTTGGGCTTCTGTGAAGGATGCCTTTTTAGCTTATTGATGTCGGCCAATTTGCCAGCATCTGGCATCCGGCATCATGCATCCGGCATCAAACCAATGACCAATAACCAGTGACCAGTGACCAGTGACCAGTGACCAGTGACCAGTGACCAGTGACCAGTGACCAGTGACCAGTGACCAGTGACCAAGGGGTTTATTGAGTTAGAAAACCCAATAAACTCAAAAAACCCAATAACCCAATGAACCCAATAATGCTCCGGGAACTCTCCATAAAAAATTTTGCAATCATTGACGACCTTTCGATTAGCTTTGAAAAAGGCCTCACTGTATTGACCGGAGAGACAGGGGCAGGCAAATCGATCATCATAAATGCCGTAAACCTGATCCTGGGCAGCCGGGCCTCGCCCGAACTGATCCGTACCTCTGAAGAGACGGCCGAGCTTGAAGCCCTGTTTGAGATGCCACCTGAAAGTCCGGCAGGAAAGGTTGCAGAGAGGCAGGGGGTCGATCTGTCAGAAGGCCTTCTGGTCCGTCGCATCATTCAAAGAAACGGCCGCCACAGGATCTACATCAATGGCCGGCTGGCCACTGTGCAGATGCTTTCTCAGATCAACGAACACCTTGCGAGCATCTCTGGTCAGCATGCCCACCAGAGCTTACTAAAACCGGAACAACACCTTTTGGTGCTTGACCAGTTTGGAGATTCGTGCGAACTGCGAGGCCGGGTCTCGGAGTGCCATGAACAGATGATTCTATTGGTCAGGGAATGGGCTGGCCTAAAGCGTCAACACGTTGAGCAAACCGAAAAGATGGAACTCCTTGAGTTCCAGTGTCGTGAAATCGAGCAGGCAAGTATAGCTCACGATGAAGATAAAGAGCTCGAGCAGGAACGGCAACGCCTGAAACATGCCCAACGGCTGTACGAGACCGTGGGCAGGTGTGTAAACCGGCTCTACGGGGCAGAAGGAGCCGTGGTTGAACATGTGACCGGGGTTGCACGGGAGCTTCAAACACTCAGCAACATAGATTCCTCCCTGACCCCCATGGCAGAAAGGGTGCAGGAAGCCTCTTTTAAACTGGAAGATATTGCCAATGATCTGCGGGGCTATCTTCCCCACGTTGTTTTTGATAGCAACCGGCTGGAAGATGTAGAGCTCCGGCTCGACCTGCTTCAGAGACTGAAGCGAAAGTACGGGGGCTCCCTTGAATCGGTCGTAGAACACGCCAGGAAAGCTGAAGAGGAACTAAAGCGCATATCGTTGCTGCCCGAACGAATAGCCGAGGTGGAGGAAAGGCTTGACGAGTTGCACAAAAAACTCTGCAAGCTGTGCCGTGAGCTATCCGAGAAGAGGAGAAAAGCTTCGGAACGACTGTCGGCAAAAGTTCAGCACGAGTTGGCCTCGCTGGGGATGTCGGGAACCCGGTTTCAGGTAAGGTTCAAACCCAGCCCGGTTGATGAGAGTACAGATCCTCATCTTGTTTTGGACAACATGGGTATAGAGGCTACGGGCATAGATCGTGTTGACTTCCTGATTGCTCCCAACGTGGGTGAGGATTTAAGGCCGCTTGTGGAGATCGCATCAGGCGGTGAGCTCTCCAGGATTGTGCTTGCGCTGAAGGCGATTCTGGCAACAAAGGAGTCTGTGGAGACCGTGATCTTCGATGAGGTAGATGCAGGCATCGGCGGTGGTGTAGCCGAAGTCGTGGGCCAGAAGCTTCAGACCCTGGCACACTTTCATCAAGTGATCTGCATCACACACCTTCCCCAGATCGCTCAGTCTGGTAAGCATCATTTCAGGATTGCCAAAAAGATTCACAGAGGCCGTACCAGTACCACGATTACGGCCTTGCACGGAGAGGCCCGTGTAAAAGAGATGGCTCGCATGCTGGGAGGGGTAAAGATTACCAGGAAAACCCTGGATCACGCCAGGGAAATGATGATGGGAAGGGGAATTGAGAATTGAGAATTGGGAATTGGGAATTGAGGAATTGAGAGATTGGGGCCTTCAACTTTAGGCACTTTAGCTCACTTTAGCTCACTTTAGGCACTTTAGTTCACTTTAGCTCACTTTAGGCACTTTAGTTCACTTTAGCTCACTTTAGGCACTTTAGCTCACTTTAGCTCACTTTAGCTCACTTTGGTGATGATAGACCTGCTCCATATCCTCCCTGACATCCCACCCCTTTTTCTGGAACCAGGGGAAAGCATGGCCGAGCTGTTACAGATTCAGGACTTCGCGGGGCGACTTCAAGAGGAAGATCGCCACAGAGCAGCCTTCCTGCTGGAGGAGGCCACGGGGATTTTGGCCGCGGCGGGTATTCCCAAGGACAACATCCACCCACTGGTCAAGGAGCGTTCTGCTGGTGTAGCCCGGGATATTCTTGGGCTTGAACGGGAGGGCACCTATGATGCGATCGTGCTGGGACGGCACGGTATGAGCGCTGTGGACGAGTTTCTTATGGGAAGTGTCACACACAAGGTGCTCCAGCACACCAGGGGGCTGCCTCTTTGTGTGGTGCATGGCAAGATTGAGTCGCGAAAGCTTCTGGTCCCAATAAACAGCTCTCCAAATTCTAAACGTGTCATGGACCAGGTCGCATGGTTCCTTGCTGAGACGGGTCCCATGGAAGTGACCATCTTACATGTCGTTGCCCCGCTGATCGTAAGGGAAATGCCCTTGATGTGGACAGGACTGGCAGAGCTTGAGTCCACCATTGAGCAAAGGGTGGTCGATGATGCCGAAGACATGCTTTCTCAGGCCAAGACCTATTTGATGGAAACTGATGTCCCCGGCTTTGCCATCAAGACCCGTCTTGAAACAAGAGCGCCCGGTGTGGCCCGAACTATCCTGAAGGAGGCCAGGGAGGGTGGATACGGGTCCATCATGATTGGTCGTCGTGGGATCTCACGTACAGAGCGTTTCCTGTTTGGAAGTGTCTCCAACAAGATCGTCCAGCAGGCAAGGGATATGGCGGTGTGGGTGGTGTGTTGAGAGGGTTTGTTGGGTTTAATGATAACCACTTAACTAATCAACTACTCAACCACTTAACGAGGTCTGAAACACACAATGGGGAGGAAAATTCTATGTTAGTAAAGGGGTGGATGACAACTGACGTCGTTACCATAGATGAGGATGCCTCCATGATGAAGGCATCGATCATCATGAAGGAAAAAAAGATCCGCTGCTTGCCCATAGTCAACAAGAAAGGCAACCTGGTGGGTATTGTCAGTGACAGGGATCTGAAAGACGCCGCACCATCCAAGGCAACCACACTGGATGTGTATGAGTTGAATTATCTCCTTTCTTCCATCAAGATCAAGGACCTGATGATTACAAACCTGGCGTATGTCAGGCCCGATGAGACCGTGGAATTTGCTGCCATTCTGATGCTTGAGAATAAGATCTCATCGCTTCCGGTCATCAACAACAAAGGTGCCCTGATCGGCATTGTTACACAAACCGACATTTTTAAGGTCCTGATCAATATTGCCGGAGTCTATACCGGCGGCATTCAATTTGCTTTCAGCCTGGAGGACCGCCCGGGTTCGATCAAAGAAGCTGCTGACGTGATCCGCTCCTATGAGGGGCGCATTGTAAGCATTCTATCCACACACGAAACCGCTGAAGAGGGACGCCGGAATGTCTACGTACGCACCAACCCCTTGCCGGAAGAGAAGCTCAGGAACCTGGTCAAAGAACTGGAAGAGAAGTTCGTGGTCCTTTACACGTCCAAGGACTTACTGGAGGAAGTAGAAAACCGAAGAGTGAGAATTCCGTAACTTGTAGCCGTTCACAGGTTCAGAGATAGCTCCAGAGGTCTGAGGTCAGAGATCTGACTTCTGACTTCTGAGATCTGACTTCTGAGATCTGACTTCTGACTTCTGAACCGTAAACCCTGAACCCGTGAACGCTTACCGTAACTTTTTACATATCTGATTTGAAGAATTGACCCGGCTCAGTGATAGAACCAGGCTTTTTCGTGTATTCGGTAGGAACCGTTCCTTCCTTGAAACATTCAAAGATGGTCTGCTTTGATTCGGGAACTGCCAGGAGTCCTGTCTCTCCATCTATCTTGGCAAAGACCACACCATCCGGCACCTGGAAAACCTGTACAGGCTTGTCCTTGAGGATTGTCTGCATAAACTCGAGCCAAATGGGACTGGCAGCCCTGGAACCCGTTTCGTCAAAGCCAATTGGTTTCTCTTCATCAAAGCCTGTCCAGACCCCTGTGACGTAGCGTGGGGTATACCCTATGAACCAGGCATCGTGCAGGTCGTTGGTTGTACCGGTCTTGCCTGCTACAGGCCGATTAAGGGCCTTGGCCCGCCAGCCGGTTCCGTGCTGAACTACCCCCTGGAGGAGATTGGTAATGATATACGCCGTGCTTTTTTCAATAACTTTTTCGCTTTCAGGCTGATTCTCCTCCAAAAGATTCCCATGCCGATCAAGTATCTTTGTTATAAAGCATGGCTTCACCCGATATCCCTGGTTGTCAAAAATGGCATAAGCGCGCACCAGCTCAAGAAGTGAGATCCCTGATGAGCCGAGTGCCAGGGAAAGGTCCCGAGTAAGCTTGGATTGGATCCCCAGTCCTCTGGCATACTCGATAACATAATCTATGCTGATATCCCTGAGAATCTTGATAGTAACTACGTTTCGGGACAGGGCCAGAGCAGTCCGGAAAAGAGTGGGACCGTGAAACGTTTCTTCATAGTTCCTGGGTTTCCATGTGAATTCATTTTCCGTATCCTCAAACACGATTGGGGCATCTATGACGATGGATGCAGGCGTATAGCCCTTATCGAGGGCCGCGGCGTAAATAATCGGTTTAAAGGCCGAACCGGGCTGACGCCTCGATTGTATGGCGCGATTAAACTGGCTCACCTTGAAGTCTTGACCGCCGATCATAGCCTTTACGTAGCCAGTTTCAGCCTCCATGCAAAGGAGCGCCCCCTCCACAGCAGGTCTCTGTTTCAGAGACAAATCCCACTGCCCGGCGTCTTCTTGCTGACCCTTTACGCTTACCAGGATTACATCGCCTACTCTTAGAACATCACTGACCTTCTCCACCCTGGCGTCGTGGCGGGCAACCTCCGGGTCAGGTTTCCTTGCCCACCTCATGTTCTTGAGACGAAGGTCTCCTTGTTCGCTTCCGATGCGAACCGTGGCCTTTTGCTCACTATCATTCACTGCAATCACTACCCCCTGGATGATGCTCTCCTGTTCCAGCGGGTGTTTCTCAAGGGTTTTTTGAATCTCCTGAGAAAATGCCTCTAACTGCTCAGGTTCCAGGTGTTTGAGCGGACCCCGATATCCCTGCCTTTTATCCAGCGCTTGCAGCCCGTGGTTTAAGACGGCCTGTCCTGCTTTTTGCATCTCGATGTTGACAGCCGTATGTATTGTGAGGCCCTCCTTGTAGAGGACGTCCCTGCCGTATTTTTCCTCCACATATTTGCGCACGTATTCAGTGTAGTAAGGGACCTCCTCAATGTACCAGTTGCGTCTGGGCTTGATGTCAAGCGACGTGTTGATGGCCTCGGTTGCCTGGACATTTGTAATATATCCTTCATTGATCATCCGATTTAAGACATAGACCTGGCGCTGCTTCGCCTTTTTGGGATGCAAAAACGGAGAATAACGACTGGGGGCCTGCGGCAAGCCGGCCAGCATTGCGCACTCGGCCAGATTAAGATCGACCGCTGATTTTCCGAAATAGTTTCCAGCGGCAGCCTCAACACCGTAAGCACCGTGTCCCAAGTATATCTGGTTGAGATAGAGGAACAGAATCTCGTCTTTGGTAAATGTCTTGTCTATGCGATACGCGAGGATCGCCTCTCGTACCTTGCGGGAATAGCTTTTTTCAGGTGAGAGAAAGAAAGACTTGGCAACCTGCTGGGTTATTGTGCTTCCCCCCTGAATGATGGTGCCTGCTTCGATATTTTTGAAGAATGCTCGGGCTATGCTGAAAAGGTCAATCCCTTCATGTTGGAAAAAGCGAGAGTCTTCGGCCGCAACAAAGGCACTGATGAGCATCTTTGGCATCTTAGAAAGAGGAACCACGATCCTTCGTTCTTTGAAGAACTCGGCAATTTTGCGATCGTCATCCGAGTAGACAGTGGTGATAATAGGTGGGCGGTAATCCTTTAAAGAGGCTATCTTGGGAAGATCTCTTGTAAAGTAGAAATAAGTCCCTCCCAGAAAAAGCCCGGTCAGGAGGGACAAAACCATGACGGTCCCGTAGAAAAGATAGACAAACCTTCCCAGGGTTCCCTTCCTGCCCCGTCTGGATCTTATTTCCTTGACCCGAGATCGCTTTCGAGAATATGTCATTATTTTATTTTAACAAAAAAAGTTCAAAGAAGCAAGATCCATTGGGCCTTCCATATTTCGGATTGCGGATTGCGGATTGCGGACAATCTTCAATCTGAAATATACGTAAGTTCTCAAAAAGTTCGGGACGGCTTCAATGTAAGCGCTATGGATCTCAATGCGATGCCCGTGCCCAAACCCACATATTCTTAATGTAGGGGCGGGTTTATCCCGCCTGTGTTCATTGCGGCACAAAGCTCTTACGGGCGGGGTAAACCCGCCCCTACGAGAAATGGTCTTACCCTAACTTATTGAGAAGTTACAAATATCCTTGACATCGTCGAGAAATTCCTACTAATTTGCGACTACTCAGGCGGAGGCCATTTTAGTCCAAATCCGAAATCCGAAATCCGAAATCCGAAATACTATATGATTGCCCTGAATTTCGAAAAATGCGGTGGCTTGATCCCAACTATTGTACAGGATTTTGAAACCGGCGAGGTCCTGATGCTCGCCTTTATGAACGAGGATGCATGGCGAGAAACCTTAGAAACGGGCAGGGCCACATACTGGAGTCGGACGCGCCAGGAACTCTGGGTCAAGGGCAAAACGTCTGGCAATGTCCAGTGGGTCAAGGAGATCCGGATTGACTGCGACAACGACACCGTGCTCTTGAAGGTAGACCAGGTGGGCAAGGCCGCCTGTCATACGGGGTATCGGAGTTGTTTTTTCAAGAAGGTGGAGGGGGATTCAGTTCGAGTGGTCGGCGAGAAAATCTTTGATCCCAAGGAGGTATACAACATAGGTTGAGCGGTTCAACGGTTCAACGTTCAGAGCCCGCCCTGGCGCGACACCCTCAGGAGAGGCTATCATCGCTCACCAACCAGGTCTGGGCCAGGGGTTAAAACCGTGAACCGTGAACCCTAAACCGATCACTTTAGGAATAAATAAAATGGTAGAGAAACTCAAACTCGGGATTCCCAAAGGCAGCTTACAGAATGCCACAATTGCCCTGTTTAAGCGGTCCGGGTGGAGGATTGATATGAACGGACGCAGCTATTTTCCTGATATCAACGATGACGCTATCGAGTGCGCCATCTGCCGCGCCCAGGAGATGTCTCGTTATGTGGAAAGTGGCACGCTGGATGCGGGTCTCACAGGACAGGACTGGATATCTGAAAACGAATCCGATGTAAGGGTTGTGGAGAACCTGATCTATTCAAAGGTAAGCCAGCGACCGGCCCGTTGGGTCCTGGCAGTCCCTTACGATTCTGATATCAAAAGATTGGAGGATCTGGCAGGAAAAAAGATCGCAACTGAACTGGTCAATTTTACAAAAAAATATTTTGCGGAACGTGGTATTGATGTCAATGTGGAATTCTCATGGGGGGCTACTGAGGCCAAGGTGGTCTCGGGTTTGGCCGACGCTATCGTAGAGGTGACTGAAACGGGCAGCACCATTAAGGCTCACGGTCTTAAGATCATCCACGAACTGCTTCAGACCAACACTCAATTGATTGCCAATCATGCGGTCTGGGCCAACCCGGAAAAACGAGAAAAGATAGAGCAAATCGCACTCCTTCTGAAAGGGGCCCTACAGGCTGAGAACATGGTGGGACTTAAGATGAACGTGCCCGAGGCAAGGTTAAAGAAGGTTGTGCCACTTCTCCCAAGCCTCAATGCGCCTACAGTTTCGCCCCTCTATCAGTCGGGCTGGTTTGCTGTGGAAATAGTCGTGGCGTCCTCTGTAGTGCGCGATCTTATCCCTGAACTGCTCAAGAACGGGGTTGAGGGGATTATTGAATATCCGTTGAATAAAGTAATATGAGCGATTTCGGATTTCGGATTTCGGATTGCGGAATGAAGGTCCAAGGTCCAAAATACCAACGCAAATACCCTGGAAAACATTGCAGAGGGAATGGATCGAATCCAGCTGTACCTGGCGGAGTTAAGTGTTTATTGAGTTTATTGAGTTTATTGAGTTTATTGGGTCAAATCCATAACACAACAAACCCGACGAACACAACGAACACAACAAACCCAACAAACCCAACAAACACAATAAACCCAATAAACCCAACAAACCCAATATGAACATCAAGTCTGCTGAATTTGTCACCAGCGCTGTGAAGCCTTCCCAGTATCCTCCACCCGGCCTGCCTGAAATCGCCTTTGCAGGGCGATCAAATGTCGGGAAATCTTCTCTCATCAATGCCCTGTTAGGCCGCAAAAACCTGGTAAAAACCGGTTCCAGGCCAGGGCGTACCCAGACCATCAATTTTTTTCTTATTAACGATAGCTTCTATTTTGTGGATTTGCCCGGATATGGCTATGCCAGGGTTTCCATGGCAGTGCGCAAGAGTTGGGGACCAATGGTCGAGAAATACTTGAAGACCCGCCGGGAGGGAGAGCAAGTCCCACCGGGGCAGAGCCCATCTGGGGCGGTGCCTGGATCGGAGGCCACCCAGGGGCTTTGCGCAGTCGTAGTGATCTTGGATATCCGGAGGCTGCCAAACCAGGGGGATCATGATTTGCTCGGTTGGCTGGCGCACTACAAGATCCCGGCCCTTGTGGTGCTAACAAAGACAGACAAGCTCAAAAAAAATAAGCAGGACAAACAGCGAAACTCCATTGCCCGGGAACTTTCCACAGATCCTTCCTTCCTGATTCTCTTTTCCGCTGCCACGGGGTTGGGCAAGCAACAGTTGTGGAAGGCCGTGGAGAATGTGACGATTTCGGAATGCGGAATGCGGATTGCGGAATGAAAATAACAAATGAAAATTGATGAACTCCTGGTTCCTACGCTCTGCGTTGGAACCCAGTCCCCGGGACGTTCTGCGTCCAGATGATTTCCGCAACAACCTCGATTTGGAGCAAGGCAACCGTGTTGCCGGAGAGAGTTTAGGTAAGGGGCGGTAACATATACCCGAACTTTTTGAGAACATACCCGAATACACTTAAGTCAATGAGATTGTCTCCAAATTCCGCAATCCGCAATCCGCAATCCGTAATCGTAATAGACGGTAGCTACGGTGAAGGTGGTGGGCAGGTATTGAGGACTGCCATGGCTCTGGCAGCTATACTCCAGCGGCCTTTAGAGATCCACAATATCCGGGCCGGTCGCAAGAAGCCGGGGTTGCGGCCACAACACCTCATTGCAGTAAAGGCCATGACCTTGATCACCGCAGGCAAGGTCGAAGGTGCGGAACTCGGCTCCACGCGCCTCTATTTCGAGCCTCGGCAAATCGTGCCGGGGTCCTATTCCCTTGACGTGGGAACAGCAGGTTCCACGAGCCTGGTGCTCCAGACCATGGTTCCTGCCCTGCTATTTGCCAAAAAGGCATCCCGGGTTGTCATTACAGGGGGCACACATGTGCCCTGGAGCCCATGTTTTCACTACTTGAAGGAGGTATTTGTGCCTGGGCTCCGGCAAATGGGGGGAGCCATACGGGTGGAGATAGAGCGTTGGGGTTGGTATCCAAAGGGGGGCGGGAAGGTCATTGCATCCGTATCGCCAGTGACAGGACTTTGTAGCATTGACCGCACCTGGCGGGGTGAACTGCAAGATACTTATGCGCTCTCCGCCGTGTCAAATCTTCCCGTAAGTATTGCGGAGAGGCAGCGAAATCAGGTTCTCAAGCGTTACAGAGGGCACGGGCATGAGGTTCCCCAAATTGAACTCCTGGAAGGCCCTTCCCAGGGTACTGGCACTGTGGTCTTTGTGGGGGCGAGGTTTGAAAACGGGGCGGTCGGGTTTACCTCCTTGGGCAAAAGAGGCAAGCCCGCTGAAAAGGTTGCCGACGATGCCTGCTCAGATTTTTTTAAATTCATGGCCTCTGGGGCGGCTATTGACGACCACTTAGCCGACCAGTTAGTCCTTTACATGGCCTTAGCCAAAGGCCGGTCTTCCTTGATCGCAGGCAGGATAACAAAACATTTGGTGACCAACATGTGGGTGATTGAACAGTTCCTGCCGGTAAAATTCGAAGTGGATGTAGAAGCCGGAAGGGTCAGTGTCGAAGGGATCGGCTTTTCGGCGGGGAAAGAGAATTGGAGTGGTGACCTGGTAGTTCCGGCTGAAAAAGGAGATGAAGCTTCAGAAAAAAATTGACAGGGAACCCCAAAATTGTTAGGTAGTGCCCATCCGTTAATGAATTTTCACATGACGGGCACTATCGTCAGTTTCCAATTCAGAAATGAGCAATTTTTCGCAAGGTCAAGGACAATTCCGCAGGACAGCGGAATTGGACAGCCGTCAGGCTGCCCGCAAGGGCGAGGTCGTAGCCAAGAAGGCTACTATGGCGAAGTCGGCGATTGCTGAAAAGGGCCATTTCTGGATGGAAACTAGGTAATTTTTAGTCTTCTATAAAAACATGTGATCGGGGCCGTTAGCTCAACCAGGCAGAGCAGCTGACTCTTAATCAGGAGGTTATAGGTTCGATTCCTATACGGCCCACCATATTAAGAATGCGGATTGGGGAATGCGGAATGCGGATTTAGGTAGGCGAGAAATTTGAAATTGTTTATTTGATGATCTATGGGCTTAAGACGTTCAATAAGTCCCGATGCCGTTGCTCCAACGGCTTTTTTCATTTTGGGACAGTTTGAGGAAAAAAAGCAGGGATTTTGATGAATAGAGATGATTTGATGTACTTCAAGGCGTGGTTTGCAGACTATGTGGCTGCGTATTACACGGATAATCCAACTCGTAATCAAACCATCAGGCTGAAACAGGAACATACCGAACGTGTCTGCAAGGAGATCGTTATACTCGGCCAAGCCTTGCACCTGGCGAGCCAGGATATGTTATTGGCCGAGACCATGGCCCTGTTTCACGATGTTGGCAGATTTGAGCAGTACGCCGTCTATGGCACCTTCAAGGACACCATCTCAGAGAACCATGCCGAACTCGGGCTAAAGGAGATGGCCAGGCACCAGGTGCTCTCGATCTGTTCGGATACGGAGCAGTCCCTCATCATCAAGGCGATTGGCTACCACAATGTGCGCACCTTGCCAGAAGACGAAGATGAACGCTGCCTGTTTTTTGCACGTCTTTTGCGGGATGCCGACAAGCTGGACATCTGGCGGGTGCTGATTGACTATTATGCCCATCGGGACGAAGGCCCGAACTCGACCATCGAATTGGACCTGCCCAACACCAACACATATTCGCCTGCAATCCTAAACGCTATTTGCCAGCACAGGATGGCCAACCTCAGGGACATGGCCACACTCAATGATTTTAAGCTCCTCCAGATCAGTTGGGTATTTGATGTGAATTTTAGGCCCACATTTCGCGCGGTACACAATCGGCAGTATGTGGAGAAGATTGCCGCTTACCTTCCGCAAACAAGAGAAATCCAACAATTAGTGGCAATGGTGCAGGCATATCTAGGGGAACAGGAATCTGCTCTTTAGTTGTTTAGTTCTAGAATTCGTGTTTTTTCTGGCAGAAAATAAATCCGAATATCGAATGTCGAAATCCGAAACAAATTCAAAACCCGAATTTCCAAATGTTTAAAACAGCGCGGTTTTTTGTGGAATACGATTTCTTATGTTTCGGTCATTTGAGCTTTAGAGATTCGGTCATTGTTTCGAATTTCGATATTCGTATTTCGTATTTTCCGGCTTGTCCGGGTTAGGTGAGAAGGGTTTAACATCTTGGCAGGGAGGGTGGGGAGAAGTTGTTGAAATTATTGGTCGGGGCGAGAGGATTTGAACCTCCGACTTCCTGCTCCCAAAGCAGGCGCGCTACCAGGCTGCGCCACGCCCCGTATTTGTCTTCTGTTTCCTAAAGTGATCGGTTCAAGGTTCAGGGTTCAAGGTTCAAAGGTTATAATACAGACCTCGTAAAAACTATTTATTTAGTGACTGCAATCCCCATAGTTTTTAGGGCCTTGCTCAAAAATTGGACATCAGGTCGGTCTGGGTTATGAGGTTCAGGGTTCAAA
>JAFDKF010000020.1 GCA_019307135.1 Deltaproteobacteria bacterium
AAAAAGCCTTCAGCCCACAACTCTATGAAACTCCCAAAAGGAGGGTATAATGCAACCTATATGTTTGCAAATTCCACCCGAAATAGCAGCCCAGATAAAGCTACCACGAAAGCGGGCTCAAAGAGTTCTGATGGAAGAGCTTGTGTTGCGTCTCTATGAGGAAGGGTTTATTTCCTCCGGCCAGGGAGCGTATCTGTTAAAAATGGATCGGTTATCCTTTGAGCGATTCCTTGCAGAACATCACCTGGCGATTCACGGCGATGTTGAGGAACTTGATCAGGATATCTCTCACTTGGATCAGGCGTTATGATTGTAAGCAATACGACCCCTGATTGTAAGCAATACGACCCCTATCAGCAATTTGCTTCACATTGACAAAATCTCTCTTTTAGCCAAATTGTTTGGCGCTGTCTATATCCCAGAAGCAGTGGCTAATGAAGTGAATGTTATTTTTTCGAGTTCCAGCGAATGGCAAAAATGTCTTAAAGAAAAGCGAGTAATTGTCCAGCCGATTTCGAACACTATTCTGGCAAAACAGATGGTGCCATTGCTTCATAAAGGAGAGGCCGAAGCGATTTGCCTCGCTTTGGAAAAGAAAGCAAAATTATTTCTTATAGACGACAAAGATGGTCGGATAGTAGCACAATCGAATAATTTGCCGATAACAGGGACGTTGGGCATTCTACTGAAGGCCAAGAAAACCGGTTTAGTCTCATCCGTTAAACAAGTGATCGATAGATTACGCGCTGAGCATCACTTTTGGGTTAAAGAGGATATGTATCAAAAAGTTTTGCACATAGCTAAAGAAAAAGCATGAGACCGACAACAGAATGGCTTGTCAAGAGGAAAGATTTGGCCGCTGGCCTGCTCCTTCGCTTTGTACCGCCGAAGGCGGTTGAGTGGTTTTCATTTGCCGGCACCTCCCGGCAAATGAAAAAATGTATCTCTCCTCTGCGACCTCAGTGCCTCTGCGAGAGACAAAGATATCCCGTGAATCCTGCCTGTCCCGTTAAATGAACCACCATATTTAACTGGGGTAAATCCTGTCTAAATTTAATATTTAAGATGTGACCGTGGGGTCCTCTTTTCAGCTTCGAACTGTTCGCTTTGCAACCAACATCCAGCTTTCAGCTTTTTCCAGGCTGTCAAATGTTGAGACCTGACCCCTTTGCTTTTCTTTGATATACTTGAAGCGAATTTGCCTATCATTGCCTTGATAGATCCTGGTAAGATATACGGAGGGATTTCAGGAATCGGCCATTTCGTGGTAATTCTGGGGAGAATGGACAACAAGGTTGTCTACCATGACCCTGTGATGGGACAGAATCTTGTGACTAAAGAAGAGATATTTTTTCAGGCATGGCAGGAGTCTAATTTTAGAGGAGTGAGGATATGGAAGTCTACAGAAAGGTAAAAGATTTTCTCTGTGACCATGTTGGAAACATGACTACACCAGGGACACCTCGTTTCAATGCAGAAACTCAGATGTGGCATGTTCCAGTTCTATGCAAGACAAAAAAGGGGCTATTTATCGTTGGAGAAATCTGCCTCAATAAGGAAGAAGAGTTCGTCAGGATACCTAATAAGGAAGATATGTTAAAGGTGCTCGATATAGAGATTGCCAAAGTTCCCTTTCTAGTCTATGCGGAAGAAGCTGAATTGGAGAAAAAACATATCTCCGCTGTAACTATCTAAATTTTTCCACCTGTGCGGTTGGATGATTCCTGAGTCCTTCCGAATAACCTGATTCTCATGGCCAGATTCCCGTAGGGGCGGGTTTATCCCGCCCAAATCGATTTGGCGGGCACCGCACAGCTCCAAATTTTTCAAGGCCCACTTTAGAGGCAAGAAGCCCTGTCCGCTTGTGCCCTGGCCGCCTCACTGCGCTCGCCCGCCCCGCCTGCCCCGTAGCTCCGGCAGATGGTACTGGGGTAGGTGGGAACCATCGTACTGGGGTCGATCCTGTCTAAATTTAATATTTAAGATGTGACCCTGGGCTCTTCTTCAGTATCGCA
Organism: Deltaproteobacteria bacterium; assembly: GCA_019307135.1. Classification (GTDB taxonomy): domain Bacteria; phylum Desulfobacterota; class Desulfobacteria; order Desulfobacterales. The sequence goes on from JAFDKF010000020.1 coordinate 2,016, forward strand.
GCCTGCCCCGTTAAATGCTGTTACTTCTGGAACATTAATCCTGATATTTCAATATGATAGCACGGCCCGACCCCTACAGCCGGCTTAGAACGTCTCCCTGCCAAAGCATACTGGAATCCTGGTCGAACCGCCTAAAATTTGGCAACTCCAAACCATTGACAAAAATGAATGCAGATGAAATCGTCGAATTCGATCGTAATCATGTTCATCCCACGGCTCCTTGATTAAATTTTGTAACCAACATGGTCGGCTGCTTGATCGTGACCGAGGCCATAAAACTCCTCACCGGCAAAAGCAAGACTATTGAATATCCAAGAAAAAAGACAAATCCAAACAATGTCGTCAATCCTGTCGACTGTCGGCACAACCAGCACCCGGAAACCGGCACCTATCACCCAGAAACAAGAAACCAGGAACCGGTTGATCTTGTCTTAAAGGTCAACAAATACGACACGAAAACCACACCGGACCAAAAGTCCTGTGAGGACAGAACTCTCGGAAGTCAACGTAGTCAATAACGTCCCGTAAGTTCGCGTACGGGGACAATTTGTGGGTACTATTGATGTTGGAACTCTGGCTTCAGAAGCAATAAAAGCTGGTACATTACAAAAACATTTGGGCTAATAACACTCATGAGGTCTCGGCATAATTTCTCGATCTTTTTTTGTATTGTGTTTATAGCGGCACTGGATGCAAAACACTGCCAAGCTAGCTTGAATGTCCCCCTGACGGTGAAAGAAACCGCAGGTGTTGGCGCAAAAGCCTATCCCATTACCTCTGTCGTACCTCTTCCATATGGAACCTACTATGACATAAACAAATTTAGATTGGTAGACGCCTCAGGAGCTACTATACCTGCCCAGTTCGATGTTTTGAACCGATGGTGGGGTAAAGACAACAGCGTCCGGCATGTCAAGGTTAACTTCCAGCCAACGGTAAAAGCCTTCACAAGGAAAGGCACAGGCATTTCTAAATATTTCCTTAAGGATGATGGTTTTGGTAACGATTTCGTTACTTCTTTAAAAGTGACAGAAACCGCGAATGTCATTACCGTTATGACTGGCCCGCTCAAGTTTACGACAAACAAAAAACGCTTCACTATCCTGGATGAAGTATGGCTGGACCAAAACAATGATCAAGTATTCCAAGAATGGGAGAAGGTCATTAAATCAGGCCATAAAAATGGGGGTATTTTCATAGGTCGTCTTCCCAATGACATTCAACTCGATTCCTCTCGCAAAGACATAACATTTAAAATTGAGGAATCCGGGCCCATGAGGACAGTGATTCGCGCAGAAGCTTTGACGAAATATTACGACACCGAAAATCACACCCATGGTTTTGCTGTCAGAATATACGCCTATGCAAACAAACCCTTCATAAAAATTGATTACCAGCTACAAAATTCTGCGAAGAACAAAACCTGGGCATGGCCCCTGTATTTTGAGGAAATGAAGCTCGATTTTGCCCTCGATTTGAACAATAATCCGACTGTTAGGGTGGGGCTTGGCGACGGCACCGTGTATCAACGTCAAAGAGGAAATGGCCTCTATCTTGCTCAGGAATTTCATGATGTCACCAATATTTACGATATGCAGCCCAACGACGTGCTCGAGTCAGCCACTCTTAGCGCTGATTTTCTGTCAAAAAACGTAACCGGCAAGTTTATCGATGTGGCCGACTCCGATAGAGGGGTGGCTGCCATGATTCGCTATTTTTGGCAGACCTGGCCGAATGGTTTATCGATAGATAGTCAAAACAAGCTGAGCATTGACCTTTTCCCGAACTGGAGCGCACAATGGCACGAAAGGCGGATCAGCCCAACCGGCTTGTATTGGTTGGAAGATATGCAGCACGTTTACAAAGAAGTTTTGCTCTATTTTCATAGTGCGAAGACCTCCAATGATGAGCTTAAGAACCTCGCTAAGACATTTCAGTATCCTCCGGTTGCGGCACTTCCAACTGACTGGTATTCGCAAACGAGGGCTACGTTAGACATGGGAGGACTAATCCCAGCCAATTTGAGTAAATCGATCCCTGACAAACGAATATATACCTACCCCTTACCTATGTTCAATCATAGTAGACCTAACAAATATAATTTTAATTGGGATAATTTTTTAGTCGATGTGCGAAGAAAAAAAGCTCCTGCCAATGCCGGGGGCTGGGCGTACAGCGTCACTCGTTTTCTGGTAACCCAAAACCCCAGCGACTTTTACTATGCTGAACAGTTTGGAGTGGGCGAATTGAATGTCAGACCACAATGGGTCGCCGGCTACGATTACCAGAATGATTTTGAACGCTTGAAACTTACTCAACATCCCTATTTCGGATGGAGCTGGCGAAAACAAAAAAAGCCGCATTTAGATGCTCCGTATTTGAATGGCACAGGCAACGATGTTAAGCCGCGTGATGACCAGCATGGCTGGTTCTATCACGTTGAAGAAACATACTACATTACCGGAAATCCTTGGATTAGGGATTGGTATGAATTTGTTGGTGAATTTAGGAAAGGAACATTGGATATCCCTAGAACTGGTGATAACTCCAGCAGGGGCATTGGTCACATGCTCGCCAACGCGTTACAGGCATACAGGGTTACAGGTGACACCACAATAATTGATAAGATGAGCAAATATATAAGTAGTAATCTCCGGAAGAGTCAAAGGCCTTATTATGGATTCAGAAACAGCCTGTGTTGTGGGAGATATGGTGAGTCGGGCATGCAAGCTGGTTATTTATTGCGTGCAATCATAAGCTTTATGGAAGAGATCAAGGGGAAAAACTGGCAGGCATACGCTGAGGCATTTCAGTTTGTTTCCGGATATATGGCATGGAACTACAATTTCAGTAATTTCAGCAATTATATCGATGCCTCGGCTGGTGAAGTTGGCGCGTCCAATGGAACAGCCTTAACATTTGTTGATCCCCAGGCCTGGTATTACCTGCATACTGGAAAGAGGGAGTATCTCGATCATCTAAACCGCTACATGGAGGGCGGTATTAATGGCGGGGCAAAACCTTATGGGAATTTTGGAAAATGGAAAGGGCAATTTGAAGGTAGATATGCCCAGTTCATACGAGAGAATCCCAAGAAGGATACCGTGCGTCCGCCTGCCATTGCTGATTTGATTGCTGTCAGAAAAGGTCCAGACGTTTCTTTGGTTTGGACAGCTCCACCAGATGCCTTTCGTTATCACATTGTTTTTGGTGAGAAGCCCATTTCTGAGCACACAACTACCGACAAAAGTCTCATGAACTGGTGGGCGGCAAATGTCATTGCCTCTGACCTGATGGCAAAGCCCGGTTCGAAACAGACTCTTAGTTTTTCGTCGAATTCGTCAACTGCATTGTACCTTGCTGTGTTCAGTTTCGATGAAAATGATAATATGAGTGCAATGTCTAACGTTGCTTGCACAAACCGTTGAACAAGTCCAGGCAAATCCCCCAATATTGCCCTTATCAGATATCACGTAGTGTCACCTGATCACTTGTTTTTTTGATTTTATAGGCCCACAGTCTTCTTTGCGTTCCTTGGCGTTCTTCGCGGTGAAGAACTTTACTGTTTGGTCGTAGACAAAGATTGCAACTCCCTCAGGTTTGCCTTAAGTGCCTTGGAATTCGGTGAATATTTTAGACCTCTTTTAGCAGTTTCTATTGCCTTTTTATAATTCTGATGTTCTTTGAAAAAATCGATTATATGTACATAGGCAGCAACGTAATTTCTTTTCAGTTGTGTGGCTTTGATGAAGTGCTCAACGGCTTTAGCATCTCTGCCCATGAGTTTCTGAGTAATACCCATTTTTAGATGTATTTCTGGCATTAGTATGAATTTGGGGCTCGAATGCCTAAACATGTAGTTAAATTCCTGTTCCGCCCTGGACAATAAGTGGGCACGCTTTCCGAGGCCCCTCTGTGCACGGCTTAGCGCTATCAAACCAAAACAGTAATGATGCACGTGCATCCACTCTTTGCCTCGCTTACCCTTACTCTTGAAGACACGTCCCCACTTTTTTCCCTCGTGTTTATATCGATTTCTGTCTATGGCAGCTTTACACCTGCAATAGGCGGGCAATAAAGGGAGTTCGCGTTCATAAGCTCGATCTGGACCAGCGTTGTCTTTCAGATACTGTTCATGGTCAGCAAAACAGACCGGGGAGCAAGACAAAAAGAGAATGGTAATTAATATACGCAGTAGCATGATAAACTCCATTGATTTAAGAGGACGTTGGTAATAAACAGTCAGTGCTTCATTGAAATGTTTGATTTATTTTTACTCTACTATGATATCATTAAGCACGCAAGAATTTTTTGAAAAGGTGGTGGCAATGCCTTTGCGCCGGGTCAGTGCAAGCTTGAGATGTCCCAACATATTAGACAGACCAAAGCTAATAGCTAAGAAGCACCTGGCAGCTTGGCCGAATAGCCCCGAATATCGACACTACATTTCACCGATTATAGATACTTCCTCATTTTGGAGAGCATTATGATTAGAGTAGCTCAAGACTTGGTTAAGTATCGCGAGTTGATGTTCACGCTCTCCTGGAAAAACATTGTGGTTCGTTATAAGCAGGCTTACCTCGGCCTTGCCTGGACGATGTTGAAGCCGTTGATGCTTATGCTCATCTTCACGCTTGTCAGGAGCTTCGTAGGCATCGAAACCGGTGACATCCCTTATCCAATCCTGACCTTTGCGGCCCTTATGCCGTGGGTTTTTTTCCAGGAAGCGACTTCGGAGAGCATCAACAGCGTGGTATCGAATGCCATGCTGATCCGCAAGATCTATTTTCCCCGTGAGATCCTTCCCCTCACCGCCGTGATCACCAAGCTGGTGGAATTAGGTATTAATTTTTTTATCCTTGCCGGATTAATGATCTACTACCAGATGGTACCAACAGTATACGCGTTGTGGGTGCCGTTTATCATATTTTATACAGTCATCGTCTCACTCTGCATCAGCCTTACAGGGGCCGCAATGAACGTTTACTATCGTGATATAACATCGGCATTGCCGGTCTTACTTTCATTGCTGATGTATGCATCGCCCGTAATCTACCCGCTTTCCCTGGTCAAAAAGACACTGCTTGTTAATCATGCGGCGGGTGAATGGTCGAATATCCTTTATACAGTCTACACACTGAACCCCCTCGCCGGCATCATCGATGCCTTCCAGCGCACATTGCTCCAAGGGAAGCCACCGGATTTTGCCGTTCTTTGGCCGGGCATGTTGCTGATGGGAATTATCTTGCCCATAAGCTACCTCATATTCAAACGAGCAGAAGCCTACTTTGCGGATGTGATCTAATTGTACGTCAAACTTACAGATCTATTTCAGACAGGATTAACAGGATTGACTTGATTTCTTTCATCACTTCCGTCCCGGAAGTAATGAAGAAAAAATATCCGGTGAATCCTGTAAATCCTGTCTAAATTCAATATTTAAGATGTGACCATGGGCTCTTCTCTTGAGGTTTTGCCATTTTCCACGTTATCTGTTATAAAGGACATATTGGAAGTCCTTTCAACAAAAGGAGACCTTTATTATGCCAATATTGAGTGTAGAAGAAGCAGCAGAGATGAGGCTTCCTTCTCCTGTATCCAAAGAATATTGGAAGAACAGCGAGTGGGCTTATGAGCATATGAACGAAATTTCTGCAAAATATCCGAATCGATGGGTGGTCATTTTTGACAAGAAGATAATAGCAGCCAGCAGAAGCGGGTCGGAAGCGGAACAGATTGCCAGAGAAAAGGTGGGTGATCAGGAGTTCGTTATCCTGTTTGCTGAGAAGGGAATACGTGTCTATTAAGATCGATTTAGAATTTGAAACCAAGCTTGATTCAGAGCTTCTCTCTGTTGGCATTTCGACTCGCTTGATAAGATTAATCGCTTCTCTCCGGTTGAAAACTTCAAAAGCCTGGACTGATCCATACAAAGCAATTATTGATACGGGCAGCCCTATAACCCTTATACCAAAACATGTTTGGGAAAAAGTCAGTATAAAACGGATTTTTCCTACTTCCATCAAATTGCTAGGGTTAGGTTCTGGCACTTTATCTGGTAAATTAGCCCAAGTTCTCATAATTTTTCTCGATAAAAAGGGGCTCTCCCCTCCCATATCATTAAAAGCTCTTCTTGTTGACAGTGACACCGTTCCTCTCATTATCGGTTTTGAAGATGTGTTGACTGATATCAAACTGGTGTGTGACTATATCAGCAAAACTGCCTTTTTCAAGATATACTCCTAAGTTCTTTTACAAGGGGTCTTTTTGTCCCATGCTACCATCAATACCAATAAGGATGAGGGACCCACACAGCTTGTAATCATACCGCTCCAGACTGAGGTCAAAGCCATTTTTCAAAATGCTCCATACTCTGTGCCCAGTGCACCATCCCATCAGCCATCAACTAAGAATGTTACGGGAAACAAGGAAAGTTCCCTCCGCCAAAGGCGGATTGCTCTTTCTCAGTTTCATCCGGAAACTGAGAAAACAAAAAATCCTGATGATCCTGTTAATCCTGTCTAATGTAAATTTGGTAAGTTCAAACTGATTTCAGAAAAAAATTGAGGTTTTTGAAAAAAAAGGGAGACATTTGCATCAATGGGTGATACCTTACGATAAATTCGTATTTGCTTTAGGGTATCAAATGACCATAAAAGATATATTATCAATAGCTTACACAGCTCTATCCAAACTATCCAAAAACAAACTCCTAAGGGCGCTTCAAAGCCTACGTGAAGAATATATCGAATTAGAAAAAAATATCAACGAACTTAAGGCGGAAAATGCAAAACTAAAGGAAGCGCTTATAAGTCAAAAAATCAAGTCCGTAAATACGAATGCAAATAAGCCATCATCAAAGCAGCCAGAATGGGAAGAAAAAGGCGTGGGTAATGACGGCAAAGGGAAGAAAAAACGCAAGGGGCGAGGGAAAAAGCCACGAAAAGGTGCAGGCAATCGTCCCAAGGATATTAAACCCAACCGTACAGAGAAGGCGAAGGTTGATCGTTGTAGCCTGTGTGGAAAAGACTTAAGTGATCAAGAGCCACTTGAAAGCACCAATGAACGAATCATTGAGGACATTCCGGATGTTGTTGAAAAGCTGGAAGTCATACAAATAGAGCAAGAGAAGAAGTATTGTGATGAATGTAAAGAGGTGATCACAGCACAGTACCATATTGATCTGCTACCTGTGGGTGGCCTTATGTTTACCGTTTACCAAGATCCAAGATTATGTGAAAACGTTTTTTGGCCTGAAAATATCGACCTCGGGGCTTTCGCGACATGTGATTAGAGTTGCCGGGATAATGAAAGATGTATATGATGAAATTCTTGGAGATATCAATAATGCAGTGACCTTGCATGCAGATGAAACAGGCTGGCGTGTTAGGGCTAAAAACTGGTGGTTATGGGTTTTTGGCACACAAGATTCAGCATACTTTACAGTCGACAAAACTCGTGGTGGGTCTGTAGTCCGCAGGGTACTTGGAGAAATATTTCTTGGTCTCCTGGTGGTAGATGGGTGGCGTGCGTATTTAAAACTGATCTGCGAGCAACAGAGTTGTATGGCTCATCTGTTGAGGAAGATAAGGAAGTTCCGTGACGCATTTCCGCATCTGTCAGATATTGTGAGCTTTTATGTGAAATTACGTAGGATTTTGCGTGATGGTGAACGGCTTCAGGCAAATCGTGAAAAATTAGGCGAAATGGTTTTTCGAAGACGTCTGAATAGGCTGAAAAAGAGATTAGAGGATTTATTGAATTGGCCTAATCCGGATGATATTTTGCAGGAGATCATAAAAAAGGTCAAAAGGCAGCAACCACGGATACTGACATTTGTAGAACATCCGGAAGCCCCCTGTCACAACAACTATGGAGAATTCCTGATTCGTATAGGTGTGCTCAAGCGTAAAATATCCGGGGGCAGCGTGTCTGCAGAGGGGGCAAACGCATATGCGATTTTACTGTCTGTTCATGTGACCTGCAAATTACGTGGAATCTCCTTTCCCAAATATATGAAAGAGAGTTTGCGACAGTATATAAGAACAGGCAAGCCAATGTCGCTGAGTACCTATTCAACCTTCATCGCTGACAACTCCGACTTAAAAAAAGCGGCATAGTACATTCCACTATAACTAAGTTCCCGTCGTAGTGCTGCTAATTCTCTGAAATCAGTTTGAAGTTACAAATTTTTTTTTGAATCATTCCATCGAAAGAGCGGAAAAATGGCAGCTTTCCATTGAACAAATCGGAGAATGTCTCTTGCTGCCGGATGAGGTGCTAATCGGTCATTTTGAGAGGTATATCGCTCATAAAGTGGTTGGAAAACATCTGATAAGGGCTGTTTACGAATATGTTGGGGCTTTGCCGGTCCTGATAACTGTTTACTTTCCGTCTATTGATAGGTACTTCCAGGGGGGATTCACTTATGAAGATAAAATACTCAAGTGATGCCGATATATGCATCATTGAACTGAAGCCAGGCATTCCTAAAGACTCTATTGATCTGAAAGAAGGCGTTATTTTACATCTTGACCAAGATGGCAATCCACTTGAAATAGAAATAATTGATGCCTCAAAGTTCATTTCTTTGGACGAGATTAGTTTTTCATTGCCAAGGGTTAACCTTTCTGGAGCAACGCAATATGTATCGAATTGATATCATCGCAAATCCGTCCATAAACTCACCAGGGAACACGAGGTCCAGCCCAGCCAGCCCCTTTCCGACATGGGCGAAAGATAGCGTATTAAGTCCCTGAGACTATCAAAAAAACCAACCGACAGACTCCTCCGCGCAAGCGGATTGCTCTTTATCAGTTTCATCAGGAAACTGAGAAAAGAAAAAAATAATCCGTGAAATCCTGTAGATCCTGTCTAATGTGATTTTGATTCAGAGGTACGTACACTATGGCCATAATCGAAGTCAATCATGTAACCAAAGAGTATCGCCTTGGGCAGATGAAAAGCCTCAAGGAGAGTTTCCTGCGCAACATCGACCGGTTCCGCGGCAGGGCAGTCCCAAAGCAAGAACCGTTCAAGGCCCTTGACAACATTGATTTCAAGGTCGAAGAGGGTGAAGTGCTGGGCATTATCGGCACCAATGGTGCGGGAAAAAGTACCCTGTTGAAGCTGTTAGCCCGTGTCAGCACGCCCACAAAGGGCGAGATCAAGGTTCGGGGCTCAGTAGCGCCGCTGATCGATGTGGGCGCCGGCCTTCATCCTGAACTCACTGGTCGAGAAAACATCTTTCTCAACGGTTCAATCATGGGCCTCTCCCGGGCAGCAATCAAAGACAAATTCGACGAGATCGTGGAATTCGCTGAACTGGAAGAGTTTATCGATACTCCGATCAAGCGCTACAGCTCAGGCATGATGATTCGCCTGGGCTTTTCCATTGCGACCAGTGTGGATGCAGATATCCTGATTATCGATGAGGTGCTGGCAGTTGGCGACCTTGCGTTTCAGCGGAAGTGTTTTGACCGGATGGAGGGGCTAATCAAGAAGCAAGGAAAGACTGTTTTACTTGTCAGTCACAATATCCGGCAGGTGGAGCGGATGTGTAATAGGGTGATACTGCTGGATCAGGGAAAGGTTCTAACCGATGGAGAGTCTGAGAAGGTGTGCAATGACTTCTATCAGCGTAGTAACGAAAAGGTACAGTCCTACTTCCGCAAGCAACAGGAAGACAAGGCTAAGATTCAAACATCTGGAGAGCTGGAACTCCTTGGTATCGATATCCTCGACGCTGACGGCCGGCTGATAGATGAAATCGAATCCCGGGGGATGTTGCGGGTACGGGTGCGCTTTGAACTGAAGCGACCCCTTGAAAAGCCGGAAATAGTTGTTGGTACGCACACAACGGACTTTGTATACCTTAGCTCAAGCTCTACGGCTCTTTTTGACGACCGACCGGATTATCCTGCTGGAGTACATGAGGTCGAATATATTGTCCCTTCGTTTCCGCTTGTGGCTGGTGCTTACTGTATCAGGTTCGGTATCCTCGACCAACACCGGCGTTTGCTATTTCACGGTGAAACCCTCAAGATGTTCTCTGTCACCACGACAGACGGGGAAGTGCGTGACGCAGGTTTGCGGACTTTGAATCTATCGACCCAATGGAAATTAGGAGGCGAGGCCTACTTCGCAACTAAGTCATCAAATAATTCAGGTAAGTTAGATGTGGCCATGTAGCCCTACGATAGCCGAAAACGCGGCTCCGTAATCTTAATCAGGAGGTGTTTCAATGTCACCTGAATGTCACCAAGATCAAACTAGCAAAAATCTTCCTATTGGATCCCGTCATTACAGAGCATTTGTTGGACCAGCCGAGAAATATGACCTTGTCAGTGCAATGCAGTTCAATCTACTAACCTCCCTTGGTTTAAGAGAACATCACTTTCTCCTGGATATTGGATGTGGTTCGCTGAGAGCAGGAAGGCTTTTTATTCCTTATTTATCGCCAGGACGGTATTGGGGACTTGAACCCGAGCAGTGGTTGATTGAAGATGGAATAAAAAACGAGCTCGGTGAGGACATAATACGTATCAAGCAGCCAGTCTTTAGTTATGATAACAACTTCACTTTGAGCATATTTAACCGAGAGTTCGATTTCATCCTAGCTCAGTCCATTTTCTCTCACGCCCCCGAACCACAGATTAAAAAGTGCCTATCTGAAGCGAAAAAGGTGATGAGCCCAACTTCTATCTTTGCTGCTACCTTTGTTGAAGGGAACCAAAACTATACAGGTAATGAATGGGTTTATCCCGGCTGTGTTACCTACACACTAGAGTATATGAAAAATCTCGTTGAAGATCGAAGTCTGACCTGTAAACCCATTGATTGGCCCCATCCGAACGGACAGACGTGGATGGTGATTGTTCATCCAGAAAACGAGTATAATATCCCAGACTTAAGCGTTAATAGATTATCACCCGTAGGAAGTGAGACAGGATTGCACGAGAACAGACTTCCAAGGATGGAAAGACATCCTTATGTAAGACTTGGTTTGACGATAAATCGGTTCACACAACGCATTAAACAATGGAGGCGATAATCTTCGCCGCGACTTCGCCTAATGCGGGCTTTGCGCCTCATTTTATTCGGCTAGATGCTTACGCACTTCGCAAAGCCCGAAAACGAACGATGCGCTACGATACAACATATTAAGGCCTTTTTACACTAGACGAGTCAGTAAATAACGACGTTTGATTTGAATATGTGCATTACTTAATGCCTATAACACTGTTGCTCATGGAAGCGAAACATAAAGGGATGAACAAATATATATCGAAGACAAAACGTATTGTTAGGCGGTTTCTGATCCGATGGCAGTTTGAACGGTTCGCGCGCCGATTGCGATCGGATTATGGTTCACCGTTCATTATTATCGGCATGCACCGTTCGGGAACGAGCCTCGTTACGCGGCTGCTTCGCGGCGCTGGTGGGTATTTTGGATCGGGACTTGTCGCCCCAAATAGCGAAACGGTTGTTTTCGCGGCGTTCAACGATAGTATCCTCAATTGTTTTAATGCATCATGGGCCAAGATTCCACCTAGCTTCCAGAGCACCAATCTCCCCAGTAGCACCAAAGTAATGTGGCGAATACTGTCAAATCAGCACCTCCTGTGGTCTGGATTTTTTGAAACTTTCGGGGAAGCTGGAATTGAATTAGAGGGCAAGGATCACCCGCATAACGAATATAAAGTTATACATCGTTCATCCATCCAGCCTATGTTCAACAAGAAACGGCTGCTATCAAGAAACAGCCCCCCCTTTTTGGGGCTGGAAAGACCCACGCACAACCCTGACGCTACCACTGTGGCTGAAACTGTTTCCGAAAGCTCGCATTATTCATGTCATTCGTAACGGTATTGATTCCGCGCTAAGTCTTTGGCGACGTTGTAAGAAGGCGGGGGTGGGAGCGCCTCACTGTCTGGACCTGAATTACTGCTTTGATCTATTGGAGCGGTCGGCGAATTGCCATTTGCAGCAAATAATTAAAGCTACTGTCGTATTATGTGCAGCCTAGCAGTCATAATAGAAAGGGCACAATATCTATGTCGCATATTGGAGTCCGAGGAATACTATGCCTAGAGTAAAATGGGGAAGGCAAAAATGAGCGAGGGCGCAAACTTGGCTCAAGCCGTCATAGTGCTCGGAATGCACCGTACCGGCACCTCAGTATTAACACGCGCACTCGCAGCTCTGGGAGTCCATCTAGGGACGCACCTTATGGGTGGGAAAGAGGACAATCCAAAGGGCTTCTTTGAGGACCAGGATGTCAATGATCTGACTGAAGAGATCCTTGAAGCAATGCATTGTGGCTGGGACTCCTTGCTCGTACCCCAAATGTCTCAGGAATTATTAGAGCATTTTTTAACACGCGCTGTCAATTTAATCAGGCAACATTTCGGCGATTTCTCCTGGTGGGGCCTTAAAGATCCCCGCATAACACGACTCCTTCCCTTCTGGCAGAAGGTACTGTCGGAGGCTGGTGTCCATCCGGTATACATACTTGCGAATCGTCATCCCCTAAGTGTTGCGGCATCGTTGGAGAAACGAAATGATATGCCCCGAGGGCACGCGCTTGGTCTATGGGTACTATACCAGGCTGCAGGATTGGAAACTTTACTACTTAATGGTGGTCTTGTCGTTGATTTCGACTTTATGGTGCAGGAACCGGAAACCCAGCTGCGACGTTTGAGTGCATTTCTGGGACTAAACTTTGAGCCTTCCAACTCAGAAATATTGGTATTTCTAAATGAGTTTTTGGATCACAGTTTACGCCATTGGCGATACACACATGATCAGAGCGATATCGAAATTGGGGAACTGGGCACGATCTGCAGAGCATTGTATCTTCATCTCCGCGATTAGGCTAATCTAGCTTCTCCCCACAATTCACTATTGGACGAATCGCGCTATCTCATTAAGCGTGTTCGAACCTATATTGCAGACCAAAATGAATGGTTCGAGGCCATCGATGCATTGCGGAAGAGGCATAGTGAACTTAAACGCTCCCAAAATAACTTACTTGCTGGGAAAGATAAGAAAATCAGTCAACTGCAGTCGCAAATTTCCTGGATGGAAAATAGGCCTGCTTACAAGTTCTTCGCAAATATTTGGCGGCTTATTAGTCCAGGTTTGGCTGAGCGCAAACCATAGGCCACTTTTTCAGAGGATTATCATAAACTAATGCAAAGCCCCAGAGTTTCCATCATAATCCTTAATTGGAATGGCTTGCAAGACACTCTGGAGTGCCTGGATTCCGTTAAGAAAATTAATTACCTCAATTTTGAAGTCATAGTCGTGGACAACGGCTCTACGGATAATTCGGTGAAGGGAATCACAAAGAGATTTCCAGAGGTAACCTTAATTGCTACTGGAAAAAATCTCGGATTCGCGGCTGGCAACAACGTCGGTATTAGATATGCCATCAATAATGCTGCTGAATATATCCTGCTGTTAAATAATGATACCACTGTCGACCCCCAACTGCTCAATGCCTTTTTGGAAGCCAGCTATCTGTACCCGGAAGCAGGAATCCTTGGGGCAAAAATATATTACTATTCTGAGCCAAACAAAATTCAATTTGCAGGAACAACATGGAATAAACAAAAATGTAACTTCACCAATATCGGGGAAGGAGAGGTGGACGATGGGATAACATATGAATGTTACTCTGAGAGCGATTATGTATGTGGATGTGCATTATTCTTCAAAAAAGAAGTAATTGAAAAAGTTGGGTATCTAGAGTCAAAATTCTTTCTAAATTATGAAGAAACGGATTGGTGCTTCCGCTCGAGACGTTCTGGATATAAATGCCTTTTTGTCCCAAAAGCTAAGGTTTGGCATAAGATAGCGGTGTCATTCGGTGGCGACTCATCCCCAATGTATGAATACTTCGTGGTAAGAAATAAACTTTTATGGGCTGAAAGAAATTTAAGTCTTGTAGAGATTTTAGGGGTGCATATAAGAGTGTATATAAGGCTCCTTAACGAATTTTCACCTCGTTTTTACATTGGAAATTATCACCAATATAATTTTATCAAGCGGATATATTGGGCTACAGTCAAATATTTAAAAGATTTTAGAAAAAAACCGTCAGATGCACGTTTTGTAGCACAAATTTACGGTTTAAGAGATTATATTATCCGTCGATTCGGAGATTGCCCCAATAATGTGCGGAATCTGAACAAGATTTGACATATCCTTTTGAGAATTGAAGCTCTCCGCAGCACACTGCGCGGGATCTTCGATGGTTAGGAAGTTTATCATTTTTCGATTCCATCGCTAACCCCAAGGATCACCAATAACTTCGGGGGAGGGCGAATGCGATCACTATTGCGGATCAAGATTAGGGAATACTATGAATAGTCGAGTCACAGTCATTGTCCCCACTTATAACCGTGCCCATTTCCTTCCTGAGTGCCTCGACGCGCTCTTGGCTCAAATCGTGCCTGCATCGGAAATAATTGTTGTTAACGATGGCTCCACGGACGGAACGCTTGAGGCGCTTGCTCCCTACAGAAGCCGGATCGTCTATCTCGAAAAACCAAACGGCGGCAAGGCTTCGGCTCTGAACATGGGCCTAGCTCATGCCACTGGGGAGTTTATATGGATATTCGATGACGATGATATCTCTCTCCCTGGTGCCCTGGAAACACACCTAGAAGCCTTCAGCAATGACCCATCAGTTGATTTCACTTATTCGGGCTACCATGTGGCTATAACTGATCCAGAAACTGGCATTCTGAAAATTGTCGAAACTTATGAGCCCTTTCGGGGACTAGCAAAATCGCTCTTTCTAGCTTATGTCATGGGGGCTTCAGGTGAGGGGATTGGTTCCATGACTCCACAGGCAATGCTTGTTCGTAAACGGTGCTACGATATTGTGGGGCCTTTTGACGAGTCGTTCTCCCGTTCCGAAGATCGAGAGATGAACCTAAGGCTTTGTCGCTCCTTTCGTGGTTTGCGGATTGACCGCCCTACCTGCATTCTTCGCCGCCACGACGGAGTACGCGGCCCTTCATTCGATCTCCATCCAAATTCGGAGCGTAACGAACAACACTTGGTAAAAGACCGATTAGTTTTTCGCAAGCTTTATGAGACAATGCCCGTGCATATGTATCTCGACGTGCCAAACCCTGGCGAAAAAGTGGAAGACCATATGGGAGATGCGCTTGTGGCCAGAGCGAGGATAATGGCCAGATTGGACCTGGACGATTTCGTTACGAGAGACCTTACTGAACTTAAAGAGTTGGTTTGCGAAAACAAAGTAGCTTTAGATAGAAAGATTCTCGAGAGTTTGTTTGCCCTCGAAGTATTATATCAACACAAAGGAAGGCTAAGATGGGTATGGACAGTTTATAAGCTGATAAAAGACCTGGTTTGCCAAGCAGGTAATGAAAGGAAAATTCGGAGACATGTAGCTAAATATTACTATTGGAAAAGTGTGGAACATTTTCGAAGGGGGCAACGAGGGGAGATATTCCTGGGAATTCTTAAGGCACTTGCCATTCTTGGCTTTAGAGGATTCCTTGCAATTAAGATATGGAGAAGATAGTGTTGAACTGCAGTGAAACCGGAAAGACAATTCCTAGGATGAACGTCCTCATCGTTATGCACGGCGCGGGGAGTGGCGGGGTGGAGAAATCCTTAAGAACTCTTTGCAGATATTGCAGTAAAGAAAAATTCCGATTAATCGTCGCATTGCCTTCCGAGGGTCCACTTAAAAGATACCTCGATGAACTTAATATTAAAATAGTCATTACCTCTATCGATACTTGGACCCCAATACCATTCCATTTTGGTGAAAGGCATTATTTTCAATTTCTTTCCAATTTGGAGGAAAGGATCTCCGCTCTCGTAGAAATCATAAACAAAGAGAATATAGATATAGTTCATAGCTCAACGTTGTCTGTTGCAGATGGCGCCTTTGCCGCAAAAATTGCCGGGGTGCCGCATCTTTGGCATATCCACGGAAAATCTGTTGGAACTACCAATGCCTATGGGTCTTATCTCCCCATAGAAACCCTCTATGCACTGGTGGAAAACCTCTCCACGGAAATCATAGCCGTATCGAACGACGCAAGGAATTTCTTAAAGAAATATTTGCCCTGGCAGGATGTCCGGGTCATTTATAATGGCATCGACATAGAGGAAACCGATCGGCTAAGCGCTGGACCATCTCTAATCAGGGACGAATTCAAGTTACACAAAAAGAAGTTGGTCTCCCTGGTTGGACGTATAGCGGAGGTGAAGGGTATCGAAGATTACGTCGAGGCGGCCTCAAGAGTTTTGAAAGATAGGGATGATGTTGCCTTCTTAGTTATAGGTTCGGATGAAGACAAGGAACTGACCACCAAAATCCAAAGTCGCATAGAAGCCCTAAGCCTATCAGACAGGATAATCTTTACAGGAAGACGCAACGATGTCCCCGAAATTCTGCACCAAACGGATGTTTTTGTTTGTTCTTCAAAAACAGAGGGCTTTCCCTACAGCGTTTTGGAGGCAATGGCCGCCCAGAAACCAGTGGTGACGACCAGATGCGGTGGCCCGGAGGAGATAGTTGTTGACGGGACGACCGGGTTTCATGTGGGTGTTAGACGTTCTGCGGAAATGGCCCTTGCATTGCTTCGCTTGCTGGATGATGATCAATTGGCCAGGAAAATGGGCCTCAAAGGGCGAGAATTGGTGGAACAAAAGTTCAGCGCGGAGATGTTTGCGAAATGCTTCGAAGAAACCTATATGCGGATCCTGGATAAGAAGCGACAAGAAACTCCCAATCCCTGGACGGAAGTGCTTCTAGAGTTGACGTCCACGGTTGGAAACCTCGGGACGAGAACAAGGCACCTTGAAAATGAAGTCCGGGACTTAAGGAGTTTCGAGGGATTATTCAAAAACAATTTTGTCTATCGAGGGCTGCGAAATTTGTTGAGAAGATAGGCTTTCGAATTTGGAGCATAGTATGGGTTGCATCAGACTTGGCTTTAGTGAAAGCATCCGGGGACTATACAGTTTTCTCTGGCCAATTTTTATTGTCCTGGGCATATCTCTTTTTATTCGGCCCCCCTTATCTTTTGGTGACGAGCGCACTGATCTCAAGGCTCTCCGGGAAGAGGCCAGTACTGGTAGAAAATGGATCTTAGAAGACTGGGAAGACAATTCACGCCCTTATCCCAAGAACTTGAGGGAACGTGAACAATGGTATCGGAAGAAGTGGGGAGAGGACTGGTATGGTCCTGTGAATAAATGCCGCATCCATAATCCAGGCCACTGGGAATGGGAGGTTGTAGACACGCTTCCGCCCGACATGGCTGCCAAAGTGAAAGAGAAACAGCTTTGGGGCGATCGATGGTTCATTTGGACTTTTGTATGGGCTCCAGAAGGTGAGCACATTACGGACCTCTACGTCGTGTCCGACACGTATTTTTACCACTTTGACCCGGTGAGAAAAAGCCGGACTTTCATCGGCAGCCCGGAAGAAGCGGGGCTGGTCGACGGGGTTGCTCATATGGCTCGATTGCATACAGGGGATGTAATGTCAGAGACTCTAGACCACGTGACAGGTCGAATCTACTTCATCCAGAAGAAAGAGAATGTTTGGCGGGCAGTCGAGAAACTTTTTCCGTACGAGTGCACCAAGAGTCACAGAATCTGTTACCTACCGGCGGTCCTTGATTGGGACGGACTCTACCGCAAGGTGAAAAGTCCCTTTGGCGGCGGCTTGAAGCTAGTTACCGAGAGGGGCGTGCGAGCCGATCCCGTTTTTCTTGTACGATCCAACCCGTCCTTCAACAAGCTCTACCTTCCGGGTCCCAACCGAGGGAAACGACTCTTGGTGAGTGCAGACGGAACCGGAGTTTTTTTATCAAAGGTGCCTGCATCTGGGCGCTATTGGTCCATGCAGACGCTTTATGAGACCATGGCCTTTTTCGACCTCAAAAGAGGTAAGCCTCTTCGCGACGTCAAGCTACGGACAAACCCGCCAAAGAACTTTATACACGATGGCCCGGGAACGCACGGGGGGAACAACGTCGGATATGATGGTAAAATCTATACCGCGCAGCACGGCGGCTGCTGTGGCCCGTGCGGAAGTGGCCCGGGCCGCATGTTTTCCATAGATCCTGAGACCGGGGAGCTCACCATGTTGTACGACAGCATTTGGGGCGATAAGAAATGGGTTAAGACCAGAAACAATCCTGTTGTCGACGGGCCGGCAGACGCCCGCTCACTGCGGTTCACTTCGACGAGATGGCAAACGCAGTGCCCGAGGACCGGGGCGATCGTGAACGGAGGGTGGGACGCCTCTGGTATCCGTCGCTACCACGACGGTTTTGTCACTTCCATCGTTAACGGCGCCCAGGACTTCGGGATACCCCCCCGTCCGGGATGGACTAAGGGTAAAACACCCAAGTTCGTTCATCGCAATTGCAATCCCTCCATCGCTCCGGACGGCAGCCTCTATATCGCGGATGTCCATCACTCCAAGCCCCGGGTTTTTCGTATTTATCGAACGGACTGGCCGGCGGAACAGCCCGTCAATGGTTATGCCGATAAGTGCTTCCCAAAAGACAGGCTTGAAGCCCTAAGGCTTGAGTATGCGCGGGAATATATCGAAAACTACGAGGAGAACAGCAAGATTTTGAAGAAGGAGTCAGTATTCAGAGCTCAGTAGTCAGAATGTAAGATCACCAATTTGGCAAGTATTGCAGCGTTCGCATATGTTCCAGAAGATTCACCGCCTTGTCCCAAATATTCGCCAGAAAAGCTATTGTCACTCCTAGCTTCTGACTCCTAACTCCTGTCTCCTGTCTCCTGACTCCTAATAGCGGAGGTTTTGATTTTGTGAATATACTTATTGTCGGCCACGATAGTTTTGAAAATAAAGGATGTCAAGCCTTGATCTATACGACGACACGTATGCTTAAGAACGCATTCCCAGCCGCCGTATTCAAGATCTTTTCTTGGAATCCGCAGTATGATGCCCAGAGTTTCAACCAATCTGATATTCCCTGTGAATTTATTCGTCATAAATTCAATACAAATGAATTTTCTCCGCGCAACCGCTTCTGGCTTTTCCTGAATCAAACGTTGAAGATCCGAACGGACAAAATTCTTTACGCACCACAGTATTTCTATGATGTTCTCAACTGGAGCAAGATGGTTGTGGTCAGCGGCGGAGACATTCTGGGTGATTATGGTGAAGCCGCTGTGAAACATTATTTTTTCCCCATAGCAGTAGCCGTCGCCTTAGGCAAACTTGTATATGTGTTTGGCCAGTCTATTTCACCATACAAGGACCCGAAACTCCAGCGTTTTTGCAAGGACTATTTGGACAAAGTTAGCTTAATCACAGTCCGAGAGCAATTGTCGTACGATTACATGAAAGACTTAAAAGTTAAAGCCCCATTACACCTGACGGCAGATCCTGCCTTTACTCTCAAGCCGTGCCCCGCTCAACGAATGCAGGAAATTGGTGAGAAAGAAGGGATCACACGTGACGCGCGGCCACTCATAGGCTTTTCGGTCAGCCAGACCGTGACCCGCTGGGGAGGCGGTGAGCATGGGAAATTCGCTCAAGAAATGGCCAATGCCATAAATATTTTGTCAGATAAGGACGGACAGGCTCACTTTGTCTTTATTCCCCACGTCACTTACCGTAATGATGCCAAGAACGACGACCGAGTTGTAGGCCGGGAGATATATGAGAAGAGTCTACATAAGGACCGCGTATGCTTGGTCGAGGGGGACTACGATTGTCAGGAATTAAAGGGGTTGATCGGGTTATGTGACGTCTTTGTTGGGGCAAGGACTCATGCCACCATTGCTTCCACCTCACAGCTGGTTCCGACCATTGCTTTAGCTTATAGTACCAAGGCGTATGGTATCATGGAAGAAGTATTTGACAAAGAGCGGTGCGTTTTGGATATAAAAGAATTTTCGGCTGACAAACTGGTCATGATGGTGGAGATCTTGCTCTCTGAAAAGGACCAAGTAGGAGCGATTATGGCAAAGAATATGGAGCGTATTCGAAGAGCCTCTCTTCGTAACGGAGAATTGGCCAAGGGTCTCTTTTCATGATCCGCATCCCGATCCTAATGTATCATTCTATTGATGACAGTCCAGCGCCCGCCTGCGTTCGACCCAACTCCTTTGTAAGACAGATGGCTCACCTGCGACGCCTTGGCTACGAGACTCTGCACCTGGATGCAGTTTATCATTACATGGCAGAGGGTGTACCCATCTCTCGCAAACCAATTGTAATTACTTTCGATGATGGCTATCAAGACAACCTGCAGAATGCATACCCCATACTGAAGAAATACGGGTTCTGTGCCACCATTTTTGTGGTAACTGATTATCTTGGGCTCACCAACCGCTGGAATGCTCGAGGGGGTGTTGTCCAGCGACCACTCATGAGCTGGGCTGAACTTCGTGAAGTTGCGAAGGAGCCCCTTCTCTCATTTCAGCCTCATACTTGCTCGCATCCAAGGCTAACGCAGATTCCCTTTGTAAAAGTAAAAGAAGAACTCTCGAAGAGCAAAGAGACTCTCGAAGACTCCCTGGGCAGCCCATGTCATCATTTTGCTTATCCTTATGGCGACTTCAATGAAAAGGTGCAAGATGCCGTGAAAGAAACGGGTTACAGAACAGCATGTTCTGTCCTCTGGGGCCACAATCGGCGTGGAAATGATCTTTTCAGTCTTTTTCGGATCGGTGTTCGTAATCAAGATCGCCTTTCTGATTTCAAGCGCATTTTGGGAGAACCTCCACCTCTCTGGAAATACTACTGGCTACGTTTTCGGGCTAGATTGAGTGGATAAACCCTATTGTTTTGCTCTTTTTGTACCAGAGACTACTCGCTTTTATATGCGGCTTCTCTCTGCGTTCTCAGCGCTCTTTGCGGTAAAATATCTTGCTTTTTTTGTCCCGAATAAGGAGGAAATAACATGAATAACCTATCAGATTCTATGCACAATTTAATGATGTTCTATAAAGACAAAAGCTGCCTCGTTACGGGCGGCTTTGGCTTTGTCGGGGGGCATGTTGTTGATTTTCTACTGAAAAGTGGAGCAGTCGTACATGTTTTGGATATTGATACTTCCCCTGAAAGACCATCACTTATAAATCTAAAAGGTTTGCGGGATAAGATATCAATCATTACAGCCGATATAACGGATAAAGATACTATGGAAGGCGCCATTGACGAGACAAAGTCCAGTATTATATTCCATTTCGCTGCCGCAGCAACAGTCGTGGAAAAGGCAATGGATATCCCGTATGCAACAGTAATGGCAAACACCATGGGGCTCGTCAATGTCCTGGACGCAGTCAGGAAATTAGATCACTCGGTATATTCGGTCCTGTTCTCTTCTACCGACAAGGTTTACGGAGAAGCAGCGGAGCTACCCTATAAAGAAAATGAGACCCCCTTGAGAGCCATAGGCCTTTATGATGCCGCAAAAATGGCTGCCGATGTACTTGCAGAATCATATGCCGAGGTTTTCGGAGTCAATGTAATCATAGTAAGATTGTGCAACTTGATGGGGCCTTATGATTTTAATATAGACTTCAGGTTGATACCAAAATCAATGAAAAATATTTACTGTGAAGGTCAACCACCGGAACTCTATTTTCATTCCCTGAGCCACTGGAGAGATTATCTATACATTGATGATGCTGTCCGGGCAATGCTCCTTCTTGCAAAACAAAAAAAATGTCACGGTGAAATATACAACATGCCCGGCTGTAAGTTTGCTTCTACGCCAATGATGATAAATGACATCGTCGACAAAACAGCTGAAATAGAGAGAAGGTTTGACGGTGGATTAGCAAATCAGATAATAGATCAAGGTGCAAAGATAGTCATGGGCAAGGCCAAGCACGTTGTTATCGAAAAGCAACATCTGAGTGGCGAAAAGATAAAAGATGCCATCGGATTTGTACCGGAGATTAGTTTTGAGGAGGGGTTGGAGAAAACAATACTATTCTACCGAAGCTACTTTCAGGGTCTTACAGAGAAGCAGGCTACTGCTCAAAACCCTGAAGAATAGCTCACCGCCAAGGACGCCAAGGAGCGCCAAGAACAGGCGCTGTTGGTCTGATTTTTGTCAAAAAATCAGACCAACCCGTACCCTTCGCGTCTCTTCGCGGCCTTCGCGGTAAGAAAAGAAAGAAGAATAGCTCACCGCTAAGAGCGCTAAGAAACGCCAAGGGAAAATTCGGATATACTTTGCGCCACTTTGCGCTCTTTGCGGTAAAAAAAGAAGAATAGTTCACCGCCAAGTGCGCAAAGGAGCGCCAAGAAACATGACAGAAAATGAAATCGGGAAAATAGTAGTCGACTCAGCAATCAAAGTCCATAAGGTCCTCGGACCAGGATTATTGGAAAGTGCATACGAGGCCTGCTTGGTCCATAAACTCAAAAAGCGTGATCTGAAAGTTCAATCCCAGATTGGCCTTCCCATCAAATATGAAGGTGTTATTCTCGATGTGGGATACCGCGTCGATATTTTTATAGAAAAAAAGGTGATGCTGGAACTTAAAGCAGTTGAAAAATTGTTGCCCATTCATGAAGCCCAGCTTCTTTCTTATCTTAAGCTAAGTGCATGTAAATTAGGCTTTCTGCTTAACTTCAATGTTTACAGAATGAAAGACGGTATTCGTCGCATGGTCAATGGTTTATGAACTGTAACCGCCTAGAGCGTCAAGAAGCGTCAAGAAAACAAAATTAAAGACAAACTTTGCGTACCTTTGCGGCCTTTGCGGTAAGAAATAAGAGTCCCTCACCGCCAAGTGCGATAGGAAACGCCAAGGGAAAAGAATTAACAAATGTTTTTTACTATGAGAGTCAATCTTTAGGAGGTTTATTTCAGATGCCCATTTTACCTAACGAGAAAAAAGCCCTGAATGTCCTTAGAACAACATTACTTGATCATTACAGCCTGTTGGATATCAGATTATATGGCTCCAAGGCTAAAGGAACTGACGTACGTGAGTCTGATTTGGATGTCATGATAGTTCTGGATGATTATTCCTCGGATATTGAGTCTGAAATTGATGACCTGATCTTTGACATTAACCTCAAATACAATTGCTTCATTAGCGCACTATTCTTCAGTCGCAAGGAACTCGATGTGGGGCCTCTTACTGAGTCACCTATTTACAAGAAGATTCTGCAAGAAGGTATTAGCCTGTGAGTATCGAAGAAAAAAAACGACAACTTGCCCTGTATAGAGTTCAGCAAGCCGAGGAATCTTTGGACGAAGCTAAATACCTTTTTGACGGCTACAAATCTCCGAGATCTGTCATTAATCGGGCTTATTATGCCATGTTCTATTCAGTCCTGGCGTTGCTAATTTTTGAACCATACTCTTCATCGAAGCACTCTGGCGTACTTTCATATTTCAATCGCCGGTTCATAAAAGGCGGATTGTTTTCAAAAGATCTTGGCCGAGCTGTAAATAAGGCTTTTGATACTAGGCAAAGAGGAGACTATCGGGAGCAGGTTGCGCTTACGCGTGAACAAGTGGCACCTTTCCTTGATTGGGCGAGGAAGTTCATAGATTCAGTGAAAGATTATTTAAAGGATATCGGGCACATCTGAGCTGCTTAGCATATTGCTAACGTGAACGGTAAGGTCTTTTCTGCCTCAGGCGGATTACATTTCATCACTTTTGTCCCTCCCCTTCTTCTATTCTTTGCGTTTCTTGGCGCCCTTTGCGGTGAAATATTATATTTGGGGATAAATTATGAAATCAAACAATTCTTATTGGCACAAGAGACCATGCCTTGTCACCGGCGGGGCCGGCTTCGGCGGAGCACATTTGTGCGCTGAATTATTATTACGAGGCGCCAAAGTGTATGTCTTCGACCGCTACCTTCCAAATGATTCTTACCTCATATTCGCGGATCTGCTGGATAAAGTGAATTTCATTCAAGGCGACATAAGGGACCTCGAATATTTAAAGATGACAACCACCCGATTCGAAATCTCCAACATCTTCCACCTCGCTGCCCAAGCCATCAAGCCTCATAGTAATCTAATCCCATATGAAACCTTTGTAGTAAATGCTCAGGGAACCTATAATGTTCTGGAGACAGTTCGAACGGCAAAACAGAGCCCGCAACTCGTTTTCGCTTCCACCGGCGGCTACTACGGAACCTTTTTTTCAGAGGACTTGATTAAGGAGCATTCTGCACCCCTGGTGGGCGATAATATTTACTCTGCCACTAAGGTGGCTGCCGACGTTGCTGTAAGGTATTATGCCAATATCTTTGGCATAAAGGCTGCCACATGCCGGTTCATGCAGACCTATGGGCCCGGAGACACAAATTTCAGTCGCATTATTCCCATTACCGTTGAATACCTGATGAATGACCAGCATCCAAAAATATCCCGCTGTGATGGTACCCCTGAATGGGATTTCATGTATGTCAGAGATATGGCAAGGGCTTATATCGCGGTTGCCGAAAATATTGAGGAAGTTTCCGGAGAGGCTTTTAATTTCGGCGGCGGTACCGCTATTTCAGTAAAGGAACTGGTTATGCTGATCAGTAAAATATTTACTGGCAAAGAAATTGAGCCACTCATACTGATGCCACCTTCCGGTATTCTTCAAAAGACTTGTTTGGACATCTCCAAAGCCAAATCATTATTGGGATGGGAACCTGAGATCAGCCTTGAAGATGGTCTTGAGGAGACCATTGCCTGGTACAGAGAATTCTGGGACAGGCTCTGGTAAGATGCTCCATTTCAACTTCGTGGTGCCCAATGTACTGCGTTCAATGAATGCGGAGAAAAATAATGTGGATTGACCCCCTGTCACGCCGACTTCTAAAAGGAGCGGGCTTGGTACCGGCATCGAAAGGGCGCGGCCCGGTGATACTCATGTATCACTCCATTGAATCAGAGGGCAAAAAACCTCTTACCATATGGGACGTAACGGCAAAAAATTTCAAGAAACAAATGCGATTACTTAAGGAGAAAGGTTGGAAGACCGCCCGTGTGTCCGATCTTGTTCATGCCGAGACCCTTCCTCCACGAACCGTTGTACTTACTTTAGACGACGGTTATGCCGATAACTTTGAACATGGGTTTGGCGTTGTTTTCGAGTACGGGATGCGGGCTACCTGGTTCATTGTCACTCAGGATGTCGGCAAACAATCGAGTTGGCCGGATCCCGGAGAGCCGGTCAGGTCTATGTTGAATAAGCAACAAATTCGGCAGATGGCCGAGGCAGGCATGGAAATCGCTTCTCATACGCGAACTCATCCGCGTTTGCCGGAACTTGATGCACTACGTATGTGGGAGGAAGTTTCCAGTTCCAAGAAGGAACTGGAAGAACTTCTTGGACGGCCTGTGGTGAGCTTTGCCTATCCCTACGGAAGCTTCAACGAAGATTGCGTTGTGATTGTCAAAAAAGCTGGTTACCAAGTTGCCTGTACCGCACGACCAGGTTGGTTCGGTAGCGAGAAGGATCTATTGCGGATCCGAAGAGTGCCCGTTTTCTCTCATGACACGCTGTCGTCATTTGCGCGCAAACTGGCTTTTGCATACACCAATGTGGGGTGGGACAGAATGATGAGTTACGCCATGGAACGAATAAAAAGCCGACTTTTTCGCGTTTGAAGGCGACCAATCCTCACCGCAGAGATCCGCCTCAGGCGTAGTGAGGTTTTGTTCTTTTTCTCTTTCCGCCGAGAGGGCGAAAATGAGCGCCAAGGGGAAAACCGTCAATCGCAGCGGCCTTAGCGTCTCGGCGGTAAGTAAATGATTTTCACATTTAGGTAAAACGTTGGCGAAGATTTCAATAATCATGCCCTGCTTCAATGCAGCGGCGCATATTTCCCGTAGCGTATATAGCGCTCTTGGCCAGACAATCGAGGGTATTGAACTTATCGTCGTCAACGATGGTTCTACGGACGAGAGCCTCCAAATTTTGAAGAATGTCAAGGACCCGAGACTCAAAATCATCAACCAGCCCAACCGGGGAGTCAGCGTTGCCCGTAATCTAGCGATAGACGAGGCGAGAGGCGACTATATTGCCTTTTTGGACACGGATGACACGTGGCATTCCACGTGTTTAGAGAAATTGTATGCCGTTTTGCGGCCGCAGCCTTCTGTTGCATTGGCTTACTGCGGTTGGCAAAATGTCGGATTGCCGGGACCCCGGGGAAAACCATATATACCTCCGGATTACGAAAAATCTGACAAAGTGGAGCATCTGCTGACGACTTGCCCGTGGCCTATTCATGCGGCACTAACTCGGAGAGAGGTCATCGTGGGGGCTGGAGGCTTTGATGAACGGTTTTCAAATTCTGAAGATTATCGCTTGTGGCTGCAAATTGCGTCGTGCCACGAGATCGTCCGGGTTCCTGCAGTACTCGCTTATTACCACTTTCATGACGGTGCACAGGCTAGTAAGAACAAAGCCAAAGCAGCCAGCGACAACTGGCTGGTGAAAAGGGAGTTTCTTCAACATCATCCTGAAATAGAAAGGGAATTAGGGCGAAACTGCGTTCGGCAGCTCACATTTGGCATGCTATTGAGACGAGGTTATGAATGCTACTGGGATAGGGATCTTCCGAATGCACGTCGCATTTTTCGCATGGTCATAAAGGCTGGTTATGGAGCTCTTGTAGACTGGAAGTACATGCTACCGGCCTTCTTGCCGTTCTCACTCCACAAAAAATTGATTGAAGTATTGGACAAATGATGTGCCATAACATCTTCTTCACCAATTGAAAGTAGCAATTCTTTAAATAATTTGCTGCGCCATTAAGAAATTGACCTTTTTTACTCCATGTTATCACGCTGATGCGAAGAGACTATTGCTTCTGAGAAGAAGTATGAAAATGTTTTACCGTGGTTCAGCTCATCATATAGTTGTTGTACCGCGAGAAGACGTTTCACTATTCAAAAGCATTTTAAAAGGAGATGCTGTGGATATTTACGTGCAAAACGATTTAGTAGATGATATTTACTATGCAAAATGGTTCGTCGACCTCATTAGGAGGATAGCTCCAAATCAGCTTTGGCGTTTCAACAAGTTTGCCGGGAGACCCGGCTGGATCATTCAGCAGATAGTCAAGTTAAATATCCCAAAAATAGTTGATAGTCATCAAGTTGCTATTTTGGATTCCGATGTAGTTTTTTGTCGGCCATTTGATGACTTACATTTGGATAACCAATCGGGTAAAAGGATTCTGGTGCGAAGAGAACCAAAGCAAGAATCGGCACGACATCGTGAACACGTTAAAGAATCAAGAAGGATTTTACATCTTCCAGAGGGTAATACAGACCACCATTACATGGCCTGGCCGTGTATTTGGTATCCTGATTGGGTCAAGGAATTGACCAAATATCTAGGGGCAATTCACGGAAAATTCTGGCAGAGAGTTCTCTATGACGCTGGGACAATAT
The DNA here is from genome assembly GCA_019307135.1 of Deltaproteobacteria bacterium. GTDB lineage: Bacteria > Desulfobacterota > Desulfobacteria > Desulfobacterales. The sequence goes on from JAFDKF010000020.1 coordinate 29,446, forward strand.
CTGAATATAATCTCTATGGGGTTTTTGTGGAAGAAGTGTTGAGACCAAAGAATTTACGTATTCGAAAAGAATCCTTTCATCATATTATCTGGGATGAAAAGTCTTATAATGAAATGTTTTCTCGCCCTCTTAAAATTGACAATGATAAAATATGCCTGGTCATTCAATCAAATTTGAGTGTTTCTGTTGATACCTACAAAAAGTACGTTGAAAAAATATGGGAGCTATATAACGATTGACATATATTTACATATTTTTTGGCTTCCCTAAAATAGACTACCTTGACAATTAACTTATCATGGGCTAAATACACAATGCGTTTTTTGACTGTCGCTATTTGTACCTATAATAGAGGTGGCCGTTTACCCAAGCTCGTTATGGCCTTACGGCAACAGGAATGTCCAATTTCTTTCGAGATACTCGTTGTTGACAACAACAGTACAGACAATACCCAAGTAGTTTTGGACAAATTAGCGAAAATGGACGGCCCTGCTGTTCGCTTTGTCAAGGAAGCAAAGCAGGGCATTGTACACGCTCGTAATCGGGCGATAGAAGAATCCGGGAACAGCACTTATTTGGCCTTTATCGACGATGATGAACTCCCCGGTTCTAATTGGCTCAACGCAGCCATCGACGCGCTAGAAAGAGAAAGAGCCGAATGCGTGGGGGGAGAAATTCGGGTATCTCTTCCCTTTGAGGAACGGCCCTTCTGGCTCGAGGGAGAATTACTCCCTTTTTTAGGCGAAGTCAAAAACGGCCCTGACCCCTTTTGGATCACGGATTCTTCAACACCCGTGTGGAGTGGAAATGTGGCCTATCAGACTTCCATTTTTTCAAATGGCCTGCGTTTCGACTATCGATACAATCGTCAAGGGCATGTCATAGGTGGCGGCTCCGATGAAATCATGTTTCATACTTTGTTAGATGGCGGTGTTCGAATTCGTTATCGGCCGGATATGCTTATCGAGCACCTCGTTGAGAGGTGGCGGTTGAAAAGGAGTTATTTCCTTAAACTTCATTATAAGACCGGATGGAGAAGTGGGCGATGGGCACACACAGAGTATGGTCGCACGATTTGCGGCATCCCTCCGTTTATGATGAATCAAGCTCTCCGCCAGTGGCGCAAGGCTCTCCCAATGGTTCTTCGTGCAGAACGTGGTGGGACTCGCCAGGCAATGAACAGCGCTCATGCTCTTGGCTTGATTATTGGCCGGTTTCGGAGATGGAGGGAATCTGGCAAATATAGCACTTGACACTTCGTCAGTTAGCAAATTTCAGATACATCATGATAACACCTGCACCTCATTGCCCCTGAACTGCTACTTCATAAGGAGGGTACATTATGTTTTACAGGTTGAAGATGAGTGGTCTTAAGTCCAGAATCTTGAAGGCAGCGCTGCAGAAGCTTAGTCGTTTGACTGCATTCAAATTCAGGGGTAATGGCGTCCCAGATAGTTTAAAAGCGGATCTGATCAGGAAGTACGTCCCTAATCGCTCTTTCGCTGACATTGGTTGTATGTGGAGAGTCAATGGGTACTTTTCTTTCCTGGCCGAGAAGTGCGGAGCCAACAGTGTAGCAGCCGTTGACATCTATCCACCCAGCAACGAGTTTAAGGATATGAGGAGAAAGCAAAACTCGAAGGTTGCATTTATACAAGGGGATATACATTCAAAAGACACCGTAGAGAAAATTGGTCTTCGCGATGTCATATTTTGCTCGGGATTGTTATATCACTCACCTAACCCGGTCTACACGCTAGGCAGGCTGCGTTCTATATGTAGCGATATCCTCATAATCAATACAAGCACAATCCCTGAAATCCCAAGCATACAGAATGCCGCTGTCTTTTACCCTTTCTTACGTGAAAACCAGAGAAAAATTTGGAGAGCTGGTATAGGGCAGTTGGGCATTTCAACTCCTTACGATGTATCTCAGGGTTACGGGAACTGGTTTTGGGGATTTTCGCGTACGTGCCTTGAATCAATGCTGCAGTGTGCTGGGTTTCAGGTAAAAGAGCGATACGGAGACGCCTTTATCACTTGCTTCGTTTGTCATATTTCTTCTGAGAATTTCCTGCCAGTGTCAGGTGACTGGACTGCGCCGCCAAGAAAATAGTGACTTCTTTGCTCGAGCGTTTCTCCATTTCCGAAGGAAGTGCTCTCAATAAAACCAACCAGGTTTGACACTTTACACTTGGCCTAAAACCGTGACTCTTAGGATCGTCATGTGTATGTAGCATTCTATCCAAAATCAAAAACGCGGGATAAGTACCTTAACACGTCGGAATAAAGGCTGTTTCAATGAAGCAGAAAGTTAGTGTCATCATTACTGTATTAAATGAGGTAAACTCTGTCAAAATTCTCCTCGAAAAGTTACTCTTGCAGAGCCGAAAGCCTGATGAAATCGTTATTGTCGATGGGTTCTCAACGGACGGAACCATTGAACGTATCAGGGAAATTTCTGAGCAAGAAAAGTGTGTAAAGCTAATTATTAAAAAGGGGGTAAATATCTCTCAGGGCAGGAATATGGCCATTAGGTGCGCGCAACACCATCTCATCGCTGCTACCGACGGGGGTTGCCAACCGGAAACGAAGTGGCTGGAGAAATTAATTGAGCCCTTTGAAAGTGATCCCTCAATTGATGCAGTCAAAGGGGTATACAAACCGTATTGGCACAATTTGCTTGAATTTTATTGTGGGATATCAATGTTGCCTGGGACACTGGAAGAGATTAAAAGAGATGAATACCCCATGACGGGTCGATCCTCAGCCTTCAAGAAATCCCTTTGGGAGATAGCCCGGGGTTACCCAGAATGGCTCTATACAGCAGAGGATTCCCTTTTTGAAGAAAAATTGAAAAGGATGGGGGCAAATATAAAGTTGGCGAAACACTCCATTGTACATTGGCGGCCGCGAAAGAGCCTCTGGAAGATGGGAAAGATGTTCTATCTTTACGGTAGAGGGGCGGGTAGGATAGGTAAGAGCATCAAGGGTGCCCACTACCATCTTAGAAATTATCTGTTGGGAGTGGTACTATTGGTACTATCGTTTTTTTACCCCTTAACATTGCTCCTCTTCGCTGTCGGTGTGGCGTATATCTACAAAGGTTATTATAGACCAATTGTTCGACGTATCAAAAAGGTGTACCCTGGGTGGAAGGCCGAATTTTATATTCCACTGATCGTATTCGTACGCAGTCTCAGCTATAGTATCGGACTTCTTGTGGGCAATTATGAGTATAAGCACGTCCCAGCCTTCAAGGAAAACCTCGAATCCTATCTCTCTGCGCCCTTTGCGTCTTTGCGGTGAATAGACGCTTTTAAATAGCAAATTGAGGATAACTTATGGAATCGACGGTTAGCGTAATCATACCCACTTACAATACCGCAAAATATGTTTTGGAGGCCATAGACAGCGTCCTGGCTCAATCATATAAGGATCTCGAAATTATCGTTGTTGACGATGGTTCAACAGATAACACGTATGAAGTCATAAAGCAGTACTATGCTAATAATATTCGGGATGTTCAACTGATCGAAGTCATTAACCCGTTTGAACAGACTAAACTGGCTGAACGGACTCAACGGACTCAACTGATTTATATTCACCAGGAAAACCGCGGCCGGGCCGGCGCAAGAAACACGGGTATCAGGGCTGCCAGGGGAAAATATCTTGCCTTTCTCGATAGCGATGACCTGTGGACTCCCGGAAAACTGGCTAAACAGGTCGATATCATGGATGGCAACAAAAATATCGATTTTCTTTTTGGAGATAAACAGCGGTTTTCTGATGATGGTACGATAACAATATCTTCCATGTTTACAGAAAAAGGCTATGACGAAAATTTCTTCGGCGATCCTCTCTATGTTCGGAATGCGTATAAGAAGCTTCTGCAAGAGCCTTATATTCCCACTGGAACCGTGATTATGAAAAAGGGGTGCTTTGATAGATCCGGATTGTTCGATGAGACCATTTATGTGGAGGACTTCGAATTTTGGCTCAGAAGTGCCCTGTTTAATAATCTGGCCTATTCCACCGACTTATGGGAATTGGAAAGAGACCGTGAGGGCAGTGGGTCCAAAAATCTCAAGGCAGTTTATCTATCAAGAATAGGTATCCTGGAAAAACACGAAAGAGAATTTGGCGACAACTTATCAGAACTTAACATTGATCTAAACCCCAAAATTCGTGAAGCTTGTACAAATTCCGGATATTTTTTTCTTGGCAATGAAACGTCGCTCGCTAGAGAATGCTTCAAAAAAAGTTTATCAAGGGGTTTAGATGTAAGGACTTTAATTTACTGGCTTTCCACTTTTTTCGGAACATCTTTAATAAAAAAGCTCCAGCGTCTCAGGAACTAAAGAACGAACCCCAAGAAATTCGTGGCAAGCGCCTTACACGATTACATCTCACGTCAGAGCCAAGCAGATCCATATAGCAAATCGCCACGGCTGACCTTTGCGCTGTACTACACGAGGGAAGAGAATTTTCTCGAAACAAAAAGATCGGGTTTTTCACAGTTTGTTATTGGCCTAGGAAAAATCTTCAAAAATGGAGATCAACAGATCATTATGACGTCCCGTTTAGCCTGTTCTATGTTTTTGGGCATTTTTAGGAAACCTTTTTCCCGCAAAGAAAGTGTGAGGTTCCAAAAAGCAATTGCAGATGATTATGACTTATTTCCGGGGAGGGCGGCCATTATCTTGGAAGCGAATAACAGTTTGCTCTTTTGTTCTCCCTGTTCTCGTCAGAACCGGGAATTTGATCCGACAAAGAGTGGGGGCTATCCTCTTCTCTTTCTTGATGGATTCACGGGTAACCAAAAGTCCGCCAAATCGTTTGGTTTAAAAGCGATAGAGATAGGTCGAGTTGTCAAGGATGCTCTTCCCACATTCAAACATTTGAATGGCTCATGGGCAGCCGCATACGTAGATGATGTTCGGGAGAAAATTACTCTTGGACGGGATATCGCAGGAGCACAATCCGTTTATTATGCTTTACGTAACAACATTTTCTATTTCACTTCTTCCTTAACGTGTTTTCGAAAGCTGGGTTTTCCCATTAGTCAAGATGCGGTTTGCGATTTTTTGCACTACCTTTACGTCCCGGCACCAGCGACGATTTATGCCATGGTCCAGTCGGTACAACCAGGTCAAACGGTTGCTTTTGACGGAGAAAAGTTGCAGTTTGACAATCTCCCTCGCAAAAACTTTCAAACAAAGAATAATCCTGCGCCTATTGAAATCTCTGAGAGCAAACTTCTTTCCTCCTTTGAGGAGCATCTTAAGCACAGTATACAACGGTCCTGTGCTGGAGCAAAAAGGATAGGGCTCTTTCTAAGCGGTGGAAAAGATTCATCATCAATTGCTGTTGCTGTCAAAGAATGCGGCTTAAACAACGTTCATGCGATTACCATAGGTTTTGACGAAAAAAATATTGACGAAACCAAAGACGCAAAGGTGGTCGCCTACCATCTTGGGCTTCCTTTCCGCCAACTGAGATTCTCCAGAGAAACCTACTTGAAATATTGGCCGGATCTTATCCGTCGTATTGGCCAGCCTTTCGGGGATTCTGCGGCTTTGGCTGTGACGCAGGCTTGAAAGAATCAGTCGATGAGTATGACTCTTTTCTGGACGGGATGGGGAATGACCGATACTTGGGCCATGCCACAAATTGGCAGGAAGATCTTGCCTGGTACATTCATCGCCGAATTCCGGGACTTCACCATTTGCCCTGGAAATTTGTCCCATGGGGTTATTCTTACTCAGTTGATGTTGTGAGCCATTTCCTGAGTAAACCGAGGGAAGAGCAGTTTGTTTCCTGGAACGGATGGACAGCAAAAGAGATAAGCAAGCTTACAGGGAGAGAACCGAATTGGCGAAATAGCCGCCTGTACAGCTTATACCGAAACTGTTCCTCTCCGATCATTCATAAGACTTTAACTTTGTGGGATGTTTGGGGTCCGGAAACAGCCTATCGTAAGATGGTTCAAGTTGCTAATACCATGGGCAGGTCGGTTCGCTATCCATTCTTGGATCGAGACATAGTCAATTTTAGCCAGAATTTACCTTCCTCGTACAAATACAAAGGACGTGTTGATAAGATTATTATGAGGCTTCTTCAAAACAAATTTCTTCCAGAGCAAATTGTAAACAAGAAAAAAGGGGGCTTCATTTTTCCCAAAGAGTATATTTTGGGTTCAGATAATTACAGATTTTTGAATGTCTTTTTATCCTCCGATTGTATCCGAAAATATGGCTGGGTAGATGACTCAATGGTCAATACTTACGTCCAAAGATACAAAAACGGTGACAAATACATAGAAGATCGTATATGGGCTCTGGTTCTGCTTCATGCCTGGGCCGAATTGACAAAGGACTGATATCGATTGGTTCTGTCTCCGCTACTTCATAATATGCCACCTTCTTAGTATTAGTCTGGAGTAGGAGACTATGAGAATTCTCATGTTTTCCACCTATTTCCCTCCGCAGTATAGTGGGGCGGCGAAACAAGCCATTTCTCTATCCACTCACCTGCGGGAACGCGGTCACTATATCGAGTTTGTCACGATTTGGTGGCCAGGCCTGTCCGAATCGGACGAAGTGGAAGGCTTTCCTGTACGGCGGCTCGAGACTGGGCGCGGAATAAAGCATCGAGAATTTCGGCTCTGGTGTAACTTGTTTAGATATGTGTGGCAACGCAGGAGTGACTTCGACATTTTGCACAGCCATGGAGCTTACTATACCAATAGCATTGTGGGTCCTTTGGCCAGGCTGGTGGGGTGGAAAAGTCTGGTTAAAGCCAGCATGGCTGACAACGACCTCTTTGGGATAAAGGCATCTTTGGCCGGACAAATTCATTATAGCTTTCTTCGGAAGGTAGATATCTGCGTTGCCATCAGCCGTGATCTTAAAAGCGAGTTTCTCTCGGCTGGCTTTCCATCTGAGAGAGTATACTATATACCCAACGGTGTGGATACCGAGCGCTTTAGACCCGCATCTCTCCCGGGAAAAAGCAAACTGCGTCGTGCTCTTGGTTTGCCTCTTGATGCCCCTGTGGCATTAACCGTTGGTGTTTTTGACCATCGCAAGAACATCGGCTGGCTGATAGAACAATGGGCGAAACATGATGCTTTTGGCACCGGGACTATTTTGCTTGCTATCGGTCCCCAAAGCCGTGAAGATCCGGACGGTCGTTTTCTCAGGTCCTTGCGGAATTTGGCGTCGAAAAGGCCTGGCATCCTGCGCCTTATGGACCAGGTTGAAGATATTGAACGCTATTATCAGGTTGCTGACTTGTTTGTTCTACCTTCTACTAACGAGGGGATGCCCAACGTGGTATTGGAGGCCATGGCCTCCGGATTGCCTTGTGTGGCTACGGTGGTGAGTGGAACCAAAGAATTGGTCCGGGATGGCGAGACAGGATACACCTTTGAAGTGGGAAATCCGACGAGTCTCCGCCAAGCTGTTTTTAGAGTTCTGAACAATGGGAAAGGTTCATTTGGGCATCGCGGTCGCAAAATGGTTGAAGAAAAGTATTCCCTTGCCGTTTTGGCCGAACGTTACGAGGTTTTGTATCAGAACCTTGTTTCTTCAAAAAGTAAGTCTACGTAACCCTCAGGGTTCAAGAAGTATCGATTACCAAAACGAGAGAAAATTATTCCGCTATGCCCATTCGTGACATTATAGTTTTAGCGGCTGTATTTGGTTTGGCTGTGGCTGGCTTTTTCCGCCCGTGGTGGGGTATATGCGGATTTGCCTGGGTAAGCTATATGAATCCCCACCGTTTCGCCTGGCAGTTTGCATTCGCATACCCTGTGGCAGAAGTCATCGCCATTCCAACTCTGCTGGGAATGGTTTTAGGGCGTGATCGTATCCGATTGCCTGGGGGGCGCGAGGCCTGGTTGCTAACTGGTTTGTGGTGCATGTTTACCTTGACCACTTTCTTTGCCATAAATCAATCGGCTGCATTGGAAGAACTGATCAGGGTCAGTAAGATTCTATTGATGACCTATGCAACAATATTTCTAATCAATGACCGTCAAAAACTTAATGTATTTTTGCTGATTATTGTTTGGTCAATCGGCTTGCTCGGTTTCAAAGGAGCCTTGTTTGCCCTAAAAACTGGTGGCGCCTACATGGTATTTGGCCCTCCGGACTCTTTTCTCTCCGACAATAACGACTTCGCCCACGCTGTGTGTATGATTATCCCACTAGTAATGTGGTTGAAGAATCAGCAGACGAAAACATCATTGAAAAATTTGTACCGTATGTTAATAGTGTCTTCTATTGCATCTGTTTTGATAACGTATTCGCGGGGGGGGTTCCTCACACTTGGTGCAGTTCTGGGCGTATATTGGCTGCGTTCCCGACGAAAATTACTCACAGGCTTCCTGATTGTCATTGCGATTGCTATAGCTGTGCCCCTCCTTCCTCAAGAGTGGTATGAGAGGATCGAGAGTATTCAGACATACAAGCAGGATGGCTCGGTGCTTGGTCGTTTTAATGCCTGGCATACGGCGTGGAATGTGGCAAAGGAAAGGCCATTCACGGGAGGCGGATTTCAGATGTTCACCTGGCAAACGTTTCAGAAGTACGCGCCTCAACCTGATAATGTGCATGACGTCCATAGTATATATTTTGAGATAGTTGGAGAACACGGCTTCCTGGCTTTTTTGCTGTTTATAGGGTTAATCGCTTCGTGTCTGCTGTCTTTGCAGCGGATGAAGAAATACTGGCAGACCAAATCTGATCAATGGGGTTCCGGGCTGTGCAATGCCTTGTTCGTAAGCTTTGTAGCCTATACGGTCGGTGGAGTTTTTCTGGGCAGAGTGTCTTTCGATCTTTTCTACCACCTGGTTGCCGCAGTCATAATTCTCAAAGGTATCAAGCAGGATGAAGCAGGAGTTGAGGAAGAAAAAATATTCAGCCACAGACCCACACAGACGGACACAGACAAGCAACTGGCTGCTGGCTAAATAAACAACCATACCCCCGCCATTTTGAAAGACGTGAACGTCCTTACCTTTACATCACTTTTTCCGAATTCTATTCTCCCTAATTTTTCTGGTTTCGTAGCCCGCAGGATGGAAGCCTGGGCCTCTCGGCATGCCGGCATCTGGACTGTGGTTGCCCCGGTGCCATATTTCCCGCATCTGCCGGTTCCAACGTCTTGGGATGGGTACGCTAAAGTTCCAAGAGAAGAAAAACTGGGGACCTGGCGAGTTCTACACCCGCGGTATTTTATGGTACCGAAGGTGGGTACACGCCTGCAGGGAACCAGCATGGCCTGGTTTTCCATGAGGAATGTGAAAAAGTTTATCAATGACGATAACTGCTTCGATCTCATAGACGCCCACTATGTCTATCCTGATGGATACGCAGCCTTGAAGGTGGCGAAGGGACTCGGGGTCCCTTTAGTAGTCAGCGCCCGTGGTACCGATATTAACCTGTACCCGAATTTGCCGGGCATCCGAAAAAAGGTCCGCAAGGTCCTCCGTCGGGCCGATGCAATCGTAGGCGTCAGTCAAGCCCTTATTGACAGCATGATCGAATTAGGAGCGCCTGCTAAGCGCTGTCATTTAATTCCGAATGGAGTGGACCTGAGAGCATTTCATCCGCTTGATGGGGTAAACAGTGGTCGTCCGATACGAAGGTTGCTTGCCGTCGGAAATCTGAAACCCGAAAAGGGGTTCTTTTCACTTCTGGAGGCGATGAAAATCCTGAAATCTGAACATCCTGACCTTCTGTTGTCGATTGTCGGAAGTGGTTCAGAAGAAACCCGTTTGAGGGCAAAGTGTGGTCAACTTGGGATGCAACAGCATGTAAGTTTCTTGGGGGCAATACCACACAGCAAAATGCCCGAGTACTACAGAAGAGTGGATGTTTTTTGTTTGTCGAGCTTGCGAGAGGGTTGTCCCAATGTAATTATGGAAGCACTTGCAACCGGGATTCCCATAGCAGCAACACCGGTTGGGGGCGTCCCCGAACTTGTGCGAGATGGAGCTAATGGTTTTCTTGCTAATAACCATTCGCCACAAGCGATTGCCGATGCGATCGCTCGAGTACTCGAACGTGTTTGGGATCCGCATGAAATTCGCCAAACAGTTAAAGGCCGTTCATGGGAGAAAGTTGCAGACGAGATACAGAAAGTGTTCGAGGATGTTGTTCTGCGGAAATGACAGAACGACATAAGTAATTGCGCATAAACGCATATTCCTTTCGATGAGACAGGATTTACAGGCCTGCCCTGGCGCGACAGAAGCTGGACAATGCCACGGAGAGAAAAACCCGGTCTGGGCCAGGGTCTGGGCCAGGGATAATCAAGATGTTTTTCGCCTTGCGGCGGAATAGAACCATAGCTTATCACGTGAATGGCCTGGCAAGGACTATGGCAAAAAGGACCTCAATGCCCTCTCCTTACACAAAAATCCAACAAATCCTGTTAATCCTGTCTAATAAATACAATGGAATACGAAGACATCACTCACGACTTTCTGTCGACAGGATCAACAGGATCTCACAGATTTTTCCTTTTGTCGGTTTCCGGACGAAACCGGCAAACCACAGTCCGCTGATAGCGGAAGATAGGGCAGAACATAACACTTGTTACAAGCAGGACGCGCCTTGAAGGTCAATTTAATCGCTAAACTTGGCGTCTGCAAAGGACTCGGAATTCAAGGGGCCACATAGGGCTTATCTCCGCCGCAGGCGGATTGAGGTTCATCGCTTTCCCTAGGAAAGTGATGAAGACAAAACTAATCCAAGAAATCCTGTAAATCCTGTCTGACAATGATGCAAGCAGAGAAAATTCCGACAGGATTGACAGGATTGACAGGATTGACAAGATCATCTATCTTCTGCCTTTCCGGACGAAAGGCATAAGACCCTATCCGCCTCCGGCGGAACATAACTCTAGGCTTAACCCATCAGATCCTTGGCAAAAGCTATTGCAATGAGTACCTCAAAACAGGTAATTCCACCAAACTCCGCGTAAGCGCATTGCTCTTTCTCAGTTTCGTCGGGGAACTGAGAAAACAGAAATCCAATAGATCCTGTAAATCCTGTCTGAGACACAGCATGGAATACGAAAAGATAACGCATAAGATCATCGGCGCCGCCTATCAAGTCTATAATCAGTTGGGTTTTGGCTTTCTTGAAAGCGTGTACAAGAAGGCTATGATCGTAGAACTGGGCAAAGATAGTCTGAAAGTCGAAGCAGAAAAACCCTTGAAAGTCTACTATGATGACCAAGTAGTCGGAGACTTCTTTGTCGATCTATTTGTGGAAGATGCGGTCGTAGTAGAACTCAAGTCCGTGCAAAACCTCAACAAAGAGCATGAAGTTCAGTTGGTCAATTATCTTAATGGTCTTAACAAGGAGATCGGCCTTCTAATCAACTTTGGGCCTTCTGGAGTCCAGGTGAAACGTAAATACAGGAAATTTAGACAGGATCTACAGGATTAACTTGATTCTTTCTCGGTTTCACCAGGAAACTGAGAAAAACAAAATCCAACAGATCCTGTGAATCCTGTCTAACAACATTGTACGTACCCTTCCGCGTAAGCGGATTGTATTTCATCACTTTCATCCGGAAAGTGATGAACAAAAAAATTCAATAAATCCCGTAAATCCTGTCCAGAAACTCAACTTCGGCCCATCAGGAGTCGTCGTAAAACGCAAATACAGGAAACCCCGACAGGATCTACATGATTAACTGGATGTTTTATTTTTCGCCTTTCGTATGGTCAAATATGGCAAAGTTTATGAATCGGGGAGAATAAGGAAAAAAATGGGTGCTTTTTTGGAGGTTTTCGCGTACTATTTTCAAAATAGGCCAGTCTAGCCCAGAAAGCTTTTTGCTGAAATTACAAAAGGAGGGTAAAAATTGAAAACAGAGGAATATATTGGCGAGGTCATGCCAGATGGCCATCTTTCTTTACCTGAAAAGGTGGCGAAGGGGCTACGCCTCGAACCTCGTACCAGGGTTAGGGTAATTATTGAAAAGGTTGAGCAGGAAAGGGAAAAGCATATGTTATCAAACGAGGCAAAAAGGAAAGCCCTTGCTATAAGAGAATTTATTGCTGATATGGGTCCAGTAGATTTGTCAGAGAAATTTCGCGAGAGATACAAATGAATATAGTTTTTGTTGACGCCTCTGCCTGGATAGCTCTTTATCACAAGAGAGATAAGTATCACAAACCAGCCTGGACAATATATGAACAATTTCTAAATGAAGTGACAGGCTTCCTAACTAGCAATTGGGTTGCCTATGAGGCAATAACTATTGTGAAAAATAGAGCTGGTTATAAGGCGGCAAAAACTCTTTGGGATATATTGCAAGATCGAGAGCTTTTTCAGGTCGTGTATGTTGACAGAGAACTAGAAAAGCGAGCTATTGATCTTTTTTGGAGGTACCAAGATAAAAGATGGGGAGTAGTGGACTGTTCTTCAATGTTACTGATGGAAAGGAGAGACTGTTCTCTGGCATTCGGCTATGACCATCATTTTGTTGAGGCTGCAAGACAGTATGGGTTTGCTTTGGTTTGAGTCTTTCTATAACAAGCTTGTAGGTAGCAGAGGAACATTCCAATGTCAAGGGCCCATTGTGGCCTGTTCTAGCGTGAGTTTATTAAACCTTTGCGCACAAAAGTGGGTAATATCTTGAAAATAATAGAATAACTTGGATGTCTAATTGTATACACTGAAAGGGATTTTGCTTTTCAATTT
>JAFDKF010000130.1 GCA_019307135.1 Deltaproteobacteria bacterium
CACAACAATCCTGCGAATACCATGATGCTGAAAGAATTTCATTTGCAATTCCGTCAGCTTACAGACAGCCTGTCACAGCGAGAGCGGGAAGTGTTTATGCTGCGATTTGTGGATCACCTGGGGATCAGGGAAATTGCCGGGGTCCTGAAAAAAGGTGAAAGTACGGTCAAAACCCATTTGTACAGGGCTTTAAAAAAATTCAGACAGAACCCGGGTCTCCATGGCTTGCTGAAAGGAGGACTATTGTGAACAGCAAAAACCTCCATCTGAATGAAGATCAAATCATCCGTTCTGTGGTGGATGAGAACGACTTGCCTGCCACTGTGCGAGACCATCTTTCCACATGTCTTGTGTGCCAAGGGAAAAAACAGCAAATTGAACAAGAGTTAAGTAGCCTGGGACGCATGGCAAGAGAGTTCGCCCCTTTACCTCGACGAGAGGTCCGGCTTCCTTTTTATAAGCCTCGCAGTTTATGGCCCTGGCGACCTGTCTTTGTTGCCGGGTTTGCTGCTGTCCTGTTGATAGCTGGGATTTGGTGGTATGCACTTGTTACGACCTCCCAAGAAAAGATGATGTCTCAGATAATGTGGGAAACGAAACAAGACGAGCAATTGATGGCTGAAATATATGCCTTGGAAGAATACGCTCCAGTTGATGTTTACCCGGATGTTTCCGCAGAGTCTGATATTGGTTATTTTGATGAATTTCTGATGTTTGTCTCTCCTTTGGAAATAAATCAAAATGCTGTGTAGAAGGTTAGGGCTTGCGCAAAAACAACTTACCATTTTGGCATCTCAGCTTCAGGCCATCTTTGACCGATACTCATTCGCAAAATCCGCGAAATAGCTTGCTATTCCTGTGGTTTTACTCAATCGGATCGGCCAAATCTAACCCAAATCTGAGCGCCAATTCTGCCAAGTTATTTTTGCGCAAGCCCTTAGTAGAGTAACTCAAAATGAGTAAGGAGGTGTAAATGAAAAAAGTAACGATTTTTACTCTGATTTGTCTTTTGGCAGCATCAGGTATCGGTCTTGCGAGGGGACCTCGTGGTATGGGAGGATTAAAGATGCCTCACGGCAAGTGGTGGCGAATGCCAGAAGTGGCAAAAAAGCTTGAGCTGACCAGCGAGGAACAGCAAAAATTTGACGACCTGTTTGTACAAAGCCGACGGCAAATGATTGATCTCAAAAGCAATGTGCAAAAGGAAGGGCTTGAACTGGAGGTGATTCTCGACCAACAGGATTTTGATGAGTCTGCTTGCATGGATCGGTTCAAAAAATTTCAAGATGCCCGCACCAATCTCACCAACGAACGATTTAGATTTTTGGTTGAGGTACGAAAACTGCTGGGCCTTGACCGATACCGGCAACTCAAAACAGAATTTCGTGATCGTCGAGTGCATCGAATGAAAGGCCAGCAGGAACGCAAAGGACCTATCAAAGACAGGATGATTCACGAACGGTTTCCCTCAACAAATAAGTAAATTTGAACTAGTTAGTACGATCAGAGAGATAAGACCGTGGGCTTCATTATCAACCCAATAACACCGGCATTAGGGGTCGTGATGGTACTGCTCGTAGGATGCGCTACCGTCGGACCGGATTACGTCCCGCCCGAGGTGTCGGCACCCGCACAGTGGAACGCTCAGTTGGAGGGTGGTCCGACTGCCGAGCGTGTAGATACGCAGACGCTGGCCAGTTGGTGGTTGACGCTTGATGATCCCACGTTGACGAGCCTGGTTGAACGCGCGATCGAGAGCAATCTGGATCTGCACCAAGCAAGGAATCGTGTTCGCGAGGCCCGCGCCCGCCGCGGCATCAGCGAGGCCGGTCGCTTCCCAACTATCGACGCCACAGGCTCTGCCAAGTGGAGGCGTACGAGCGAAGAAACAGGTAGCGGTACCGAGAGAGACCTCTACGCCGCGGGCTTCGACGCAGGTTGGGAGCTGGATTTGTTTGGCGGGATTCGGCGCTCTATCGAGGCTGCCGAAGCAGATCTGGGGGCGAGCGAAGAGCAGTTGCGTGACGTGCTTGTGACCCTGGTGGCCGAAGTTGCCCTGAACTATGTCGAGGTACGTTCGTTTCAGGCCAGGCTTTCGACAGCGAGGGCGAATTGCGATGCACAGGAGGAGACCTACAACCTTGTCCGGTCACGTTTTGAAGCCGGCCTGACCAGCCAACTTGATGTAGAACAAGCCAAAGCGAATCTTGAGAGCACCCGGTCGCAGATACCTACGTTAGAAATCGGGCTTGAGCAGGCCAAGAACCGGCTTGCCGTGTTACTGGGAGAGAATCCGGGCTCGGTGCATAATGAACTGTCGGGGCGAGAACCTATCCCGGTAACGTCATTCGAGATCGCCGTTGGAGTACCTGCGGACGTCTTGCGGCGCAGACCCGATGTTCGGCACGCCGAGCGGGAACTCGCGGCTCAAACGGCTCGAATTGGCGTGGCCACCGCCGAGCTTTATCCAAAATTCACCCTGCTTGGGTCAATCGGTTTCGAAGCCTTGTCACCCGGGAAGTTGTTCTCGACCGGCGCCGGGTTCTACGGAGCCGGCCCAAGTGTTACATGGACTATTTTTGATGCGGGGCGCATACGAAGAAATATCGAGGTGCAAAATGCGCTTCAGGAAAAGGCGTTGCTCGAGTATGAGGCTGCGATTCTCACAGCG
The DNA here is from genome assembly GCA_019307135.1 of Deltaproteobacteria bacterium. Taxonomy (GTDB): domain Bacteria; phylum Desulfobacterota; class Desulfobacteria; order Desulfobacterales. Next base: position 2,672 of record JAFDKF010000130.1, read on the forward strand.
CTGGAGGACGTTGAAAATGCGCTTGTCGCCTATGCAAAAGAGCAGGTTCGACGGCAGTCCCTCATAGAAGCGTCACAAGCCTCGCAACGTGTTGTGGATCTTGCACGTAGCCAATATTTGTCGGGGCTGACCAATTTTCAAAGCGTGCTCGATGCGCAGCGGTCATTGTTATCACTCAAGGGCCAGTTAGCAGAGAGTGAGGGCCAGGTCACATCCAATCTAATAATGCTGTACAAGGCACTCGGAGGTGGATGGAAACCCTTGGCGCCTGATGCGGGAAAGTAGTCTTGACGGCTTCGTAAAAAGTCCAACTTCTGCGTTGCGCTGCATCCTTCGTCACTGCGGCGTACCATAAGTACGCCTCATTCCTCAGGATTTGCGCGCCTTGAATTTGGAGCTTTGCCGTCTAATTTGGAGTTTTTACGAGACCATCAGTCTTAGATCCGTCAATAATAGAATTGGTGTTTTTTCTGGGAGAAGGTTTAACTTGAGATACCATAGTTCTTACTAACCACATGAATTTTAAAGAAATATCGTATTGGTTGAACCGTCATTCCCGCGAATGCGGGAATCCAGAAAAATCAAGAGGTTATGGATTCCTGCTTTCGCGCTTTCGCAGGAATGACAGAACTTTGGACTGTGTAGGTTTAAGAGACAATCACGAAAACACGAAAAATTGAAAGCACGAAATAAAATAACATTCAGACTTTCGTGTTTTCAGACTTTCGTGTTTTCGTGATAAGTTTTTTCTTTTTTGGTTCCGGCTTGTCCGGGTTAGGTTAAGTAGAAAAGATTGGTCACGGTAGTGCCTGTGGTCGGGACGCGGGTTACATCGATGAGGTAATGCCACTAATGATGAAGACCAGTTCGAAAAGAAACGCCGATATCGGCCAGACCTTAGGGATTGATCAACAAACATCCGGGCGTAAGAGGGTGAGATTTTGGGTTGTTGCAGCAATTGTGACGGTTTTGATAGCCGGTGCTGTAATGTTCTCCCTCACTGCCAAAAGCGACTCAATACAGTACAGAATGGCCGAAGTGCAGAAAGGAAATCTCACTATCACCGTGACAGCTACCGGCACTCTGGAACCGACGAACCAGGTCGAGGTCGGCAGCGAGCTGTCCGGCATCATCAAAACCGTCGAGGTGGATTACAACGACCGCGTGAAGGCCGGGCAGGTGCTGGCGAAACTGGACACCGAGCGACTTGAACCTATGGTTGTACAGTCTCAAGCCGCATTGGAATCCGCACAGGCCAAGTTGCTGGAGGCGGAGGCAAACGTTTTGGAAACTCGCAATGAGTTGAAGCGATTAAAGCGGCTCGGGGAGCTGAGCAAAAAGAAACTGCCTTCGCAGCACGACCTGCAGCCGAAGCAGCGTTCACGCGCGCGCAAGCCGGGGAAGCTGGCGCGAAGGCCCAGGTGTCCCAGGCCGAGGCAGCCCTGCGCCAGGATCGGACGGATCTGGCGAAAGCGGTCATCCGCTCACCAATCAACGGGATTGTCATGGAGTGCCATGTGGAGCCCGGCCAGACCTTTGCCGCTTCATTTCAGACCCCGGTGCTCTTCACGCTGGCCGAGGATCTCAGCAAGATGGAATTACATGTCGGTATAGACGAGGCCGATGTGGGGAACGTCCAGGCCGGACAGGATGCGACCTTTACGGTCGACGCCTATCCGGATCGTCGTTTCCCCTCGCGCATTGTTAAAGTGTATTATGCCCCGCAAGTGGTGCAGGACGTCGTGACCTACGAGGCGCTACTGACCGTTGATAACTCGAAGCTGCTGTTGCGGCCGGGGATGACTGCCACGGCGGAAATCATCACCAAAACAGTAGAAGATGCCATTCTGGTTCCGAATGGTGCGCTACGGTTTACCCCGCCAGTGCCCGAGGCTTCAAAAAGGGGCGGGAGTATGCTCCGTGCTATCTTGCCAGGGCGACGGCATCGGCCGGCAAAACAGCGCAAAGTCCTGGATACTGACAAAAGCGAGCGCCTCGTGTGGACGTTACGAGATGAACAACCCGTTGCCATCCCTGTCACCATTGGGTCATCAGATGGGAGCATGACCGAGGTGGTGGACGGCGATGTGAAACCCGGACTCCCGCTGTTGGTCGATATTATCAGGCCCGATAGATGAACTCGAAGACTCCGGTGAAAGTAGACGATGGCGGGGATCAGCCCCATAAGCGCTAAGTTATTTTTGCACCGGATGGACTGTGGAAGGTTTACTGAAAAAAATGAACATCGAACATCGAACGTCCAACATCGAATGTTGAATGGGAAAAGATGAAAAAACAGAAATAGTCACTCAAGATTCGGCATTGGTTTTTTTATTCGATTTTAAAATAATTTAAAGAGCGGAGCGACATCATTATTCGACGTTCGACGTTCAATGTTCGATGTTGGACGTTCATCTTTTAATATGTTGGTAACGTTCATCTTTCAAAACAATTCCGCATGGCATAAATGTAACCTGTGAATGTTTACAAAACAACTTAGCGCTTATGGGGATCAGCCCCTGATTGTGCTCACCAGGGTGGCCAAGGTCTATGGCAAAGGTCGGGCAGCGATGAGCGCGTTGCGCGGCGTCGATCTTAGGGTTGATGACGGCGAGTTTGTCGCCGTAATAGGGGCTAGCGGATCGGGAAAATCTACCTGCATGAACATCCTGGGATGTCTGGACACTCCTACGTCAGGGGCTTATTTCTTCAAGGGAGTCGAGGTTGGCAGACTTTCCCGCGATCAACGCGCGCTACTGCGCCGCCACTATCTGGGTTTCGTTTTTCAGGGATATAACCTCCTTAACCGTACCTCGGCCGCAGAAAACGTTGAACTGCCTTTGATCTATCTCGGCATGCCACCTGCCGAAAGGCATGCGCGCGCCCTGCAGGCCCTTGAGGCGGTGGGCCTTAAGGGATGGGAAACACATACGCCCGGTGAGCTTTCCGGTGGTCAACAGCAACGGGTAGCCATTGCCCGTGCCATCGTTACGGAACCGTCGGTGTTGCTGGCTGATGAACCCACGGGCAACCTGGATTCTACAACCAGCCACGAAATCATGAAGGTCTTTACTGAGCTTAACCGTGATCAGGGAATCACCATTGTGATGGTGACCCACGAGGCGGATATGGCGGCCCACGCACATCGCACCGTCCGCTTTGTTGATGGCGTTGTCGAGTCCGACACGCGGAACGGGGGGAAGTTGTAATGATCTGGAACGCGATCCTACTGGCGTTTCGTGATATCCGCCGCAATGTCATGCGTTCTTCGCTTACCATGCTCGGTATCGTGATCGGGGTCGCTGCCGTTATCACCATGGTTACCCTCGGGCGCGGGGCCACCGAGCGGGTCACGGCGGACATCGTGAGCCTCGGGAGCAATCTACTCCACGTAAGACAGGGCCAGAGGTTTAGAGGCCATGGCGGGGTGCGGTCCGCCGCTGACCCGTTTGATCTTCAGGATGTCAAGGCCATCGCCCGGGAAATCTCGGGGGTGGCAGCAGCGGCACCGGTCACATCGCAAACCGTTCTATCAGTTTACGGCAATGAAAACTGGACCACTTCGGTCGTCGGGAGCGACAATGCCTTCTTCAAGACTCGAAAGTGGTCGATCGAATCCGGACGACAATTTATTGATAGTGAGCTGCGTGTCGGCAAGCCGGTCTGCATCCTGGGCAACACAGTGCGTAAAGAACTCTTCGGCGCACAAAGCCCCCTGGGGGCCTCGATCCGGCTGGGAAAACTTTCCTGTCAGGTAATCGGTGTTCTGGAACCCAAGGGGCTGTCGACCTTCGGCAGGGATCAGGACGATATCGTTGTTGTTCCGGTTCGCGCCTTTCAGCGGCGCATTTCCGGAAATCAGGATATCAACGCCATTTATGTCTCGGCGCAAAGCGGTGATGTAACGGAGAAAGTCAAGCAGGATATCGAGTTGCTGATGCGCCAGCGCCGCCATATATCAGCGACCGAAGAGGACGATTTTTATGTGCGGGATATGAAGGAACTCGTCGCCAGGGTTACGAGCACAACTCGTGTGCTCACCGCGCTACTTGGCGCCGTGGCAGCGGTGAGTCTGGTGGTCGGCGGGATCGGCATTATGAACATCATGCTGGTCTCGGTGACCGAGCGGACCCGGGAAATCGGGATCAGGATCGCGATTGGCGCACTGGAACGTGATGTGCTCAGGCAATTTCTGGTAGAGGCGATCGTGCTTTCCTCGCTCGGAGGCGTCGTGGGAATTGTCCTCGGACTCGCAAGCTGTGCAATCGGGGCTCCCATGCTCGGGGTTCCTTTCATATTCGATCCGGTCATCATGGTTATAGCCGTTGCATTTTCCGGCGCGATCGGTGTTATTTTCGGCTACTTCCCCGCCCGAAAAGCCGCACGCCTGGACCCCATCGAAGCGCTGCGGCACGAATGAGCTAATTTTGACGGCTTCGTAAAAAGTCCAACTTCTGCGTTGCGCTGCATCCTTCGTCGCCGACTTCGCCATAGTAGCTTAGCTACGACGGCTGAAACTGCGGCGTACCATAAGTACGCCGTTTTTACGAGACCATCAATTTTACGTCTCGGAATTTCTGGTAATGTCAGTGGCCCGTTGTTAGTAGTCCGTTGTATCAATATTTTCATAGGCTTAGGCCAGATATTAGAGGACCAGAACCTCTTTTTGTTATCTAACTGAATTTACAGCATTTTGCGCTCTTGGCAACGGACAACTAACAACAATCAACGGTCACTACCGCTTTTTTTAAGACTGGTGTTTTTATGAATTGGGTTCATTAACCGTGTGATCGGATACTGGCTTCGTATTCGCGGTTCATCTCCGCAATGTAGCCCTGATCCGCAAAACTGAAATAGGTGTTGTCGCCGATGATCAGGTGCTCGTGGACCGTGATTCCCATAACCCGGCAGGCATGAATTAACTCGCGGGTAATGAGCCTGTCTTCACGGGATGGCCTTGGCTCTCCTGATGGGTGGTTGTGTACAAGGAAAAGGCCGGCCGCATGATGCCTGAGCGCGGTCTGCACGACCTCCCTGGGATAAACACTGCTGGCAGTAAGCGTTCCCTCAGAAAGGTCTTCTATAGCGATAATCTTGTTTTGTGCATCAAGGAAGACGACCTTGAAGATTTCCCGCTTTTTGTCTCGAAGGCTATGGTAAAGATATTCGAAAAGTTCCTTTGAAGACCGGATCGGGTCCTTCTTGATCAGTTTTTTTTGAAGGTAGCGCTCGGCAACGGCCCGGACGAGCTTGATCCCGAAGAGGTTTTTTTGGCCGATGCCGTTGATTTCCTGGAGTTGTTCCGCTGGCGCTTCAATTACTGCTTGCAAGGTCTTAAAACGTTTTAGGGCCGCCTTGGCCTGGTCTTTACAGTCCTTTCTGGGGGTGGCCAACGTAAGGAGCAGCTCTATGACCTCGTAATCGTGGAATCCGTCAAGTCCGGAGGTCAGGAATTTTTCCCTGAGTCGCTCTCGATGCCCTTCGCCTTTGTGGGGTTTCTTTCCCTCGGCCATTTGCCTTGCAGATGTCATCAAGAAAATTGACGATTTTCGATTGACAATTGACGATTTAAGGATCAGGTCAATTCTTAAAAAGACCTAAATTCCTTTCAATTTCAATCGACAATCGACAATCGACAATCAAAAATCATCAATCTTAAGCCCTCACTCCTCATCCAGCTCATGTTTCAGGTCCCTGGTCATGAGGGTTTGGAGCGCCTCTTTCGGATCAAGATCCTCGTACAACATGCGGTACACCTGTTCTGTGATCGGCATCTCCACCCCCATCTTTCGGGACATATTATAAACCGATTTCGTGGTTTTCACACCCTCGGCTACCGTGCGCATATCGGACAGGATCGCATCAAGCTTCATCCCCTGTCCGATCTTATAACCAACTGTCCAGTTACGGCTCAATTTCCCGGTGCAGGTCAGTACCAGGTCACCGATGCCTGCCAAGCCCATAAAGGTTCTTGCGTTTGCCCCGAGTCTTATCCCCAGACGCTGGCTCTCGGTCGCACCTCTGGTGATGATCGCTGCCCTGGTGTTATAACCGAGGCCAAGTCCGTCTGAAATTCCCGCTGCAATGGCAATCACATTCTTCAGGGCGCCGCCCAGTTCCACACCGTGCACATCATGGCTGGTATATACACGGAAGTATTGGGTGGCAAAGACATTCTGCACAGACCTGGCCACCTCGGAGTCAAAGGCCGCCACCGTGACGGCAGTTGGGATCTTTTTGGCCACCTCCTTGGCAAAGCTCGGGCCGGAGAGCACCGCGATCCGACTTTGAAGCCTTGGGGGAAGAAGTTGTTTCAGGATGCCCGATGCAGTCAGGTGGGTCCTGTTTTCGATTCCCTTGGTGGCACTGACTACGACGGTCTTTTCAGTAACGTGGTGCACCATCCGCACAACCACAGACCGAAAGACATGTGATGGCGCCACAAGGAGCAACATGTCTTTGTTTGCAGCCACCTGATCAAGATCGTTTGAGGGCCGAATATTCGGAGAAAGGGGAATACCTGGCAGAAAGACCTTGTTTTCCCGCTCTTCAACTATGTCCGCGCAGACCTCCTGTTCAAACACCCACAGGGCGATATCAAGTCCTTTATCGGCCAGCAGGTTGGCCAGCGCGGTCCCCCATGCGCCGGCTCCAATGACACCGATTTTCATGCGTACTATCCTCACATATCCTTTTCCGCAAGCCGTGCGGCCCTGACCACCCGTTCCCCTGGTTCCATCACGATCAACCGGACCCCTTGCGTGTTTCGTCCGATGACAGAGATATCCTTTACAGGCATTCGGATAATCTTGCCGCGATCAGTCATCAGCATGAGATCGTCCTCATCTGTTACCAGAACAATGGCGACCACCATCCCGTTTCGCTCCGTGGTTTTGATGGTGATCACGCCCTTGCCGCCGCGATGACGGATCGGATATTCGTCAATGGAGGTTCGTTTGCCGTACCCGTTTTCGGTCACCGCCATCAGGGTCTTCCCATCGGTTAGCACCTCCATCCCCACGATATACTCCCCTTCGGCAAGGCGCATACCACGAACCCCCCGGCTGGCCCTGCCTGTGGGCCGCACATTCGATTCATGAAACCGTATCGATTTCCCATGCCTGGAGGCAAGGAATACATTTTGCGTGCCGTCGGTGATGCGGGCGCCAATGAGTTCGTCCCCTGGCACCAGATCCACGGCAATGATGCCGCCTGACCTGGGGCGGCTGTATGCCATAATGTCCGACTTTTTCACCATGCCACCCTTGGTTGCCATGAGAATAGTGTGGCCCGGCTCAAACGATCGCACGGAAAGCACGGTGGCCAGTTTTTCTCCCTTCCCAAGGGCAAGGAGGTTAACAATCGCTTTTCCCCGTGCCAGCCGGCCGGCCTGGGGCAACTCGTGGACTTTACGCCAGTAAACACGCCCCAGATTGGTAAAGAAGAGGAATGTGTCATGGGTGGAGGCCACAAATAGATGCTCTACAAAGTCTTCTTCTTTTGTGCCCATGCCGGTCTTTCCTTTACCCCCGCGCCGCTGGCTGTTGTACAGGGTTATCGGGTTCCGCTTGATGTAGCCGGCATGTGAGACCGTAACCACCATGTCCTCTTCAACGATCATGTCCTCTATGCTGATATCCTCGGTTTCCTCGACAATCTCTGTGCGGCGTTCGTCCCCGTATCGCTCTTTGAGGTACGCGAGTTCCTCCTTGACGATATTAAGCACCAGGCGCTCACTGGCCAGGATTTCACGATACCGGGCGATCGCCTGGATGGTTTGTTGGTACTCTTCTACAATTTTGTCGCGCTCCAAACCGGTCAAACGCTGCAGTCGCATATCCAGAATGGCCTGGGCCTGGATTTCGGTCAGTTCAAACTGCGAAACGAGGCGCTCCCTGGCCTCAGCCGGTGTCTTTGAGGAGCGTATCATATCAACCACGGCGTCGATATGATCCAGGGCTATCTTGAGCCCTTCCAAAACATGGGCACGGGCCTCGGCCTTGTCCAGTTCAAAGCGGGTTCGGCGGACAATGATCTCTTTTCGGTGCTTTACAAAGTGACTGAGGATCTCCTTTATTGTAAGGACCTGGGGCTGCTTGTCGACTATGGCAAGCAGGATAATACCGAATGTGGCCTCCATCTGGGTATGGGCGTAAAGCTGGTTGATGATCACGCCTGCGATTTCGTCCCTTTTGAGGGCAATGACGATCCGCATCCCTTCCCGGTCTGATTCATCCCGGACAAATTGAACCCCGTCGATCCGTTTGTCCTTAATTAGCTCCGAGATCTTTTCAATCAATCGAGCCTTGTTTACCTGATAAGGGATCTCGGTCACGATGATGCTCTCGCGTCCGGTTCGGCGATCCTTTTCGATCAGGACCCGGGCTCTGAGTCTGATGATCCCTCGCCCTGTTCTGTAAGCGTCCTCAATGCCCTTGCGACCGTGAATGATACCTGAGGTGGGAAAATCGGGGCCGGGCAAATTGGTCATCAGCTCCTCACAGGAAATGTCCGGGTTGTCAATGAGAGCTACTGTCGCATCAATGACCTCACTGACATTGTGCGGGGGGATATTGGTTGCCATGCCTACGGCGATCCCCGAAGAACCGTTTATCAAGAGGTTGGGGATCTTTGCCGGGAGCACTGAAGGCTCTATCAGGGTTTCATCGTAGTTAGGCGTAAAATCGACTGTTTCTTTGTCCAGGTCTTCGAGCATCTCATGGGCCAGACGCATCAGCCTGACCTCGGTATACCGCATGGCAGCGGCCGCATCGCCATCAACCGAGCCAAAATTCCCCTGGCCGTCAACCAGCGGATAGCGCAAAGAAAAGCCCTGAGCCATGCGTACGATGGTATCGTAAACCGCCGTGTCACCGTGTGGGTGGTATTTACCTATCACATCGCCCACAATGCGAGCCGATTTCTTGTACGGTTTGTTCCAGTCGTTCTTAAGAATCTGCATGGCATATAGTATGCGACGGTGAACCGGCTTCAGGCCATCGCGAACGTCGGGCAGGGCGCGGCCAATGATGACACTCATGGCATAGTCCAGATAAGACCGCTTCATTTCCTCTTCGATCTTGACCTCGACCTGTCTATTTGATGCATTCATCGAAAATCTTGCTTACTCCTTTGTATCCTCAGAAATAGAACGGAAGGGACCTGGCTGGAAGGACCGAAACATTCAATCTTAAAAACTCTTCACCGGTTAGTCAAGAATTAAAAAGGAAAAAAGGGCATCCTTCATTCCTCGGTTTACACTTTTCAAGAATGCGGGCGCCAAGAGATAAATTCTTTTGTTCGTACTTTTTGGTGTCAGGTGTCAGGTGTACTTTTTGGTGTCGGGTGTCAGGTTTCAGGTGTCAGGTGCAAGAAACACTGAACACTGAACACTGAACACTGAACACTGAACACTGAACACTGAACACTGAACACTGAAACCTGAAACCTGAACACTGGTCAATAGGTGTAAACTACTTTGTGGCAAAAATGAAGGATGCCGAAAAGTGTAAACAGGAAAATGAAGGATGCCGAAAAAAGCAACACGGTCGGGGTTTATCCCCGACCGAAGCCTCCGCATTCCATTATTTCCTGATCCAGCTTGCAATGGGGCCAATGAATAGCTATACTTTCACCTAAAGCGATCGGTTCAAGGTTCAGGGTTCAAGGTTCAAAGGTTATAATATATTGACATCCCACACTTTATACCACAATAGCCATATTGGTCTCTTTCACCCATTGGGTGAAACATGCGTGTCGTCCCTATTGAGGCATCATCCTTTTGATATCAAAGAGTTAGGGCTCTTCAACCGTGAACCGTGAACGTTGAACCACTCAACCTATGTTTCAATAAGTTCTAGAAACGCACTGTTACCCAAACGGGTGTGGCAGCAGGATAGCAGACAACAGAACAGGAAGGCGTCCATGGTTTTGGAACCCCAATTGATTGAAACGCTGCGTGACCTCGAATGCCTTGGCAAACAACTGGCTGGAGAGGAGGTCCTGGCAGTCGATACCGAGGCCGACTCCTTGCATCATTATTTCCCAAAGGTATGTCTTATCCAGATTTCTACCAACCAAGAGACCTTTGTCATTGATCCCCTGGCCATACGAACGATGGATGTTTTACGACCTCTGTTTGGCAGCCAGAAAATCAAGAAGGTATTCCACGGCGCAGATTATGATCTACGCTCTCTTTTCCGTGACTTCTCCATAGAGGTGAAGAATCTGTTTGACACCATGGTGGCCTCACAATTTATTGACAAAAAGGAACTCAGCCTTGCTGGCGTGCTGAATGAACGCTTTGGCATTCTTCTGAGCAAGAAGTATCAGAGAGCCAACTGGTCAAAGAGGCCTCTTAGCCATAAGATGCTCCTCTATGCGGCCCATGACACAGCCCATCTCATCAGACTGTACCGCGAATTGGAGCAGGAGCTAAGATTCAAAGGAAGGTTAAGTTGGGTAGAAGAAGAATGCAAACGCCTGTCTGTTGAATGTACGTTGGGGGCCAACGGGCAAAATCGTGGTGGCTCCCTTACCCATTTCATATCTCCGAAGACGCAACCCCGGAATACCCCTCTGTTTAAACGATTCAAAGGCGCAGGCAAGATGGAGCCGAGGGATTTGGCAATCCTCGAAAACCTGCTCCTGTTTCGTGAAAGAAGGGCCATGCAGGAAGACAGGCCCCCTTTCAGACTGTTTGCAAACCATGTGATTGAAAAGCTGGTCAGGACAAAACCCACAGACCGCGAGGCGCTAAGGAAAGTCCCTGGCCTGCCAGCCGACTTCATGAAACGGTATGCCGATGGCGTACTGAAGGCTATCCGCTCCGGCCTTGAGCTGCTGGCAGATCGCCTGCCCTCTTTTCCAAAGACACGGTCTCCGTCTCGGTCTCCTAAAAAGCAGGTCCGATTAAGACGACTGAAGGCCTGGCGTGAACAAAAGGCCAGCCAACTTGCGCTGGAGCCTGGTTTGGTTTGCAACAACGCATTGCTTGAAGCCCTGGCCGAGGCCCATCCGAAGGACCCGGATGAGCTGGGGGCCATACCTCGAATGAAGAATTGGCAAAGGGAGACATTTGGACATGAGATCGTTGACGTGCTCCGAGAGATTTGGTGAAGCCTCAAGAGAAGTGAAGGCAAAGCATCCATCCATATTATCGGAGACCATCTCCTGTTTTGAAGGTATGACAACTGTTGACAGTTCCGTTCAGGACTTATCTTCAAGCCCCATGGCTCGAATCAAGCGAGCCCGGGCCACGTTAAATTCCACCAGGGCGTTGGTGTAGTTGGTTCTGGCTTGGGTTAGTCTGGTCTGAGCATCCAGGACTTCCGTGGCCGTGGCCACCTGTTCCCGGTAGCGCTCTTTGCTGATCCGGAAATTCTCCTCTGCTGATTCCACGCTCTTTTTAGCCACCCAGATGTTTTTCTCCGCGGCTTGCAGATTCAGGTAAGTGGTTTTTACCTCCAGGCGTACAGCGTCTTCGATCTGCTCCAGGGTCTGTCTGGCCTGGCGCAGTCGAGCCCGCTTCCGATTGGTAGCATACCGTGTCTTGCCCCACTCGAAAAAGGTCATGGTGGCTTCGGCCATCACATCCCAATTTTCCCGGTCCACAAAATCGCTGCCATTCAGCGCTGGATCATCCCCAGCCCGATAGTAGTTACCCGAGATGCTCACCTTTGGATAATAGGCGCTTTTGGCCAGGGTGATCTCCTTTTCGGCTCTCGCTACATTCTTCTCCGCCTCCATCAGCTCTGGCCGTTTTTCCAACGAGATCTCCAGGCAAAACTCATAAGGTTTCTCATAGGGCTGGTCGGAGAGGATGTCCAGCACTGCCACTTCTTGATCAATGGACCGACGGAGGATGGTGTTGAAGCGGGCCTTGGCCAGCCTCAGGTCATTTACAGCCCGGACGAGTTGCTGCTTGGCCTCCGCCAACCGAACCTCCGCCTCGAGCACGTCGATTTTGGGGCTCATCCCCACCCGATAGAAGTTCTCTGCCACGTCCAACTGTGCTTGCAACTGCTGCACCGCCTGTTCGGCCACCTCGTGGATCTTCTCCGCACTCAAGATGCCAAAGTATGCCTCCTTTACCTGCAGGATGAGGTCAAACCGCGCTCGGGCCAGTCGGATCTTGGCCACATCCAGACCCAGCCTGGCGAGTTGGTAGTTGGACAGGGTGGCAAAACCGGTAAACAACGGCTGTTCGATGGTACCGGTGAAACGGTATTGATCCTGATCGTTAACATCGATTTCTCTGCCCCCAATCACAACATAGGAAACCTCACTGAGACGGCGATAGCCGTACTTGCCGCTCAATGACGGCAGAAAGCCGGTTCTCGCCTCCTTCTGGCGCTCTTGGGCGGCCTGGATCTCCTCCCGGGCCACTTTCATATCGAGGTTGTGCTCCAGCGCCATTTCAATACTCTGTTTGAGAGTCAATAATGACGGGCTCCCCTCGGCCTGCGGCGCCACGGGAGTCAGCATGACAACGCCTGCAACGACAAAAAACAGCGCGACTACACGTAACCAGACCGCTTTTACTTTATTTCTCATCATCTCCCTCCGTCAGACTCTGATTTTTTGACCACTCCGATCACGTTCTCTTTGGTCGTAGTATCTCCGAATAATGCAAATCCGTTGTCACGTCAATTGGGATAGGAACCTGGGTTGAGCGGTTCAACGTTCACGGTTCCCGGTTGAAGAGCCCTAACTGGCTGTTAACAAAAGGATGACGCGTCAATAAAGAAAGTTCACCGTTCAAAAGTCAGAGATCAGAGATCAGAAGTCAGAGATCAGAAGTCAGAAGTCAGAAGTCAGAGATCAGAAGTCAGACCTCCGACCTCTGATCTCCGACCTCTATTCTTTTAACTGAACCCTGAACCCTGAACATGGAACCGATCACTTTAGGAGGAAATCTGTTCATGATATCTTGTTTTGGCATTAATCTTGCTGTGACTTTTTACGACAGTCTTAAAACCTATTGCCGCAAATGACAGTTGGCACTTATCTTGCTGTCACCCAAAAAGAGGGCTGACATTCTCTCCGGGAGGTCTGCTTGTTTGACTATGGATTTTACTTCCGGTGATA
>JAFDKF010000131.1 GCA_019307135.1 Deltaproteobacteria bacterium
CTTCTGTTTATTAATTGCGGGATAGAGATCTACATAAAAGGTAAGCAATCCCTCCGCCCTGGCTTCTTCAAGTACCCGCATGATTAGAGACGTCTTTCCGTATCTTCGAGGGGAGAAAATGATAACGTTCACTCCGTTTTTGACATCGGCTACCAGTTCATCAATTTCAAGCACCCTGTTGCAGAAGTGCTCACCACTTACTGTCTCTCCATAAACAAAAGGATTTTTCACTTTTTAATTCCTTTACGCCATTTATCCTTACAATTATTCAACATAGTCAACTACGTCCCCGACTTACGGGCACTTGACTGAACAGAAAAAGCCGAGCAGCCTTTTTTCAAAAATGTTGATATTGCCGATAGCCCAAATTATTGAGAATAGGGCCGAGAAAGTCTCATTCCGTAAGCTTGACGGGTAATCGGGACTGTTTGATTCGATGATGGTTATATCAAAAGACATGCTTTTTCGGCTATCCAAAATTTTTATCCAGAACCATTCCAGGTAGATGGGTTTATTAGTGTTCTATTAGAAATACTATTAGCAATAATTGCTAATAGTTCGCTAATAGTTCATGACAAATGGTGGATTCATCCTGGTCAACCTGCAGCACGGGACTTACCCCTATCCAGGATTTTATCCAGAACATTCTGGATAAATCCTGGATAAATATTCTAAGGGACCACGTACCGTCGCCCCTTCCCTTTCTTCTGTGGCTTTAAGTGACCCTTTCCACAAAGTTTCTTCAGGAGATAGTAAGCGCGAGTGTCGTCTACGCCCAGCAATTCTCGGCATTCTGCATTATTTATTGAGCCGTGGTCCGACCAGCCCTCGCATTAGCCCAGCTATCGGCTATGAGCTATCAGCTAAATTCCTCCATCTTCGACCTTCTTATCATCATGAACCGGCTTTAAAAGGATTACTTAGAAACTGGAAAACTAAAGGGCGTCCCCAAGTTTTCCCCCAGTTTGAGGTTCCATGGGTCCGCTACAACGCTCAATTGCTCTATCCTCGACTTTCTTGCCGACATGAACCGGCTCTAAAAGGATTACTTGGAAACAGGGAAACTAAATGGCGCGCTTTGTCCACCATTAAAAAAGATCGAAAAAAGAATCCTGATCCAGATGCTTAAAATATTTCTTAACAAGGTTTTTCAAAGAATCAGGTTCGCCTATATATATCCAGTCATCAATTGAGCTTAAAAAACAGTACCGCTCTGCAATGAAAGTCCTCTTTGTCTCACTCTCAAGAGTAAATCTCATAATAGAGCCGTAAGTTACAGCAATATTAATGATATCTTCAATTGCAGAAACATCATCCCAACGACCGTTAGGAGAAGCGGGTCTAACATCACTAAACATATCCTTCAAAGCTTGAATATCCTGATTCGACTCAAAAATAGTTATAACTTTTCCCTTTATATCAAAAAGATAACGCCTTGCCCCTTCTATTTTCTTTAGTTCTTTTTCAATCATATCACTTTCAATATCTGTAATTAACCGGGGCAGTTTCTTACGCAATAAAACTTGTCCGTTGGGGGGATGCTCATATATCTCATATCCTTCTGGCACTTCATTAACCAACTCTCCCTTGTTCTTGAAAGAAAAATGATATTTAGATTTTCCTGTTTTCGTTTTGCCTTTGTGGAGATAATAGGTTTTACCTCTTCTATTCTTATATGTAACTGGCATTTGGAGTTTCCTTTATTTTGCTCATTATCACAAATATAGATCTATACGAGTTTAATCCGAGCAATTGCGTAACTGGAGGCCTATGATTTTATGCAAATCTCTGTCTATCCGGCCTTATTCCACATGTGAAAGTGTTCTGAGAGGTATATTCATTTAGAACTTGACACATTCCGGCTCAAGTTTCTGTTCGTGCCTTATCTTCTGAACAATTTTTGTTTTGTCGGAGCCTGGTGCAAGGCGTTGCTCCAATTCGTATAACGCATCAAAACCATCAGGCTCCGTATCATAGTAGAAACTCAGGACCAATTCTTCAAAATTACTCATGTCATGCTCTTCTTTGCATGCTTTCAAATAATAGTGAATCAGATCGGCCAGAATATTTCTAAACTCATGGAAGAAGCCAAGATCATTAAGGAGACCTATCTCAGTCGGTCTCCTTTCTAACCCGAACATCAGCAGTCTTTTTAAATGTTCATTACCCCTCTTGAAATACTTTCTGATAAGTGGATAATTTGGAGTGGCTGACTCTTTCTCGGCCAGATATGTATCCAGCACTTGATCTGAAAGCTTTGGTGCCCCTTCAAAATATGCTACAAGAAGCTCCTGGTCAAGATTCTCCGGCTTAGCTATATTCTCCTCAACCTTCTCTTCGTCAGTTTCATCATCTACCCATTCAAAACCCAATTCTTCAAGTTTACTTGCCCAATTCTTGGGTCTTCCCTTCATCGCTTTGGAAACTTGCTCGAAGACCAATTCACGCCTTAGTTTTTCAAAATCGTCATCAGACATGCTCATAACAATTTGTTTCCCCCTCCACTGCCCCCGATCCCTGATAACTCATCTCCACCACATCCTGTGTCAAAAAAAAGGGAAAAGGGGGCACCCATTAAAGGAAGATCATGGGGTCTCAACTTTCAACACAAATGTCAAATGTTGAGACCTGACCCCTATGTTTTCTCCTTTGATCTTTCGAAACCCTTTCAAGTGGTTGTCCTTTGTCGGTTGCTGAGGGGCAGGTGGCCTTAGGCGGTTCTTGCGAATCTTTGCCTTGCGCTTGGCATCGCCGTATTTTCCAAATCTACAGCCCATGGACACTTCCTTGAGAATCTCGCATCAGACTTATTCAACCTAGTCAATTACGTCCCCAATCTTCCACAACTTGTCTCCTGGCAACGTCAGGAGCAAGTAAACCAATAATCCAATGGACGTCCCCAACTTGTCCCTGGGGTACCACTTCACCCCCGAAAGCGCGGGCGAGGTATGTCGCCGAATACTTAAGATTTAATGGGTGACCCTCCTTCTTCCCCTGTTACCCTCTTTATTACCCTTTTTTAAGGGTATTACCCTTTTTCCGCCAGACCGCACCGGGACCACGGCCCAGGCATTCTACGGAACCTGCCTTTTGTAAATTCCTTAGCACTTTTCGCACCATATCCCGGCTAACCCCCATGCATGCGCGTTCAAGTTCATAGAGGGTGAATGTTTCGGAGAATGCCTTAACTGCTGCCTCGACCTGCTCTGTTTTGGCTCCGCGGGGGCTTTTCAATTGATCGACACGATCTTCAAATTCACGATAAGCATTTTTGAGAATGGAGAGAATATAATTGATATAAGGCCATGGGTCATGCTTGCCTTCATGCCAATCCTGCGAACTTTGCTCAAGCGTTTCATAATAGCGTTCTTTGTTTTGTTCAATCAGTCTTTCCAGGCTGATATAGCGGCCAACTTCAAGTCCTGAGTGATAACAGGTCAGCAATAAAAGAAGCCGGGAGACGCGGCCATTACCATCGCGGAAGGGATGAATGCACAGGAAATCGAGATTCAAGGCGGCTAGAAGGACAAAAGGGTGAGCCCATCGTTCTCGAAGCCCTTGTGACCAGAGTTCAATCATTTCGCTCATAGCTTGAGGTGTTTGATCTGCGGGAACAGTTTCAAAGCGCACCCGCTGGCGGCCATCTGGGTATTTCTGGATGATGTCAATATTCTTTTCCTTATACTTGCCCGCATCCCATATTTGCCCGCGCGAGAGTTTATGAAATTTCAGGATAGTTTCCTCTGAAACCGGAATTCCCCCGGTCTTTTTATGGATGAGTCGCAAAGCGTCACGGTAGCCCCGAACCTCCTCTTCATCCCGGTCCTTCAAAAGCGGTTTCCCCAAAATAAGGGTATTAATCCGGGACTGGTCAACATTTATACCTTCAATGCGGTTTGAAGAAATAGCGCTCTCAATTAAGGCATGCTCGCGAAGAATCTTGAGTTTTTGAGGAGATTGATGAGTGAACAATTCCTGCTTGCCCTGTGCTTTACTCAAATCAGCCAGATACCAACTGGTAATGGTGGGAATTGTGGATGGCTCCGCAGAGAATTGTCGCAATGTCATCATAATGATTTCTTTCCGTTTATTTATAATGAGTCCAGCTCAATTCGCTCCGCAGTGCGGAGAGTTTTTCCTCGGTCCGCAATTGGTCACGCGGCGTGTGGGGCTTTTCCAATAATTCGGCACGCAGTGCGTCCCAAATTGGAAATGCCAGATAAAATGCCCTCATATTTCCGAGGTTACGAGCCGTAAAGCCCTTCAACCCCTCAACTACTCGACCAATTGCAGAGCTAAGTTCGATCTCATATTGCCCCCGTGATTTGACTCCTGAGTTTGTGACACCAGTTTCATGAATCGATTCCCACGGACAAAAATCCCGGATAAGATGCGCAATAATCTCCGTCCCGACCCGCCCCAAAAATGCCAATATTTCACGGGTATCTCAGATTTCACGCTAACATGAGTCAAGAGCAGACTTGACCCCCTGCCCCATACAACAACGTCCCCAAAGTTCTGCCAAAGTCCCCAAAGTTCTGCCAAAGTTCTGACAGTTACAGCCCAAGCTTGCAGCTTTTACGTCCAATCACCATCGCTAAAATCATCAAAATGACCATGATGCCATATTTCAGCCTTCAGATATTCATAGACATTAAATACGATTGGACAAATAGAACAATTCTCTACTACGTTGATCAACCTGAAAACAAACTCCGGCTTATCTATATGAGGAAAAGATTCGCAAGCTTTAGGGCGACAATCATATTGGGTACACAGGTTGTTTTTCAGAAAGGGGCACGGCCGCCTGTTGAATGTGAATCCTTCGCCATCTTCATCTTCAACAAGATATTGCTTCTTGAATTGAGAAATGGAGATTCTTGTGCTGTCGGACAATCTTTCAATATCTTCTTGATCCAAAACAGGCGTTACCTGTTTGCAGCAGTTTGCACAAACTGTGCAGTCTATTTCTGAAGAGACTTGCTCATAAAATTTATGTACGATTGAATCCAATTCTTCTATTGTAATGTCGTATCCTTTTAAAAAAGAACGAAATTTCCAATTCTCGTCCCACTTTTTCTTCGACAACATCCGTATTTTTTTCAGACCGATTTCCATAACTCATCCAAAGGGTATTAAAACATCAGAGCGCTTTTACCCAAAACAGCCTTGAGCGGAAATGGGTAAAAATGTAGCGAGTAAATCTCTTGTCCAAGGGGTCGCCCTTCAGTTTTGCAGGTTTCAGTTTGAGGTTTCATAGGTCCGCTACAACGCTCAATTCCTCCATCCACTTTCTTGCCTCATGAACCGGCTCTAAAAGGATTACTTAGAAACTGTAAAACTAAAGAGCATCCCAAACTTCCCTCTTCTCTTTGGTTGATAAGTAGGAACTTATAAACTTATGTACGTCCCCCATTTCACCTCTCCAGCTCCATTGTTGCCGTTGTTATCTCAAACTGGTCGCCGAACATTTCTCTTACGCGGCCCCCTTCCCAGACGACAACCGGCGTGCCGGTCTGTCTGGCCCTTTCGATGACTTTCTTTGCGGCCAGTCGGAAAGCCGCATCGGCTTTCGATGACAAACCCGCACGTTGGTTTTTCTCTTCGTTCATGGGTCTATGCCTCCACACTTCGTTTGATTTGTTCAAAGAGACCGGAATGAAACAGTCGGAGTTCGCCGTCTTCTTCAGAGACAACCTTTGGCGGGAGCCGTGAGGCATCATAGAGCCACCATGCATCGAGTCGTGGGCGATAAAGCCGAAACAGATTTCGAATGCCTGATTCGAATCGTCTGCGTATGACGGGCTCGGGGACATTGTGCCCGCCTTGCCGGACTCGGTTTTTTACACGGGCCACCGCCAGGTCCGCACTCGGAAGCCAAAGGAAGAACAGCAAGATGCGATACCCGTCGTTCTTCATCTCGTTCAGCAGGCGGACGTAGCTCCGTCCGGACAAGGTTGTTTCAAAACCGAAGTCCTGTTTTGCACCGGTCAGTTCCTTGATTCGACTCAAAAGCAACCGCCCTGCTCGCAGGTTTTGCGTCTCCGGGGCAAAAGGCGACAATCCGGCAGCGATCAGATCGGCGTTCAAGAACTCGCGACAATTTACGAAGTCAGGTAAGAATTCGTTAGCAAACGTGGTTTTCCCGGCGCCGTTTGGCCCGGCTATCACGTAAACCGTGGGTGATTTAACGCCATTCGCGCTCATGCTTCATTCCATTCAAAAAGTTCTTATTTGTCTCATTCGTGCCATTCCGAATATTTAATATTTAAGATGCGACCCTCTCGTCTCTATTATTTGGGCAACAGCCCGTGTAGACTTAACAACTTTGTTTCCGATATCCTATCACTAAATCCATTTCACAATTTCATCTGTTTGAACCCTGTCAGTTCTGAATGCGTTAACTGGTGATTCCATATCAGGATATCCAATTGAAATACCAAGAACGAGGCGTTTTGTTTCAGGAATGGAAAGAAACTTCTTTATGTCCTGAGCGTAATCGGTTGCAAACGCTTGGGGAACAGTACCGAGGCCGTTGGCATGTGCGGAAAGCATTAAACTCTGGGCGAACAATCCCAAGTCAAACAGGGACCATGGAGTGAGAGAGGCATCCTGGAATAGATAGATGGCATGCGGTGCACCATAGAAACTGAAATTTGCTTTCTTTGCTTTTATTAAATTTTCAGGATCATTCATATCGATGCCAGTAGCCGCAGAACGCATTTTGAAAAGATGATCAATTCTTGCAGCCTCAGCCGCCGGCCATGATTCCGGGGTCGGCAGATCAGGACATGGCTTTGTGCCATTTTCCAGAAGTCCGATCAGCATATTTGATAGCGCCTCTTTTTTATCACCTGAGAGTATTACGGCTTCCCATGGTTGGCTGTTTTTATATGAAGGGCTCCATTTGGCAATATTGATTACCTCCAAGAGCACCTCCTTTGGAACAGGTTCAGATTTGAATTTGCGTATGCTCATCCTTGTTTTGATACACTCAATAGCGTCCATTGTTATCTCCTCCTTTACTACTTATCTCATCAATTGACATTCAAGTTCTTTGACGCGTTTTTCCAGTTCTCTTATTCTTTGTTGATAGGTAAGGGCTATGGCAATCCCGGCCGGCAGAAGATCGAAGTCCAGTTTTAGCTTCAATGCCTTTCGAGCAACAGTTATGGCATAAGAGGAAAAAATCCAGGAACCAGGGCCTTCGCCTTCTTCCGGCTCAACTACACCAAATTCAATCAACTCTTCAAGGATTTCCGCACTAAGCCCGGAGACTTGGGTCAGTTCTGAAAATGAAACCGTTCGTTCCTCATAGTGGAAAAACTCAGCGTCACAAGTATCCTTTTTCTTCATAATCGTTCCCTACTTAAATGAACTGCGAGGATTAAAAGAAGAAGTTTTGGCCAACTTTTCATACAAAGATTTTTCTTTTGCACTCAGTTTGGCCGGATTCGCTATCTGTAAAACTGCATATAAGTCACCGAAGCCTCCTTTTGGTTTAGGCAATCCCTTTCCTGCAATGCGCAATTTCTGGCCTGATTGAGCGCCTGGTTTGATATTAAGAAGGATTTTTTGTTCTACGGCCTGCATTTCAATCTTTGCGCCAAGGGCAGCCTCCCACGGTGCCACCGGCAAGGTAATATAGAGATCATGTCCATTTACTCTAAACGTGTGATGAGGCCTTATTGAAATATTAAGATGAAGATCGCCGTCTTGGCCGCCATGTACGCCTTTTCCCCCTTTTCCCTTAACTCTAAGCCTTTGCCCGTCAGTAGCACCCCTTGGTATTCGGATGGTAATAGTCTTGGGTGTACGTTTGATAACTCCCTCAGGCGTAATTTCGGGCACTTCCATTTGCAGGGTACGCATTGTTCCCCTATATGCCTCTCCCAGGTCTATTTCAATATTGGTCTCAAAATCCTGTCCATTTATAGGAAAATGGGCACGAGAAGGGCGGGCGCCTGCCTGGCGGCCCATTTCACTGCCAAATAATCCAAAGAAGAAATCGCTGAAACCACCGACATCTCCACTGGAAAATTCGTAATAACGCGTTCCTGGTCCAAAACTCTCTTCCCAGTCCGGAGGCGGTCGAAACTCTTGTCCCGGTTGATAACTGCCCAACTGATCGTAGGCTTTGCGTTTCTCAGGATCCTTTAGTACCTCATATGCCTCACCAATTTCTTTAAACTTTGCCTCAGCACCCGATTCTTTCGATATATCTGGATGATATTGGCGGGCAAGTTTTCGATAGGCCTTTTTTACTTCATCCTGAGGATCATTCCGGCTGATTCCCAGAATTTGATAATAATCTTTATATTTCATTTTATTACCAACAATCTCAAATCATAATGAAGTAAAAGATAAGGGGTCTTCATTCTTGACACTTTGATCCTCGTCTCAAGTTTTTCTATTTCACGGTTTCATATAATTCTAGTAATTCTATGGACGTCCATAAATAAATAAGTATTTCTACTTTGAATCCAAGTTGTTTATTTATTTATGGACATCCCTACTATCCACTCGCTCCCCCCTAAATCGTGACGATTTTTCCTGGCACGCAGAAGTCCTTGCCTCCCAGGTGATGCAGCGTTTGAGCCTCTTCTTTTTCAACTCTGAGCCGCTCCTCAAAAACCCCCGGCTGTGGTCTCCGGCAATCGGATTAGACTCCAACCTGCACTCAATAGCACCGAGACATTCGCCGATCAGTGGTGCCTCAATGTGCTTGCCGACAACAGGGGTAAGGCCGCACAGGGCGAATTTGTCCTTCGTAATAGCACCGAGACATTCGCCGATCAGTGGTGCCTCAATGTGCTTGCCGACAACAGGGGTAAGGCCGCACAGGGCGAATTTGTCCTTCGTTCTTCCGGACTTTGTCCCACAACACCACATCTCTTTGAGTAGTTTACTATTGGGGACATTTATTGCAAATTCCTTGCCTTGGAGAATCAACTCATGGGAGAATCGTTTCAGCCCAATGGACACGGCGACCATAGGAGGCTTGTGACTTACCGGCATGCACCAAGCAGCGGTCATAATGTTCGCCTTTTCCTGATATTTTGAGGTTACAAGGACGGTTGGGCCATGGTTAATAAGTCGATTAGCCCTTTCAACTGGAAGTTCCGTAAATGTCATAAGAACTTGTTCGACATGCTTACAATGCCGAATGTCAAGAAGTCACGGACGTCCCGGGCTTCCCCCACGTTCTTTAACAGTTGTTTTTTTGTCAAGAGTGTAGACGCGACCCCCTTGTTTTCGCAGGGCCGGTGGGCGGCTCGCTGGATAACGCCGTACACCGTGTTGCCTTCCCTACCGTCCAACGAGGTCGGCACCCCGGAAAGGTGATTTCGGAGCTCGATGGCTGGCCTGCGCTTCCCCCTGTCAACGCTTCACGTGCAACCTCGCGATTGCCCGCGCATGACTCGGGGCCATGATGGTTCAGCTACTCCTTTCATGTGGGGCTCTTTCATCACCTACTCTATGCCGGTTTATTGCGGCGCTTTCTGGGCGTCCCCCTTTTCCATTGTCCCAATTTTATGCTCATAAACTAGCCAAAAGCATTTTTTTATAATTTTTTTCTTGACATGTTGCTCCGCTCTGCATTATACTGCAGCAAAACGCTCCAGATAGATGTGACCCTTGTTGGTCTGAAGTGATCTAAACCATTGTGAGGTGGAACATAACATGCCAAGAATCACCATAAATCTTAATGAAAAGGAATCTAAACTCAAAGATATGATTAGGAAACTCAGTGAGTACAATGCCAACGGCAATCCATACTTTGACAGATCGGAGAGCGTGATAGCCAAGATGATCTTGCAACCTGCTCTCAACAAAGAATACGAGAAGTATGTAAAGACTGGAAAATAAAGTATTGTGTGTTAGGTATCCATATGGTAAAGGAGCAACGGTTAAAATGTGAAATTGGAGCAGTACTGGATGAATATCCTAGAGGAATGGCTAGAAAACGCAACAGAAAACATAAAAAGTGCCGATAAGTTAAATGGAAGGCCCTCTGGTGTTATGTCGGGACTTCGAAACTTGCAGCTACGTTTGAATCCTTTGATTCTCGCAAATGTTGACCCCAGAACCAGGTTCATGGCATATTTCCTGAGTTGTTACGTTGATACGGTTCTAATGGACCTTTGCGGGGATACTCCGGACGATGGAGATGGAAAACTGAAGAATGTAAGAGATGTTTTTTTTGAGAAAATCACCCAAGATTTTGAAAAATTAGTCTCTTGTTTGAAAAATAACGAGGATCCTTTGCCCATTTTTGAGGATTTCGTAGTATTATATACACAGGCCGTTAACAAACTGAATTATTTAGATAACCAATAGATATTGGAGGCCATTATGAGTGGAATCGACAAATCAGTCTGTCTAGCCATTCTTGACCGGGCACTCAGAAATAGCTGGTACTATTTGCAAAGTGGACGTAAGGCACCTGCTTATGCAAACATTGACAGCGCGATATTGGGTTATCGTGATGAAACAATGGGGCCTTTACCTCAGCATCAAATAATGGAGGACTTTGCAGAACAGTTTGCCGAGAAAATCAAACAAATTGATCGTGAGAGCCCATTTCATCGGTTGGCCTTTATTGACAAAGCAGGTAGAGGACCGGTTGGGATGATTGCTCTTTCAACTCCTATTAAACAGTTAGGCCCTAAAATCGCCCGTTCCCGCCGATGCCGTTATTGTTAACTGCCTATTTTTATTGACCTTTGTGTTTTCGGGATGCTCTGAGAGCGGAAAAA
>JAFDKF010000273.1 GCA_019307135.1 Deltaproteobacteria bacterium
ATCCGAAGTCTGTCACAGTTGGTGGTCTGCCTTTTCACTTTATTGCACCGCCTCCGAGTGTTACCTACTTCGAGTGTAGTATTAGTCGGATACGGCAATCCGGCTGCGCATAACCTTAAAGGATAGAGACCGATCCTGAAAGGTCGGACTCTATCAGTTGTTCAAGAAGCCCGGATTTTGGGATGCTCTGTATAGGGTAATGATTCGATATTTGGTAAGTAAGTTGGCCCGGGAATCCGGCAAAATCGGGGTGACGAAGGATAATAAGCGAAGGGAATGTTCAAAATCAGCTTTGATTCTATTAAAAAATAAGTTTTGCATAGCCGTCGAAGGCTGATTCAGCTTCATTAGAACATAGCAGTCCTGTACCGTTCAGGTAGATAGATACGGCCTGTTTAAGTTATCAATAATTTTTCCGTTCGCCCCCGGTTTTATGGCGGCCCGGATGGAATCAGTTTAAAAGGTAAAAACGAGGCGACATATTTAAGTCTCCCTCCGCAATGATTGCATTTAGGCAGATCAAATGGTTTGATTTTGATTTCAGGTTTGGTGATTTCGAAACCGAATGATAGCTTGATAAGGGCTTCGATTTTTTCCAGCGGGACCGAAGATCCCGGACTCAAAAACCCATAATATCTGACTTTCATGAATCCGGTGGGTAAAACATGTTGTAGAAAACGCCGTGTAAATTCCATGACATCTAATGCCATGGTACGCCAACGGTTGCTATTCGGCTTTTTGTATTTGAAAAAGACCTTGCGGTCTTCGACTTTAACGATGCGGCTGTTTGAAATGGCCACTTTGAAGACATAAGGAGCAAGATATTTTACGCTGTGAGAGCCGGCGCCGATGGCCTGACAGTTGACCACCCACTCTTGATTCCAGATCTCTTCAGGGATGTGGGAATCGAGATTGCTCTTTTTCATTTCATCCCTGAACTTGGCCTTAAAGATCTTAGACATGGCTTTTACGGGCAGGTAAAAATCTATCCGTGAAGGATGCCAACAGTCATCCTGTTTTGATAAGGCGCCTCCAGGGACTACATAATGGATATGAGGATGGTATGCCAATTGCCGCCCCCAGGTATGCAGCACGCCTAAGAAACCGGGCAGATCTCCGCCGATGTATTTTTTATCGAGTGCCAGTTTCTTGATGGTCTCCGAGGAGGCCTTGAACATGGCCGCATAGCATGCGCGTTGATGGCTTCGTATAAACCGGCGTAGCTGTTGGGGGACGGTGAAGGTGATCATAAAGTGATGTCCGGGAAGCTGCCGATCCACCTGCTTTGTCAACCACTGATGGGTTTTGTGGTGTTGACAATTAGGACAATGCCTATTCCCGCATGATCGATAAACGATGTGTGTTTTGCCGCAAGCTTCACATTGATAGATCATGGTGCCGTAATATTGTGTGCGGCAATTGATGATGGCGTTGATGACTTTTCGGTGTTCAGAAGGCATGAGATCACCGAAGTGCTCGATATACTCATGGGCATATTCTTGGAAGATCTCATTAATTGTCATGGTCATCTCCTTTCATCAGTGAATTGATGATGTCGTAAGCATGCTCATGGCCCTGGGTTGTGAGATGGAGGTAGACCATGGTGGAGTTCAAGCTGTTATGGCCCAGATATTGTTGGATACGACGGATGTTGACGCTGGCTTCCAGGAGATGAGTCGCATAGCTGTGCCTGAGAGTATGAATGGAGATGCGTTTTGCGAATTTAAGCTGTTTAAGTACGCGTCTCAACGCACCCTGCACAGAGGTATAGCTCATGGGTTTTTGGGCGGTTGGCCCCTCATTGCCGCCGCGTCCGAGTCGTGGGAAGATCCATTTGGGATTTCTATGGGTTGTCCAGTATTGACGCAGGATATTAAGAGTGGCTTCCGGTAGAGGGACATATCGGTCTTTAGCGCCCTTGCCCCGGTGTACGTGAATACGCATGCGCTGTGCGTCGATATCAGTTACCTGAAGAAACAAAGCTTCATGCAACCTGAGGCCACAAGAATAAACGGCGGTCAGATAGGTTTTATTCTGAATGGTATTAACCGCATTGATAATGGTCCAGACTTCTTTGACGCTCAATACGGTGGGTAGTGTTTGTTCCCGTTTGGCATAGATGAGCTTCAGAGTGTGCCAATCACGCTTTAGCACGTTGATGAAAAAGAACTTAATGCCGCTGTAGCAGATGCGCATGGTGGCTGCTGACCACTTGCTAATGTTTTTTCGGTTGAGGAAATAGTCTTGAAGCTCCTGTTCTGTTATTTTGTCAGGGGTTTTACCGTAATAATCGACCAATTGACGAACTGAGCGTGTATAGCATTGTTGTGTACGCTCGCTCATACCGGCAAGTTGCAGGGCTCTCATGGATTTTTGGTAATAATCTTTCATCATAAATCTCCTTTCTTTGTTTAGAGGTTAATAAAATTGTCTATAGAGATTTATGATTGAAAATTGGGGGTTCTGCAACTCAACCGGTGTGACAAGGATGATGGGATTTAAGGCGGGATTATTTAACTGCCGCGTAGCGGCTTACTTGAACAA
>JAFDKF010000132.1 GCA_019307135.1 Deltaproteobacteria bacterium
TGGGTTGATGTTTTGGACATTTGAGCATTCGGATTTCGGATTTGTTTCGGATTTCGGTTTTCGATATTCGGATTTTTTGTATGTGGTTGCTCTGATTTATGGAAATGTTAAATTACCAAAATCGTGTATAGAACTTTTGAGACACCGCACTAGCAGGTGACGGCTGGAAAAAACTCGATTCCGACGCGAGAGAAGTTCTCAAGGTAGAATTGGGCCACGGCAGGGATCGCATGGATGTGATCAGCCAATATATCGGCAGATCATAGACATCAACTCCACGGAAAAAGTGGGGTATTCGGCTGATACTCTGGTTGAAGGCGCAAAGGATTTCAATGTCGAATCCTTTGCGCCCTCAGCTTGTCGGTGTGGCTGGTAGCGGCTCACGTCTCTGGTCGGGGATGGGTTGGGCCTTTTTAAAAATTGAAGAAAGCTTCGACGAATTCCGAAAAGAGATGTTTTACTAGTCAAGCAGGCCCCAAACAGCATTGAAGATACAATTCCATAGGCGATTCAAAAAGGAACTGTTCCGTTTAGAATCATCCGGAAAAAGAGTGGGTAGGGTGGCCCAAAACGGAACAGTTCCGTTTTGGGCCACCTAAAAAACAGACGTGGGTAGGGGGTGCTTCGAAACGAAACTTGTTTCGTTTTGGAGTAGCCGGCAACCAGGAGGGGGTAGAGTGCCCGAAAACGAAACAGTTTCGTTTTCGGGCACCCCGAGAGCAAGAGTACTTCTTCGAACAACGACAGAACACACCTTCATGCTGGACGCATAAGAAAGCAGGACTATGGAGCCACTCATTTGCGGCCTCATATCATTGGGAGCATGGATGCCAACCTCGAAGATTTACCCTTGTGGCTATTATAGGAATAGAGGCAACAGAAAAATAGATCCGGGAACGGCGCTACATGACGGAATGCCTAAAACAGGACATGAATTTTGCGGAATATCCGTTGTGGTTTCAAAACAGCAGGCTGGCCGCAAGCACGATCATGGTTACCCCTGGCGGGGCAGACAAGACTTTTTTTACCGGAGCGGTTACAACCCTCCGAAAACAACAGTGCATAGGGTGTCCGAAAACGGAATAATTCCGTTTTCGGACACCCCAAAAAGCGGAGTAGAGGGCTAAAATAGCAAGAAAGCATAAGCAAAACCAAGGTCATCAGGCCTGAGTCGGAAATACCGTGAAAAGGAAACAACCGTAATTGAATACAAGGAGGATTAGATTTTGAAGGACATAAACCAGGACTCCAGGTATTTTAGTCGTTTGATGAGTGTTGAGCAGGCTGCTGAGTATCTCGGCCTCTCGCCCCGGACGCTCTATAACCGGATTGCACCAAAGGCCAAGAACCCCTTTCCGGTTCGCCCTAAACGGATTGGCAAGCTGGTAAAATTTTGATCGCATCCAACTGGATGAGTGGATTGATTCTCTGTGACCGACGGATAGCCTAAGCGTAAGTTGGTGATATTCGATATCCGTGACCCGGAACACCATGTTGAATCACTCTGACCATGAGTTGCAATCCATAATGGTTGGCTTAAAACGATAAAAAGAGCTTGACTTTCTGACAGAAATCCTATGCATGGAGACATGCTCGAATTCAACAATCGCCAGACCACACGTGAGATGGCATTTATTGTCTGTGATCCCGAAGTGGTTCGTATGCGTGAGGAACCGGGCGGGTGTTGTTGCCCGTGAGCACCATTCCGGGATTTCTTTTGTTGTCGCGCCGCTTTGCGACACGGTAATGGGCAGAAAGTGAGGGACTCAAATGGCAATCTTATCGGAGTGTCCATATTGCCACAAAAAGCAATCAGTCAGAAATAAGGTATGCAGTTGTGGCGTGGATCTGGTGAGACTGAAACGTGGCCAAAAGGTCAGGTACTGGCTCAGCTATCGGCTGCCAGGTGGCAAGCAAAAACGAGAACCGGTCAAAGGGGAAGGCATAAACCCATACTCCATCGAAGACGCTAAGAAGATGCATAGCAAGCGAGTAGTGCAAAAGGCGGAGAACCGTGTTTTTGACATCTTGCCTGAAACAAAGATGACTTTTCAGGAGCTAACTGATTGGTATGTGAATTTGAAGTCAGTCAGAAAACTCAAATCATTTGATCGAATTGAAGGGATCCTCAAGAATTTCAACAAAGTCTTTGGGGACAAAGCTGTTGGCTCCATCAAACAGATTGAGTTGGAAAATTACCAGGAAAAACGAGAAGAGGAAGGGGCGGCTCCAAGGACTATCGATTATGAAATTTGCACTACCAACACAATGATAACAAAAGGTTTCTATAACGACATGATAGGGGGCAACACGCTCAAAGCATTCAAAAGGGTCCAAAAGAAACTAAAAGGCAGTGGTGCCCGAAAAAGGGTTGTTTCTGTCGAGGAATACCTCAAGTTGGTAGATGGGGGCCTATCTCATTTGAGACCCATAATCACTGTTGCGTACAACACAGGGATGAGAAAGGGGGAACTTAGAAAACTCCGGTGGTCCCACGTTGACCGGGAAAACATGTTTCTAAGACTACCCAAGGAGATCACCAAAGAAGGTAAGGAAAAGAATATCCCAATTAATCACCATGTAAAGGCCGTCCTTGACAGCGTTCCCCGCGCTCTCAACCATGATTTCGTATTTACATACAGAGGACAACCGATCAGACACAAAGATGGTCTAAAGAAATCCTTTATAGCAGCCTGTGAGAAGTATGGTCAAAAAACTCCTAATGGTGTTATATTCAAAGATATAAGGCGTTCAGTTAAGACCAACATGGCAGATGCTGGAATTGACAAGGTCTACAGGGATACAATTTTGGGCCATAGCCTAAGAGGAATGGATGCACATTACATAGTGCCCTCAGAAGAAAGCCTCAGAAAGGCAATAGATCAATATGCCGAATGGCTGGACAAACGAATTGAAAATGTTCTCGCTGCTGAGGAAAAGAAAAAACAAAATTAGATAGCCCAGCAGATCCAATAGTAATAAGGCTCTTGGCGGTTATGCCGTCAAGAGCCTTATTTTATGGTTCTTTGCAAGTGTTGACCAAATCGTTGACCAAATCGAAAAAATCAGAATTGGTTAGCTGCGTAATTACTGAAATAACAAGGCTCTTGACAGTATGTATTGTCAAGAGCCTTATTTTACGGGGCGATACAAAATCGATATCGCCTAACTCCTTGTTTTTACTGGCGGGGACGACGAGACTCGAACTCGCGACCTCCGGCGTGACAGGCCGGCGTTCTAACCAAACTGAACTACGCCCCCAAAAAAGTTTGTTGGGTTTTTAGGGTTTGTTGAACTTAGGTCAAGAAGCGACAAACCGTCTGAACACAACAAACACAAAAAACTGTGTAAACACAACAAACAGAGATGGTAGGCGGAACAGGACTTGAACCTGTGACATCCGGCTTGTAAGGCCGACGCTCTCCCAACTGAGCTACCCGCCCCTGGAATCATTATTCGTCAATGGTAAATTGCTATTCGCGGCTCGCCCTGTTAAATAACACATCGAAAATGCGGCAATACCATTTAGCTTACAATATTTAACAGGGCTTGTCACGGCCTGCGATTGACGGTTTACGTTGCGAGCTGCGCAATCGATGCCCGATTTACGAATAACGAATAGGCAGACCCATGTCAAGCAAAATGTAGAGCCCTTAGTTCACTTGAAAAGGTCTTATTGCTTCTTCCCCCCTGGGAATCAACTCCGGAGGAATGATCTCATCCTGTTCTTCTTTAAGAAGCGTCTCGCCAGGTAGCAAAATGATAGCACGAGACAAGACATCATCCATGTGGCTTGCTGTGATCACTTCGACCTGATTCAGGATCTTTCCGGGAATTTCTTTTAAATCCTTACTGTTCTCATCAGGAATAATAGCTTGAAATATCCCTCCTCGGTGGGCCGCCAGGATTTTCTCTTTTAGCCCGCCAATGGGCAGAATACGGCCCCGAAGGGTAATCTCTCCGGTCATGGCCAGATCATGGCGGACCGGCCTTTTGATCAGCGCAGATACAATAGACGTTGCCATGGTTATACCTGCCGATGGCCCATCCTTTGGGGTGGCCCCTTCGGGTACGTGGACATGGATATCCACCCCTTTATAAAAATGTTTCTTCAGGCCAAGCCTCTGTGCCCTGGACCGGACATAGCTCAAGGCGGCCCTGGCAGACTCCTGCATAACGTCTCCCAGCTTTCCTGTTACCGTAAGCTTTCCCCTGCCAGGCATGATGACCGTCTCAATGGCCAGCAGTTCTCCGCCCACATGTGTCCAGGCCAGACCCGTGGCCAGGCCGATCTCGTCCTTTTCTTCAACCTGCCCATACCGGAACCGGGGCACACCCAGGTATTTTTGTATCGACTGGGCTGTTATCTTGACACACGTTTTCCCGTCCTCTTTGGCGACTTCGCGGGCTATCTTCCGGCAAACAGAGGCAATTTCGCGCTCCAGATTCCGCACGCCCGCCTCCCGGGTATAACGACGGATGATGGCCTGAATAGCGTTTTTGGTGAACTGGATGTTCTCTTTGGATAATCCGTTCATTTCCGTCTGTTTGGGAACCAAAAAGCCGTTAGCTATCCGAAGTTTCTCATACTCAGTATATCCGGGTAATCGAATAGTCTCCATGCGGTCCTGGAGCGGAAGTGGAATCCCGTGCAGGTTGTTGGCCGTGGTGATGAAAAGGATATCCGAAAGATCATAATCCACATCCAGGTAGTGGTCATTGAACGCAAAATTCTGTTCAGGATCAAGGACCTCCAGCAGGGCAGCTGATGGGTCGCCTCGAAAATCCACACTCATCTTATCCACTTCGTCTAAACAAAAAACGGGATTGTTAACTTTGACCTTTTTAAGGGATTGAATGATCTTACCAGGCATCGCCCCAATATAGGTGCGTCGATGCCCTCGGATCTCAGCCTCGTCCCTGACCCCACCCAAGGAAAGCCGGACAAGTGCTCGCCCGGTAGCCCGGGCCACCGATTTGGCCAGAGAGGTCTTTCCCACCCCGGGAGGACCCACAAAACAGAGGATCGGGCCTCGTATCTTCTTGACCAGCTTTTGCACGGCCAGATACTCTAAGATGCGCTCTTTAGGTTTTTCCAGACCATAGTGGTCTTTTTCCAGAATGGCTTCCGCTTTATCGATATCCGTCTGAAGCTTGCTTCGTTCAAACCAGGGGAGATTGATGAACCAATCAATGTAATTTCGAACAACCGTCCCCTCGGCCGACATGGGGGGCATGAGTTTAAGTTTCTTGAATTCTTGTCTTACCTTTGCGGCAGCCTCTTTAGACATCCGTTTGCGTTTGATCCGGGTCTCCAGCTCGTCCAGCTCGCTCTTGTAATCGTCTTTGGCCCCCATCTCCTTCTGGATCGCACGCATCTGTTCGTTAAGATAATAGTCCCTCTGGGTCTTTCCCATCTGCTTCTTTACCTGTTCTTTGATTCTCTGCTCCGTCTTGTAGATTTCGATTTCGGCCTGCATGAAACGGAAAAGGAGGGTCATGCGCTCCATCGGCGGGGCAGTCTCGAGCAAACGCTGCTTATCCTGGATCTTGAAATTGAAGTGGGCCGCTACAGTGTCAGCCAGTTGAGATACGTCCCTTATCGCTGATATGTTATTTATGAGATCCTTTGAAATGTTTTTGTTAACCTTGGCATATTTTTCAAACATCCCCACAACCGTTCGGCCGATGGCCTCGCTTTCCGCCTTTGCTACTTCGAGTTCTGCAATTGGCTCAATCTCCACCAGAACATATTTTTCTTTATCAGTAAAGCGGGTTATACGAGCCCGTTTCTTACCTTCCACCAGTGCCTTAACGGTTCCGTCTGGGAGCCGAAGCAGTTGGAGCACCGTCCCAATGGTCCCTATGCCGTATATGTCCTTCTCAGCGGGCGAGTCTATTCCAGCATTCTTCTGGGTGGTCAGCAAGACGCTCTTGTCCAGGTTCATGGCGTTAGACAAGGCATTAACCGACTTGGAACGTCCTACGAAGAGAGGGACCACCATGTGAGGAAAGACCACAACATCCTTGAGCGGCAAAAGGGGAAGACAAAGCCTTTGTTCTGAATTACTCATTGCTTTTTTCCATTTCGATATATTAAACATAACCCCGACAGGCGGGGTAAACCCGCCCCTACGTTAGGTCGGCCCGCCCTGCCCGCCCTGGCGCGACAGCGAATCGAAAATGCTGCTGCAAAGCAAACCCGGTCTGGGCCAGGGGCGCGACAGGAAAAGAAGGCCCGCAGCCTTTCAACATCCCGGTCTGGACCAGGGCTTTATGCCGACCGTCTTAAAGATTTTCTGCCAAACACCGACGGGCGGGGTAAACCCGCCCCTACTATTGAGACGCAGCCATTTCCTGCGATTGTTCGAAGAGCAGAATCGGCTCCTCGTTGTTCAAGATAACCTCTTCGTTGATGACGCATTCCTTGACGGAATTCATAGAAGGAATCTCATACATAATGTCAAGCATGCCCGATTCCATGATGGCCCTGAGACCTCGGGCCCCGCATTTTCGCTCCTTAGATTTTCTGGCAACTGCCCTCAAGGCGCTATCTGTAAAGCGGAGGGCTACATTTTCAAATTCAAAGAGCTTCTGGAACTGCTTCACAAGGGCATTCTTCGGTTCTGTGAGTATCCTGACCAAAGCGGCTTCATTTAGTTCGCCAAGGGTGGCGATCACCGGAAGTCGCCCTACAAACTCTGGAATCAAGCCAAATCTTATGAGGTCTTCGGGCTGAACCATCCGGAGTATCTCACCGATGCTTCGTTCCTTTCGGCTTTGGATGTCAGCTCCAAAGCCCATTACCTTGCCACCCAGTCTGTGCTGTATGATCTCCTCCAGCCCGTTAAAGGTCCCGCCGCATATGAACAGGATGTTGGATGTGTCAACCTTGAGGAAATCTTGCTGCGGATGCTTTCGCCCCCCCTTGGGTGGCACACTGGCAGTCGTCCCCTCAATGATCTTAAGCAGTGCCTGCTGCACCCCTTCACCTGAAACATCGCGGGTAATGGATGGATTGTCCCCTTTGCGGGCAATCTTGTCGATTTCATCAATGTAGACAATTCCTCTGGAAGTCCTTTCCAGATCATAATCGGCATTCTGAAGGAGCGACAGGATAATATTTTCTACATCTTCTCCTACATATCCCGCTTCGGTCAGGGAGGTCGCATCTGCAATTGTGAACGGGACGTCAAGAAACTTGGCCAGCGTCTGAGCCATAAGCGTTTTCCCGCACCCGGTAGGCCCAATCAGAAGGACGTTGCTCTTCTGTAACTCCACATCAGTCGTGTTTAGCTTTGTCTCGAGGCGCTTGTAATGGTTATCAACAGCTACTGCCAAGATCTTCTTGGCCCGGTCCTGCTCAATCACGTACTCATCCAGAGACGCCTTGATAGCAGCCGGCGCGGGAAATTCTCCCTTTTTCTCCGTTCGTGTCTCTTTTTCGTACTCTTCTTCAATAATCTCATTACACAGTTCAATACACTCGTCGCAGATATAGACCGCAGGTCCCGCAATCAGTTTCTTGACTTCATCCTGGCTTTTACCGCAAAACGAACACCGCAAACCGTTGACGCTACCGCTTCTTCGTTTGGCCATGTGTTCCTCCAAAAAATGGAATTGTTTCTATTCTATTATAAAACCATTATAAAACCATTTGCTGAAAAGGCAATCCAAAAATCATTTCCCTTAGCTCCACTTCGTTCCGCAACTGGTCGAGTGGTCAGGTGGTTGATTAGTCGAGTAGTTTAAGGGCCTTACGACTCGACGACTCGACTATTTAACTACTCGACTAAAGTCGCTGGAATTTCAACAGGTTGTAGAATTTCCAAGACATCCAATTACACTGGCACCGCTATTCCCCTTTTTTCTCTTTGGAGGTGGGGGCAGCTTCCCGCTGGGTGATCACATGATCCACAATCTTGTAGTCCTTGGCCTCCAGGCCACTCATGTAAAAATCGCGGTCTGTATCCTTTCGAATTGTTTCAATATCCTGGTGCGTGTGGAAGGCAAGGATCTCGTTTAGGGCCTCTCGCATCCGCAAGATCTCCTTTGCCTGAATGGCCACATCCGCCGCCTGGCCTTGAAATGCACCCATGGGTTGATGAATCAGAATCCTGGCATTTGGGAGCGCATATCGTTTCCCCTCTGTTCCTGCGGCCAGCAGCACTGCACCCATACTGGCTGCCTGGCCCATGCAGAGGGTGCATATGTCGGGCTTCACGTAGCGCATGGTATCATAGATGGCCAGGCCCGCATTTACCATGCCGCCGGGAGAATTGATGTAGAAATTAATGTCTTTGTCCGGATCATCTGATTCCAGAAAAAGGAACTGGGCAATCAGAAGATTGGCAACTTCATCGGTCAGGGGTGTCCCAAGGAAGATAATCCGATCTTTGAGCAGCCTGGAATATATATCATAGGCCCGTTCCCCTCGACTAGTTTGCTCGATAACTATGGGAATAAGTGGCATCACCTGTCTCCTTATTCGTTATTCGTTATTTGGGCATCCTTCATAGAAGCCAAAAAGTAGTTTACACCTATTGACCAGTGTTCAGGTTTCAGTGTTCAGGTGTCAGTGTTTCTTGCACCTGACACCTGACACCTGAAACCTGAAACCAAAAAGTACACCTGACACCAAAAACTAGGAACAAAAGAACTTATCTCTTGGCGCCCGCATCCTTGATAAGTGTAAACCGAGGAATGAAGGATGCCCGAAAATCCTTTTGCGTTTCACGTTTCACGATTCACGATGTCTGCCTTGTCAGCCTCTACCGTTTCAATCGTACTTTTTTTGATGATCGATTTGATAGCCTCTTTCTCAAGGGTCCTTTGCTTGAAAGCCTCATAAGCTTCCTTGTACTTGTCATGGAGTTGCTTGATAGTGTCTACAGACTGGTTCATCGCTTCGGCCGTCTCCTTGTAAGCCTCTTCCAACATTTCGTCCGTTGCAGTGATCTCCTCCTGATCAACCACCTTCTGCAAAAGCAGATACTCTCGCACCCTGCGTTCTGCAAGCGGGTGATACTTTTTAGAGAGGCCCTCTTCGGTCTGGCCCGCCTCTTCCAAAGACAGCCCCCTGTACGATAACGCGTTTCGGGCGTCGTTGACCAAGGCAGACAACTCATGGAGAACCAGGACCTCCGGGAGTTCAAAGCCCGCCTGCTCGATCAACATGTCAATGATATCGCGGCGGAGTTCCCGTTCGGATTGAGTCTCGTATCTTTGTTCCAATTTCCTTCTAATCGCCTCTTCAAGCTCAACTAACGTCTCATGTTCCCCCAAATCCTTTGCAAATTCATCATCAATCTCAGGCAAGATCTCTTCTTTGATCTCCTTAAGGGTAACCTTGAAGGTGATGTCGAGCCCGGCCAGATCCTTGTTGTAATAATCGGTGGGAAAATGCACCGAGAATTCCTTGCTCGTATTGGGACGCATCCCAAGGAGTTGCTGGTCAAAATCCTCTAATATCCGTCCCGAGCCAACCTCAAAGTGAAAGTTTTCGGTCTTGGAGGCCGGCGCAAAGGGTTCGCCGTCTTTCGACCCCTCGTAATCTATGAGAACAAAATCTCCGTTCTCAACCGGACGCTCTTCCTCAATGTTCCTGAGCTGGGCCTGGTTTTTTTGGAGTATCTTAAGTTGTGCCTCAACCTCTTCATCAGTAACGTTGTATACCTTCTTCTTGAGCTTGAGGCCATTGACGTTTAAGTCCTGGATAGGAGGCCGTACTTCCATCGTGGCAGAATAGTGATAAGGCTGGTCCTTTTCAAGATCCGGACGGTCAAGAATCGGCTCGCCAAGGGGCTCCAGGCTAGTCTCGCGCAGTGCCTCAGCGTAAGAATTCTGGATCAACTGACCAGAAACTTCTGCATGCACATCCTTTTTTAAACGCCGTTCCAAAATATGACGAGGCACTTTCCCAGGACGAAACCCTTTGATTCTAACATTCTTCTTCAGGGTCTCATACGCCTTGTCCAGTTCCTGGGTTACCTCAGCTTCCGGGATTTCCACATGCAGAATTTTCTTTACAGAGCTAACATCTTCGACGTCTACCTTCATCGAATTCCTTTCTCAAGTCATTGTGTTTGTTGGGTTTATCGGGTTTCTTGTGTTTGTTGTGTTTTATTAAGGAGAAACTTTTCTACACTCTCCCACCAGTCACTCCAGAAAAGACATCATTGCGCCCTATCTGTGATGTCGGGTACTCTTTAGTAACTCAATGAACTCAACAAACGCAAAAAACCCGATAAACTCTATTGGTGCGAGAGGGGGGACTTGAACCCCCAATCCCAAAACAGGAGCTGGATCCTAAGTCCAGTGCGTTTGCCAATTTCGCCACTCTCGCACGAAGGATGTTGATTTTCTGTAAAAGGAGTAATAACTGTATAGATTCTCAGATAAGAACTTAGCTCCACTTCGTTCCGCAATTGGTCGAGTGGTCAAGTGGTTGATTAGTCGAGTGCCCGCCCTGGTGCGACAGCGAATCGAAAATGCTGATGCAAAGCAAACCCGGTCTGGGCCAGGGGCGCGACGCCTTATCATAAACTACCAGGCCACTAATCCAGGTCCGGGCCAGGGGTTTAAGGGCCTTACGACCCCGCCTGCCAACGCCTGTCACAGTATACGGCCTATATGCCGGCATGCATGGCAATGGCGGGCAGGTCGACAACCCCGCCTGCCAACGCCTGGTTTGCCGGGTAATTGTAACGGCGGCACAAATGGCACTGGCGGGCAGGTCGACTATTTAACTACTCGACCAAAATTGCTGTAATGTCAACAGGTTGTACAAATCCCGAGACGTGAACTTAAAATCATACCAAGTGTTGCAAGATAATGCAAGATCAAATTCTGTCAAGGGGAATTGAGGCCAAAGGCTTTGTATGGCTGATATGCGCTATCTTGCTGGTGTTGGCGTTGGTTGTCAACGATGTACTCCCAGCCAGGGCCGTATCCTTATCACAGGAGTTGCCACACCGAAAAATCATTGTGGTAGACCCTGGTCACGGGGGCCATGACCTGGGTGCTGTGGGGCCGTCCGGTCTGGCCGAAAAGGATGTGACGCTGTCGGTCGCCCAAAGGATAAAGGAAATCCTTTTGGGGATCTATGAAGTCCACTTGACCCGCAACGACGATTACACGATCGATATTGAACATCGGACCGCAGTAGCAAACCATTACCGTGCCGATATTTTTGTCAGCATTCATGCGGGGGGAGGCTTTCGACACCAAGCCCGTGGCGTGGTCATATTTTATCACAGCCCTCGCACAGGCCCAGGGTCTAAGCCCCCTCAACAACAGAGGCACTCATGGGAGATGGGTGAAAAACCGCTTCCGTGGGACTACATTCAGGGCGTGCATACAGTCAAGAGTCAGGCCATGGCAAAATTTGTACACAGCCACTTGCTGGCAAAACTCAGCTCCGTAGACAGAGGGGTTCGCGAGGCTCCCTGTTTCGTCCTCCGAGGAGCCGACATGCCGGCCATTCTGGTTGAAATTGGTCATCTGAGCCATCCTGCCGACGAGAAGGAGCTCAGGAAACCTGAGGTGATATCTGCTGCTGCCGAAGCCATATGCGAAGCGATAAAGGAATATTTTACGAAGTATCCTTGACGGCTTCGTAAAAAGTCCAACTTCTGCGTTGCACTGCATCCTTCGTCACTGCGGCGTACCATAAGTACGCCTCATTCCTCAGGATTTGCGCGCCTTGAATTTGGAGCTTTTTACTTTGCCGTCTAATTTGGAGTTTTTACGAGACCACATCCTTGAGCTTTCAACTACTCCACCACTCCATTATTCCCTGGCCCAGACCGGGTTTTCACATGGCACCGGTTATTATTCTGATGTCGCGCCAGGGCGGGCCAATTGTGAGCAGAGCGAACCAAATTGGTTGCATGAATGAAAAAGGCATGATAAAGACCTAGGTTGAGCGGTTCAACGTTCACGGTTCCCGGTTGAAGAGCCCTAAGTCACTGATATCAAGCCGACTTCGCCAAAGTAGCTTTAGCTACGACGGCTGAAAAGGACGATGCCTCAAGTAGTAAGGTTCAGCGGTTCAACGTTCAGAGCCCGCCCTGGCGCGACACCCTCAGGAGAGGCTATCATCGCTCACCAACCAGGTCTGGGCCAGGGGTTAAAACCGTGAACCGTGAACTGTAA
>JAFDKF010000133.1 GCA_019307135.1 Deltaproteobacteria bacterium
GTGTCAGGTGTCAGGTGTCAAGAGCGAGAAACGCAAGATCTGTACTGTTCTCAAGGCGTAAGCCGCAAACCTGAACACTGAAACCTGAAACCCCAAACCTGGAGTGGTGAAAAATAGTGTAAACTACTTTGTGGCGAAAATGAAGGATGCCATAGATTGCTACAAAAGATCTATAGTTTCAGTGGTGTGTAGGATTTCCGAGATGTCTAGTTATTTCGCTTTTACGTCTTTCTTAAATGATAGACAGTCGCTTCTCCACAAGCACCCTTGTTCTTCACAATGGTCAGCCCTGTCGGTTCCGAAGCACTCGATGTTGTTTTCTTTCCTTTGAATAGCGTGGATAATATGCATCTTTTTCATCCTGTATGTGTTAATCCCCATGCCTTTCGCCATTTTTTGAATATCCTGAAATCTCATTCTACCCTCCTTTATGTTGTGTTTTGATTGACCGAAATGGACTCAAAAGCGCTGCACTAAGCCAGGTTGGGAGAAATATCCCGTTGACTCCACCCTGCCTTGAGGACCCCTCATCCGCTTGGGGTATTGGCTATCTTTTCTTGCTGCAAGTCTCTTCGTAGATGGTTCTTGTGTATTGTCTGAGTCTGTCCGCGGGGTTGTTGTGACTGGAAAGTGGAAACGACTGGAGCATAAACTAAAATATATCATGGCTGTCAACAAAAAATGCAAAAAATCAGACGTAAAAATGGAATCTTATTGTAGATCCCGATCTGTAGAAGAAAGCAGGTACTCAAAATAGAATAACCCTCACAGGGGTTCCCTTAACCAATCCTTCTGAGTTCATGTCGATCCTGACGAGCCCATCTGCTTTCACCATGGTGGAGATCAGGCCGGATTTGCCCGGAATGGGCTCCGCATAGACCCGGTTTTCTCGACGCACAAGCCTTACGCGCACGTAATCGTCCCGGCCCTGAACCGATGCCAGATTCCGGCTTAACACGGCAGAGACCTCATGTGTTGCGCCTGACCGGACTTCTGAAACCCCGGCTATCCATTCAAGCATAGGGCGAACCATCACATGGAAAACGACCATGGCCGATGCAACCTGCCCGGGAAGCCCCCAAATGGCCTTTTGCCTGCTGCGGGCCAAAATGGTGGGCTTTCCAGGGCTGATTGAAACACCGTGTACCAGAATCTCAGCATCGGGAAGCCCTTTAATCACCTCTAAGGTAAAATCGCGGGAGCCTACAGAACTGCCACCTGAAATCAAGACCATGTCGGCCTGGCCAACGGCATTCTTGCACAGGCTATGCAGGTCATCAAAGTTGTCCCTGGCAATCCCCAAATAGAGAGAAACCCCGCCTGACATCCTGACAAGACTGGCCAGGGTATAGGCATTTACATCGCGCAACTGGCAAAGCCCGGGCGTTTGTTCGATGGGCACAATCTCATCGCCAGAGGAAATGATGGTTACAACGGGTTGCCTGTAGACCGGGACATGGGTCTCACCAAGGGCAGCCAGGACACCCATTTCCTGAGGACGTACGCGGCTCCCCTTTGAGAGGATCTTCTGCCCATTTCGGAAGTCTTCACCGATCTCCATGACATGCTGTAACGGGGCAGCGCTTTTAAAGACCTCAAGGGTATGCTCATCAAGGGACTGGGTATGTTCGAGCATGACCACGCTGTCTGCCCCATCCGGGAGCATACCACCCGTGGCGATCCGAACTGCCTCCCCGGCCTTTACCGGAACCGCGGGCTCCTGCCCCATCTCGACAGTCCCAACGATATTAAGAAAGGCAGGCACACTCTCTGAAGCGCCAAATGTAGATCTGGCCTGGACCGCATAGCCATCCATGGTCGCACGGTTGAATTCCGGAAGATCGATGTTGGAGACGATATCCTGGCATAAAATGCGGCTGACACACTGATCCAACGGCAGGATCTCTTCGCTGACACATGGAAAGGTGCGAGTCAGTTCGAGTACGGCCCCAAGGGAGGTCACTTTGAAAAATTCCTTGTCAGTCATGATGGTCTCGTAAAAAGTCCGCATTAGACGGCAAAGTAAAAAGCTCCAAATTCAAGACGCGCAAATCCTGAGGAATGAGGCGTACTTATGGTACGCCGCAGTGACGAAGGATGCAGCGCAACGCAGAAGTTGGACTTTTTACGAAGCCGTCAGTCATAACCCCGCTATTCTTCCTGCGTGATTGTAGACGACCATACGTCCCTGTCGCACCCGTCCGATGAGTGTCATATTCGTTCTTCGGGCCAGGTCAATGGAGAATCGGGTTGCAGCCGAGCCAGATACAAGGATGGGCACCCCCAGTCGCACGACCTTCAAGAGGATTTCTGAGGCAATACGGCCGGTAGAGACGATAAGTTTGTCCTCAGTGGGAATGTTATCCAAAAAGCATTCACCGCAAATCATGTCAATGGCATTGTGCCTGCCTATATCTTCCCGGAAGATAAGGATCTTTTCCGATGTGGCAAGCGAGGCGTTGTGACATCCTCCGGTAGTTCTGTAAAGGGTTGAGCGCTGGTCGAGTTCGGCCGCCAACTGCAAGATCTGCTCAGGTGTCACCGTCAGCTTTGCCGTCACAGTTGTCGAGGCAATCGTTTCTACATTACGCTCAAGGTTTGTCCCCTTCCCGCATCCCGATGTAATAGAGCGCTTCAAGCGTTGGAGCTTGAAAGGATCATGAGATGTCTCAACATGCACCATAAGCCTTTCGGGCTTTTCCTCCACGTGGATATCCTTTAGTTGCTTCCGATCTGTAATGAGCCCGTCAGATTTCAAGAATCCCACGGCCAGAAATTCGGCTTGCTTTCCCGTGCAGAGCAGGGTAACTACCTCGCGTCGGTTAAGATAGATGGTTAAAGGAACCTCCTGAATGACTTTTGCTTGGGCCTGTCGAAAATGCCCCTCTGAAAATTCGCCAACACTGTAAGTGAAAACCTCTTTCATAATGATTCCCTTACAAATGTACCGCTTTTTCCCCCTGACTTCTTTAGCAGGTACACATCAGAAATGGCCATAGAACGATCGTATGACTTGCACATGTCGTAGATGGTCAAGGCAGCGATCGACACGGCTGCCAAGGCTTCCATTTCAACACCGGTCTGGCCGACCACCCGCACAACCGCCTCTATGCGTATGCTGTGGGTGTCAGGTTGCGGGAAAAAATCAACCTTCACGTGAGTAATCGAGAGAGGATGACACATAGGGATGAGCTCTGCAGTCCTTTTTGCAGCCATAATGCCTGCGATGCGTGCGGCCTCGAGGACATTTCCCTTTTCTACCTTTTGGTCCCCTATCAAGTCAAATGTCTCGGGCTGCATGGTAACGACTCCTTGGGCCACTGCCTCCCGGGCCGTGGCAGCCTTTTCAGATACATCGACCATGCGCACCCGCCCTTCCTCATCAAGATGGGTGAGTGTTGGCATAAGCTTCCTTTCCAGTTGTAAAATCGCTCCGCGATTTGGCATCCTTCATTCCTCGGTTTACACTTTTCAAGAATGCGGGCGCCAAGAGATAAATTCTTTTGTTCGTACTTTTTGGTGTCAGGTGTCAAGAGCGAGAAACGCAAGATCTGTACTACTTTGTGGCGAAAATGAAGGATGCCCGCGATTTTATATAAAGTGTTCTGTCTTCCGGGTCACCCGTTTTTTGATTGCGTTCAACGTATCCTTCAGCACTGGAATGACATGGTCTCGCAAGTCACCGGCGACCACGATAAACATGACGTCATCGCCGACCTTAAGCGAGCCTTCCTTGACCTCCACCAGTATATCTACAATGCCCGGCCTCTGTCTTTGTTCGGCAAGGATGACGTCCAATGCCTCGCGATTAACCGTAAGGGTCAACCCTGAGACGCGTTGTCCATCCCGGGAAGTCCCTCGCACCACCCCGTTGTGGCACAGAATCATGCCGACCTTGGCGTAGTCCGGGTGCGATTTGATCCTCTCAATTAGCGCAGTAAGTTCCATTTTCCCTTGCTTCTCCTTTGCAGTTCCTCAAGAGGCGTGTCCGAGTATCCTGAAACTGCTGCCAGAGCATCCCCCTCTTTTATTAATCGGCTTAAACGACTACCCCTGGTAATAGTATC
This sequence comes from Deltaproteobacteria bacterium, assembly GCA_019307135.1. Classification (GTDB taxonomy): domain Bacteria; phylum Desulfobacterota; class Desulfobacteria; order Desulfobacterales. The sequence continues at coordinate 4,068 of JAFDKF010000133.1, forward strand.
ACAAGAAGGTTCTACCGTTGTAGGAATTATGGAAAAGTGCCTAAAGTGAGCTAAGGTGCCTAAAGTTAAAAATAAAACATGTTATAACCTGGGTTGAGCAGTTCAACGTTCACGGTTCCCGGTTGAAGAGCCCTAACTCTATGATATCAAAAGGATGATGCCTCAAGTAGTAAGGTTCAGCGGTTCAACGTTCAGAGGTTAAAACCATGAACCGTGAACCTTGAACGGTAGCATGTCTATAGTGCTATAAGGTTAGGGATGTCAATAGATTATAACCTTTGAACCCTGAACCTTGAACCCTGAACCGATCACTTTAGGTAGTAATATGACGAAGAGCATGTTATCATATATTGTAACTTCACAAGAAAAAGTAGCTGTAAGACATGAGACTTGGGATCATAGGTCTTCCGGGATCGGGTAAATCAACCATCTTCCACGCCTTGACCCGGAGCAAGCCTGAAGAGGGAACCCGCAAAGGGCATCGCATTGCTATTGTGCGAGTGCCGGACCCGAGGGTCGATGCCTTGAACAGGCTCTTCAAACCCGACAAGACTGTCTATGCCCGGGTCGAATACCTACTTCCATATGGCACAAAGGCTTACAGCCAGGATGGGCAGAGTGATGAGAGCTTTTGGAATGAAGTCCGCCCCTGTGATGCACTGATTCACGTGGTGCGAAACTTTCACCAACGAGGCGGAGAGGCGCCACACCCTCGAGACGATTTCATCAACCTTGAAACCGACATGATCTTCGCCGATCTTGTAGTGGTTGAAAAGCGGATCGAACGTCTCGATCTTGACAAAAAACGGGGCAAGAAAATAAGCGCTGAGGAACGCCGGCTGCTCGAGGCCTGCCTCCGCATGCTTGAAGCCCAGACGCCCTTGCGGGATGATCCTGAACTGGCTACTGCTCACCTGTTGAAGGGGTATACCCTCCTTTCGGCCAAACCGGTTCTTGTCCTTTTCAATAATGACGATGAAGACGAAAGCCCTCCCCCATGGGAGGAACCACCTGAACTTTACAATCCACTCGTGGTCCGGGGCAAGCTGGAAATGGAGCTTGCAGAGTTATCTCCTGAAGAGGCCGTAGAGTTCTTAACCGCATACCACATCAAGAGCTCGGCCAGGGACAGGATAATTCAGCATTCGTGCAACGTGCTCGGCCTGATTGCATTTTTCACAGTGGTCCACAAGGAGGTGCGCTCCTGGATGGTCCCCAAAGGGACCACGGCCCTGGAAGGGGCTGAGGTGATTCACTCTGACATGAAGAAGGGTTTTATCCGCGCCGAGGTTCTTGCCTATGACGACCTGATGGCCGCAGGCACATACCAGCAGGCCAAAAAAGATGGCAAGGCTCGTCTGGAGGGAAAGACCTACGTAGTTCAAGACGGAGACATCATCAGTTTTCACTTTAATGTTTAAACATCTTCTTGATCTTCGTGGATAGCTTGGAGAACTCCAATTTGGCAAACTCTTTCAGGAGGGCTTCCTGTTTCTTGGTGAGACCGGTAGGCGTCTTTACCAGCACCTGCATAATCTGATCCCCCCGTCCATGGCCCCTTAGAGAGGGGATTCCTTCGCCCTTGAACCGAAAGACATCGCCTGGCTGGGTCCCTTTGGGGACGTGGAGCTTTTTTTCTTCTGTCAGGGTTGGCACATCGATATCAGCACCCAGCGCTGCCTGGACAAAAGAGATAGGAACCTGGCAGATGATATCATTGTTGTTGCGCTTGAAGAAGTTATGGGGCTTCACATTGATGAATACATACAGGTCTCCGGGTGGCCCGCCCCGGTTACCGCTTTCCCCTTCACCGGAAAGTCGCAACCTTGTACCAGTATCGACTCCAGCGGGTATCTTCACAGAAACCTTCTGTCTACGCTCAACTTGCCCTGTCCCGCGGCAATCAGGACAGGGGTGGTGTATGCCTCGACCCTCGCCACGACAATGGGGACACGTGGTCCTGATGCTGAAAAAACCCTGGCTTCGGGTAATCTGCCCGGTTCCGCCGCACTGCCGGCAGACCTCCAGATAGGTTCCGGGTTCGCATCCCGTACCCTGGCAGGTGGGACAGCTTTGGAGTCTTTCAATTTCGATCTCGGTATCCGTACCAAAGGCAGCATCCATAAAGCTGATGCTCATGTCATATCTAAGATCCACCCCCCGGCGTGCTGCTGTCCTGGAGCCCATGCCGCCCCCGAAGCCAAAGAAGTTATCAAAGATGTCGCTGAAGCTTGAGAATATATCTTCGAATCCCCGGAACCCGGAAAAGCCTGTCCCTTGAAGACCCTGATGCCCATAGTTGTCATAGATGTTTCTTTTCTGGGAATCCCTGAGTACCTCATAGGCCTCAGCAGCTTCCTTGAATTTCTCTTCCGCCTCTTTATTACCCTGGTTTCGGTCCGGGTGGTACTTCAAGGCAAGCTTTCGGTACTTTGCCTTGATTTCATCTTCACCCGCATTGTGGTTAACACCGAGGATCTCGTAGTAGTCTCGTTTAGTCGTCATCGTTTGCTTATTTTTTTTGTTTCTCGGGCTCCGGAAGATCCTTCACAAAGTCGTAAGAAAGCTCATAGACAGTGTTGCTCCCCTCAGCCTTTGCATAGTAAGAAACCGTGGGCTCTTTTCTCATCCCGAAGCCCAGGTCCCCAATAAACTGCTTCTCCTGATCCATAAGTTTAATCATGCCATACGGTTTGTCCAGGCTGTAATATGAAAGGGGATGCTCTGGTTTTTCATATATTTTTTTGAACTTCAGGCCTTCCAGTCGCCAAACAAGGCTCTTGATTTCACTCTCCGTGATCTCTTCACCAGCAGGCTCGACCAGTACCCATTTATTCTCTTTCTTCTCAGCCACAAAGGTCTTCTCATCAGCACGCCACACGATCTTGAAAGCCTCGTCTTCCTCAAATCGAAGAATATGCTTGTCACGGAGATCATGAGGGGTCTTGTCCAAAGCGTCTTTGAAGCGAGAATATACGAGGAGCACTCTTTCCTCCTGATCCACCCTGACGTACCGCATGTTTCCGGTGGGATTTTCTGCCCCTATCAGGACCTTGCAGGGCTCAGAGAGCCCTTTGCCGGAAAGCGCTACCTCTATCTCAGGATCGACAAGACCAAAGTCGGCCAGATCCCTGGGAAGCGGGCTGACTTCTCGCTCCCAGGTTCCGTTTGCCAGTGTATTGATGATATGGTCAACCGCCCACGTATCAGCCAGGGCCTTGACCGGTCCTGCCAAAAACCACTCGTTGTCCCTTTTTTCGAGCACTACCGTCTCCTTGGGCTTCTTAATGCGCATACATTCAATGTTCTCGTCTTTGATCTTCAAAACCTTCCTGGATGAGGCAACCCTTTCTTTCTGTTTTCCTGTATAGCGGACCTCATAGAAATAATAGAAACCCACCAGCAGGAGCAGAATAGTCGAAAAAAAGGCTATTTTTTTTCCATTCATCTGGCGATTCTTCTAAGGCGCAAAACGACAATACCAAAAATCAGCACTGCTCCGGGTAGCAGCACCACTGAAGCCCAGAATATGACCCGGCCCTGAGTATATGAGAGGACCACAGGTTGGCCTTCTCGCTTTTTCGGGCGAATGGCAATGAGATCCTCTTCTTCGGCCAACCAGCTCAGGGCGTTCATGAAAAGATCCCGGTTACCGGATAGGTTCACATAGGCATTGCCGGCAAAGTCGGAATCTCCAAACACGACAATTCTCGCTGGCCTTGGAGCATCCTTTTTGTCATCAGACTCTTCCGCTTCGTATTCACCCCCTCCCAAACCTTCCCCTTCTGCTTCCTTGGTTTCGTGCTTGATGGTCGAGACCACGGCCACCGGAATGGGTCCCATGGTATCCTTCTGGCGGTCAAAAGAGGCCTCGCCTTTCTTGAGCATGACAAGATCGGTCTCAGCCCAACTACTTGGTCCTGTCTCGGCCAGTTCTGTGTTTTGCACGTACTCCGGCACATCTTCTGCCACGCGGATAGATCTGGCAAGGGGGAAAAAAGATGCCGTATTGAAATTCTCGGTGATGGGGTGGTAACCAGCATACTGGGAGACAATGGGTGTCAGATAATCGGCTCCAAAGAGCCTGCTCAGCTTATCCACAATCACGTCCTGGCCCACCTCAATGCCCCACGATTTCAAAAACCCTTTCAGGCCGGTATCGGTTTCCGGATCGATGAGGATCAAAACATGCCCTCCCTGATCAATGAAGCGGTTCAGGGTGGAAATTTCTTCATGGAAGAGGGGTTTCTTGGGTCCTGCAATGATGAGTACGGAGGCGTTTGCCGGTACCTCCTCGGCTCGCATCAGAAGAAGGTCTCGCACCACATAGTTCTGGTCCTCTATGGCCTTCTTTACTCCTGTGTAACCATTCTTCCCATAGTCCTCGGTAGATTTTTCATTATGTCCGGTCATGAAATAAATGACCTTTTCCCCTTTTCGCGTTACTCGCAACAGGGCGTTTGTCAGCTCTTGCTCGGTGGCCAGAGTTATCTTCTCCTCACGGGCATCTGTCTCCAGCACCAGGGTGCCGTAAGCGGTGATCTTGTAACGTCTCGCCTTTCCCGGGAACCGATCAGGATCCACAAACTCAAAGGAAAACTTCCGGGAGGCGTAAGCGTACTGGTCAAGGAGGTCCCTGGCCCCTTCGGCCTCAGGTGATGCCTCCTGGTAGAAGGCTGTGACGCGGACCGGCTTTTCCAGGTTCTTTAGTACTTTTAATGTCTGTTCTGAAAGGGTGAATCTCTTGCTGGCTGTCAGATCGAATCGCGCACTGTGTCTGGCGGAAATGGCTTCCACAAAGACCAGGATGCCCAACACAAGTAAAACCAGAATGAGGGCACTGGTCCCATGCCGGGTTGATCGCCTCTTCAAATAGTCTCGGATGGTGGCAAAACTGCCAACCACATAAACAACCAGGCACAGGAGACCAACGATCCATCCGACCCAGGTATACCGTTGCGCGGCAGGTATCATGCCGTAGGCTATGGCCGTGGCCAGGATGATAATGAACCCCGCATATCCCAGGCCGGGGAACAATTTTTCTTGCTCTATCCGCGCCATCTTTTCGACTCCAGGGATCGCATGGTCATAAAGAGGAACAAGATGTTAAAGTTGACATAATATATAATGTCTCGGGTATCGATCACACCCTTTGAAAAATTTTCAAAACGTTCAAGCAGCGAAATATGAGAAAGGACCTTCCCCACAGAAGGTCCCGCAAAGGCCTCAGCCCAGCCAATAAGCCAGAACATCAGGATCGCCCCAAAGGAAATAGCTGCAGCCACAATCTGGCTTTCTGTAACAGAAGATACCATAAGCCCGAGGGCAATAAAGGCGGTCCCCATCAAAAAAAGCCCAAGATAACCCGTGATGACAGGGCCGATGTCAGGTTTGGCATACACCCACAAAAGGAATGGATAGAGCCAGCTCAGGGCAATCATGATCAAAAAGATCACCATACATGCGGTAAACTTTCCAAACAGCAACTCGGCCTCACGGACCGGATAGCTCAGCATCAATTCAAGAGCACCCGACTTCTTCTCTTCGGCAAAAAGGCGCATGGTCAAAAGGGGCATCATCAAGAGCATGATGACACTCATGTTACCGAATGTAGGATACAACACCATGTCTGTCACATTGATCCCCCCAGCCCCTGGCATCCTCATGGCCTGCACGCTGATCATGCTGAAATAGGCAAAGGCACTGTAAAAAAACCAACCCGAAAGAAGGAGAAAAATAGTCACCACCACATAAGCAATGGGGGATGAAAAATAGACGTATAGTTCCCGCTTCAAGATGGCATAAAAAGCTTTCATTCTCTGCCTTGCTCCTCGGTTACAAGACGGATAAAAACATCTTCCAGGCTTGGCCGGAGCGTGTGGATTTCAAGGAGCGACCATCCCGCAGCCACAATCGATTGAGCTATCGCATCTCGAACATCCTCGCCCTGCCCCATCTCCACCACGTAACGGCCTGCGTGGTCTGTAGGCCGGGCCTCGGCAGAAGCTGCGACAACGCCTGGCACAGTACGAAGCCTTGCCAGGACCTCGGCCTCAGGGCCCTTTACCTCCAGAGCGACCTTTCTCTTATCCTTGCCAGTCAGTCGTTCCGGCGTGTCTTCAGCTACGATCCGTCCCTCATTGATGATCACAACCCTTTGACAGATCATGCTCACCTCGGGAAGGATGTGACTGCTCAGGATGACGGTCTTGTATCCTGCAAAACTCTTTATCAACTCCCGGATCTCTATAATTTGTTTAGGGTCAAGGCCGATCGTGGGCTCATCCAGGATCAGAACGTCAGGATCATTCAAAATCGCCTGGGCAATACCAACCCTTTGTTGAAATCCCTTGGATAGGTTGCCCAGAAACTTCTTGCGTACGGATTGCAGCCCGCACTGGTCTATGACCCGGTCCACCTCACTTTGGCGCTGCCTCGCCGGCACGCCTTTGACTTCGGCTACGAACCCGAGATAGGCCTCGGTTCTCATCTCCTTGTACAGGGGAACGTGTTCGGGGAGGTATCCGAGCCGCTTCCGAATATCCAGGGAGCGGTCAAATACGTCCAGGCCGTCGATACGCGCAGAGCCGGATGTGGGCGGGAAAAATCCATTGAGCATTCGAATCGTTGTGGTCTTGCCAGCACCATTAGGCCCAAGAAATCCAACGATTTCCCCCTCTTCTACTCGAAAGGACACGTCCAGAACGGCTGGAACAGGGCCAAAATACTTGGTCAGGTGATCAACTTCAATCATAGGCTTACTGCAAAGATAAAGTAATCTTTTAACATAATGCATAGCCCTGCTTTGTCAATAGGGGATCATTGTGAATCAATGCGGAATGCGGAATGCGGAATTAAGATCCGAAATGGAATAGTAACTACTCATCGTTCGCTTAATAAATTCGTACTTAGATTGATTCTTATATGCACCTAAATCTTTATCGCGTTTTGGTTTCGGGTTTCAGGTGTCAGGGCACATGTAGGTTTCAGGTGTCAGTGTTCAGGTGTCAGGAAAGTTAAACGGCAGTGCTGACACCTGACACTTCAATCCTCGGGATGGGATAGCCTTGAGGGAGGGGCTCCTCGTTGTCACTGCGTTCTCCCCTGAAACCTGAAACCTGAAACCTAATGATAAGTAACTATCACGCAAAAACAGCTTGACGATGCAATCGGTTTTGTGAAAGGTTTACGCGAACTTCGTTATTCCGCAATGCAAAGGAGGCGTCATGGCAATCAATATCGTTGAAAAGATTGACGGGTTCGTCAAGGTCAGGCATGTCCTTGTCAGTGTGTCCAACAAAAGCGGTCTGGAAAGCTTTATACCATCACTGCTGGACATCAACCCGGAGATACGGCTATTTTCGACAGGTGGAACATATAGCAGGATCAACCAGATCCTCGCTGATCGGGCTTCTTCGTGTCTAACCCCTGTCTCTGATTATACCGGACAGCCGGAAACCCAGGGAGGGCTGGTCAAGACGCTCGATTTTAAGATTTACCTTGGTCTGCTCACAGAGACATATAATGATGCCCACCAGCAGGACCTCCAGAGAACCGGGGCACTCCCCATAGATATGGTTGTGGTTAACCTTTATCCCTTTAAGGAAACCATATCCAAAGAGGGCGTTACTGTGGAACAGGCAAGGGGGAATATCGACATTGGCGGCCCCTGTATGATAAGGGCTTCGGCAAAGAACTTCATTCGGGTCGGAGCGGTTGTGAATCCTGCTGATTATCCGAAGATCATTTCCGAGATGAAGGCAAACAGCGGCAAGATCTCTTTCGAACTTCGATACGAGCTGGCCAAAAAGGCATTTGAACACACCGCCGTATATGACCGCCATATTGCAGATTTTCTGGCAA
>JAFDKF010000134.1 GCA_019307135.1 Deltaproteobacteria bacterium
GCTTGCACTGTAGACCATCACCACTCCGATCCCCATCAGCACTAACGTCCCCAGCAAGAGGAAACCGTCATAGCCACCATGGTCCTTTGTACGTTGGTCATTAGTCATTGGTCAATAACAGAGTGCCTAAAGTGATCTAAAGTGATCTAAAGTGCCTAAAGTTAAAGGAACAAACCCAATTTCAAGAAAAGTTTCTTTAAGTCCTGCCCGACTTCGCCTAGACCTGTCCGTCAGTGCCTGGCTTTGGCAGGCGGGCGAAGTCCTGGCGGGCGGGCCTCAACTTTAGCTCACTTTAGGCACTTTAGACACTTTAGCTCACTTCTCGACGGTCATTAGTCAAAATCAAATATCCAAATACACGTTGCTCTTACAGCTCTTCCACAGCCCTAACGAATGCCTCACCACGTTCGGCATAGTCGGTGAACATGTCAAAACTGGAGCACCCTGGTGACAGGAGCACGACGTCACCGGGGGCTGCTGCCTGGTGAGCCAGATGGACTGCCTCCCCGAGAGTCCTTGTCCCTTCACTATGCGTCAGCCCCCCCAGGGCGCTTAAGATCTTTTCGCGGGCCTCCCCAATAGCAATGAGCCTCTTGACCCGTTTCTTTATGAGCTCCTTTAGGAATGTGTAACTGCCGCCCTTGTCCCGGCCCCCCATGATCAAGATCACCGGGGAGTCAAAACTTTCAAGGGAACGTTTGGCAGCATCGACATTCGTAGCCTTGGAGTCATTGTAATACTCAATATCGTTGACGCTCCTGACATATTCCAGCCGGTGACGCGGGCCTTCATAGGTGTCGAGTGTCATCTGGATGCCTTCCCGGTCGGCCTCTGCAACTAGCGCTGCCAAGCTTGCAGCCGCGGCATTCTCCTGGTTATGCTTCCCCTTGAGCCTAAACTTGGCCAGGCTCAGTATGACCGGAGGTTTTCCTGGAAGGGTGCAGATCATCCCCTTGTCTCGGATCACGACTCCGTGCCGGGTCTCTGACACGAAGTGGTATGTTTTGGCACTATCGATGTTAAAATAAAGTTTTTGGCCGGGAATCCCCGATTCAAGTTCGCAAACAGCAGGGTCCATCATGTTTAGGACCGCCACATCGGTGTCGTCTTGATTTTGGAACAGCCTTCCCTTTGATTGCACATAGTGAGAGAAATCGTCGTAACGATCGAGATGGTCTTCTGTAATATTTAAAAGAACGCCTACCTTAGGTCTGAAGCTCTCGGTGGTATCGAGTTGAAAACTGCTGATCTCGGCTACAATCACGTCTGCACGTGTACCGGAATTAAGGTAGCCGATCAGTGGGGCACCTATATTGCCTCCCACAAAGACCGAACAGCCAGAAGCCTTCAACATCTCTCCAATAAGACTTGTGGTAGTGGTCTTGCCATTGGTCCCGGTGATGGCTACAATCGGCTCCTTTATATAGCGGGAAGCCAATTCCATCTCACCAATCACCGGTATCCCTGCTCTCCTTGCTGCCTCCAGAGGTGTTATTGTGTGTGGCACCCCGGGGCTCACCACAATGAGGTCTGAGCCCGTAAAAGCTTCGATCTTGTGTGCCCCAAGCTTCAGGGAAATGCCCATGGCAAGGGCCTCCTGGGCGTAGGAACCAAGTTCATCCTTTTCCTTCAGGTCAGTTGCTGTAACTTGCGCCCCCCGATCTTTCAAGAAACGGGCGACCGCAAGTCCGGTCATGGCCAGACCAACGACTAGGACGTTCTTGTCTTTTAGGTTCAAACGCGCGCTCCCTTGTATCCGTTCATCTGTCTAGTGTCGTGTCAACGATACTCTGTCATTTCGAGTGTTCAGGTTTCAGGTTTCAGTGTTTTTTGCACCTGACACCTGACACCTGACACCCGACACCAAAAAGTACACCTGACACCAAAAAGTACGAACAAAAGAATTTATCTCTTGGCGCCCGCATTCTTGAAAAGTGTAAGCCGAGGAATCAAGGATGCCGTTATTCGTTTTCCGATTTACGAATAACGAATAACGACCCCCGACACGCCTATCGCAACTTCAACGTGCTGATCGCCAACAGACCCAGGATAATAGCAATGATCCAGAACCTGACGATCACCTTGGGCTCAGGCCATCCCTTTAATTCAAAGTGGTGATGGAGGGGGGCCATCCTGAAAATGCGACGTCCGTTTGTGACCTTGAAAAAGCCGACCTGAAAGATGACTGACAGGGCCTCTATGACAAAAATGCCTCCCACAAGGGCCAGGACAATCTCATGCTTAGTAATTACAGCAACCGTTCCCAGTGCGCCGCCCAGGGGGAGTGACCCTACGTCTCCCATGAATATCTGGGCCGGATAGGCATTGTACCAGAGAAATCCCATACCGGCCCCCATGAGAGCACCGCAAAACACGGCCAGTTCCCCACCCCCTGCCATATACTGAATCTGAAGATAATCGGCGATCTTTACATGACCTGCCACGTATGAAAGCACTACATAGGTGGCCGCCGCAACGGTCACAGGTCCGATAGCAAGACCATCCAGACCATCGGTCAAGTTCACCGCATTAGCGGTTCCCGCAATGATCACGGCAGCAAAAAGGATATAGGCCCAGCCAAGATCAGGCGATACCTGCTTCAAAAAAGGAATGCTCACACGGGTATCGAAATCAGCACGTGCATAGAGAAGCCCGGCTACGAGCAACCCTATGCCCACCTCGATCACAATCTTGATTCCGCCTGGAAGCCCCTTGGTTTCCTTCTTGACCTGCATCAGGTAGTCGTCTAAAAACCCGATAGCGCCATAGCTAATCGTCACAAGGAGCACCATCCACACAAAAAAATTGGTCAGGTCGGCCCAAAGAAGTGTGGCTGTCACAATGCCAAAAAGGATCAACAGTCCCCCCATAGTGGGCGTGCCTGTCTTGGTCTTGTGAGCTGGAGGACCGTCCGTCCTCACATACTGACCTATCTTCCGCTCTGTAAGTTTTCGTATGACCCATGGTCCCAACAACCAACAGATCAAAAGGGCGGTAAGACTGGCATAAATGGTCCGGAACGTAATGTAGCGAAATACGTTAAAGACCGAAAACGTTGTATGGAGCGGATATAGTAAGTGATAAAGCATGTTGGGATCGTTATCCGTTATCCGTTATCCGTTATTAGTTATTAGTTAATGGTCATTTGTCATTGATGATTGGCGATTGGCGATTGATGATTGAATATTGAGTGATTGAATAGCCATCTGCCACTTGTCATTGTATTACGACTTGCGGGTTTGACCATTTCGTTTTTTATCTTATTCCCCATTCCCCATTCCCCACTCCCCATTGGATTCATTCCGCATTCCGCATTCCGAAATCCGCATTCGATTGCAGTCCTTCAACCACCTTTTCCATAGCCATAAGGCGAGATCCCTTCACAAGGATCCAGTCTCCGGGTCCTGTGCGCTGCTTGACGGCTTCCACGATCTGTTCTCGGGTTCCGATAAAGATTTTTCGACGGTCCATACCTGCTCCTGCAGCGCCTTCGGTCACTGCATCTGCAAACTCACCTGTAGCATAGAGGCCCGCCATGCCTGCACGGGCCGCCAGGATTCCAATCTGTCTGTGGGCGTTTTGGGCGTGTTGCCCGAGTTCCATCATGTCTCCTATGACAAAGATACCCCTTCCTCTACCCTTTAAGGAGCACAGCGTCTCAATAGCCACTGCCACAGAGCCCGGATTCGCATTGTATGTATCATTAATCAGGTGAATGGCCCCACGAAGTGTCGAGATCTCCATACGCCCTGGAAGTGAGACGGCGGATTCCAGGCCTTTTTTTACCTCCTCTATTGAGAGGCCAACTCGGTATCCCACGGCTGCAGCAGCCAGGGCGTTGTAGATGGCACCCTTGCCGAGAATCTTTAGACAGACCCGCACCGACTCGTCATACCAGGAAAGATCAAAGGAAGAACCCGTGCGGGTCTGAGACACCGGGATTCCCGACACCTCGGCCGAACTGCGAATGCCGAAGGTCACCACGCGTCCGCCAAACCGCTCTGCCAGCCTGCAAACCCTCTGGTCATCAACGTTTAATACTGCTGTGCCATTTTGCCCCAACCCTTCAAGGAGTTCGCCCTTGGCCTCCATGACGCCATCGATATCTTTCACTCCCTCCAGATGACCAGGTTCTATATTGGTAATCACCCCCAGATCCGGATTGGCGATTTCAGCAAGTCGGCGGATTTCACCCGGACGATTCATGGCAACTTCAAGGACAGCCCATTCATGGCTGTCGCTTAAGCCAAAGAGGGTGAGGGGCAATCCAATCAGGTTGTTGAAGTTGCCGGGCGTCTTCAACACGTTAAAGGCCTGGTCCAGCACCACGGCTGTCATCTCTTTTGTCGTGGTCTTGCCATTCGTTCCGGTTATGGCTACCACTGAAACATTGCTCTGTCGTCGACGAAAGGCAGCCAGGTCCCCCAGGGCCCTCAGGGTGTCTGGCACGGCCATCCAGAGTTCCTCCTGCTTGCGTGCTGGCCCTGCCCGCCATCGCCCGCCTGAGGCGGACTCAGGCGAGGCGGGCGGGAATTGCTCGCTGATATAATCCTCGGCCACCAGCACACCCAGGGCCCCCCTGTCAAAGGCCTTGCCCAAAAAGTTGTGTCCGTCGTGTTTCTGTCCTGCAATGGCTACGAAAAGATCACCCGCCCTGGTAGTCCGGGAATCAATGGAAATAGCTTGAAATCGAGTCCCCTCATTCCCACGTACCAGGCGCCCCCCTGTCGCATGCAAGACATCCGAAACGGTCCAGGTTTTTTGGTCATTAGTCATTGGTCAAGTGAAAGTGAACTAAAGTGCCTAAAGTGAGCTAAAGTGCCTAAAGTTGAAGGGCCGAATCCCTGAATTCCTCAATTCCTCAATCGAAAATCGAAAGTTACTGCTTACTGCTTACTGCTTACTGCTTACTGCCTACTGCTTACTGTTGACAGGTCCCTTAGCACTTTTTCGGCCTCCACCCGGTCGTCAAAGGGTATAGTGGTCTCACCTATGATCTGATAGGTTTCATGTCCCTTGCCGGCAATGATCACTGTGTCCCCGGGGCTGGCTGCGCCAAGCCCCAATGCAATAGCCTTCCGCCGATCTGGCTCTACAAGATAGCCTCCGGTCTCAAACCCCTTTGCCAATTCATGGGATTCATATTGGTGACTTTGCACAGCAGCGGTTCCCTCGACAATACCCGCCAGTATGGCCTCTGGCGACTCGGTACGCGGGTTATCAGAAGTCAACACTACAAGATCGCTGAGGCGGCCTGCGGTCGCGCCCATCATGGGGCGTTTGTTTCGATCCCGGTCTCCTCCGCAACCAAATATGGTGATCATACGGCCAGATGTGAGTCTTTTCAGAACAGTCAATACATTTTCCAGGGCGTCCGGCGTATGGGCGTAGTCGATAAAGACTGAAAGGCCAAGGTTATTGGCCACGCACTCAAGCCGGCCTGGCACCCCCTGAAGATCCTTGATCCCTTTTTGAATCGTCTCTAAGGGTATCCCGAGTGTTATTGCAACACCTGTGGCGGACAGTATGTTGTACACGTTGTGGTTTCCCACCAGAGAAGAGGTGAAATCAAAATCGCCCTCAGGGGTCTGTACTTTGCCTGAGGTGCCCTCTATGGTGAGGTTGATATCTTGAGCCCGGATTTCGGACTCGTCTGAAAGCCCGGTACGCAAGCACGGAACCGAGACCTGGGTATATAACTCCTTTCCCCTGGGGTCATCCCAGTTAGTAACAGCAGCGGCCCGTCTACGCTTTGACCCGACCCCCAGTCGTCCCACACAAAGCTTCCTCTTGCACTGCCAATAGGTTTCCATGTCGCCGTGATAGTCGAGGTGTTCCCTGGATAGATTGGTAAAAACCCCCACATCGAACTCGCAGAAGGCTACGCGATGGAGATCAAGGGCGTGGGATGACACTTCAAGGACCACGTGAGTTGTCTCCCTATCGACCATCTTGCGCAGCAGCCGCATAAGATCAAGGGATTCGGGTGTTGTCACCGGATTGGTAAAGCTTTGTCCTCCAAATCGGTAATTGATGGTGCCAATTACGCCGACTTTGAAGCCGGCAGCATTCAAGATTGACTCTACAAAATAGGCCGTTGTTGTCTTGCCGTTTGTACCAGTAATGCCGATCATACAAAGCTCTCGGGACGGATTCCCGTAAAATGCTGATGAGACGGCAGCCAGTGCCAGCCGGGCATCTTCAACCTGAGCCACACTGATCAATGGCGGCCCGGACCACTGCTTTTCTGTTAGAACGGCAACAGCCCCCTTTTCGATCGCCTCTTCAATGTAGACGTATCCATCGCAGCGGTGGCCCTGGATCGCTACAAAGAGCCCTCCGGGCGTCACAGTGCGCGAATCATAATGGATCGAATCGATAATCTGATCTTCAAGTCCAACAAAATGCTTAACCGCTACGGCCCCCAGAAGAAGACTTAGCTTCACCCCATTGTCTTTGCCTCGCATGAGACCCTGAGAGAATTCCCTGCTGGCCGCTGACCCTCCCGCCCAGAGCCTGTGCACTCAGGGGTGGCCAGTTCAGGAGGAACCTTCAAATACCGTAGCGTTTCTCGTATGATACGTCTGAACACCGGGGCAGCTACCACCCCGCCATAATGGTTTTTCTGGGGCTCATCGATCACCACCAGGACGACAATCTCCGGGTTTTCAGCAGGCACAAATCCTACAAAGGAGGCTATGTATTTATCTTCTGCATACCCCCCTTTCACGAGGTCGGCCTTCTGGGCAGTACCGGTCTTTCCTCCAACCCTGTAACCCCTCAGGGCCGCCCGAACACCGGTACCACCTTTCTCCACGCTTCTTTCCATCATGCGCGTCAAGCGCCAGGCATTTTCAGATGAAATAACCTGCCTTACGGCGGCGGGTTGAAAACTCTTTATTGCGCGGCCTTGCGCGTCCGTCATCCCCTGCACTAGATACGGCTTCATCAAGATCCCATCATTGGCTATGGCGGAAACCGCGGCCGCAAGCTGCAAGGCTGACACGGAAATGCCCTGTCCAAAACAGATTGTCACAGCATCGATTTCAGACCAGCCTCCAACAGGGAGCAAGCTGCCCTGAGTCTCGCCTGGACAGTCAACGCCCAATCTACTGCCAAGACCGAATTCTTTGAGTTTATGGTAGAGGTAGGCCGGACCGACTTTTTCGCCCACCTTGGCAGCGCCAATGTTGCTAGAGTACTTTAGAATATCCTGAAGCGAAAGCGCAGCATAGGGCCTAATGTCATGCACAACATTCTTACCAATCCTGTAGGCCCCCTTCTCGCAGTAAAACTCTGAGCGAGGCTTGCAGAGTCCTGATTCCAGGGCTGCAGCGCCAAGGAATATCTTGAACGTGGAACCCGGTTCAAAGGAGTCCGTAATCGCACGGTTTCGCCACAACCAGGGTTCATATTGGCTAAAAGCATTTGGGTTAAACCGCGGCACGTGGGCCATGGCCAGGATTGCCCCTGTCCTGGGAACGATCACCAGTGCGATGCCCGACTTGGCCCAATACCCCCTTACGCCTTCAGAAAGTGCCTGCTCGACAATATACTGAATGTTTTTGTCAATGGTCAAAACAAGGTTATACCCTGGCTTGCCTTCAGGGGAAGGGTCTTTGGCCGTAAAGCCCCGGCCAAGGGCATCTCTTAAAACTGTCCGGCTACTTTCTTGGCCTTTCAGGAAGGAGTCATAATAGAATTCCAGCCCCTCCAGCCCTCTTCCGTCCGTCCCGCAAAACCCTATTACCTGTGCGGCCAGGTTTTTCAGAGGATAGAATCGCCGGCTCTCTGTGACAAAGTCGATCCCATCCAGATCCAATTCTCTGAGCGGCGTGACCTCTGCGGGGTCGGCATGCCTTTTGATCCAGACAAATCTCTTGCCCGATAATAGCTTCTCCAACAGAGGCTCTTGTTTCGCGTGTAGGGCCCGGGCCAGAGCCGAAGCACTCTGTTCCGGAGAACAAATACGGCCCGGATAGGCGCAGATGGAAGCTACATCAAGGCTTACCGCTATCTCCGCGTAGTTTCGATCATAGATGGCGCCCCGTTTGGATCTGTTGTGAAAGGCCCTTTTGTACTGGTCTGCAGCCCTGGACCGAAGCTGCTTGCCTTCAAGGACCTGCAATTGAAAAGCTCGGCCCACCATGACGGCAAAGCAAACCCCCAGAACAGTCCCCACCAGAATGATCCGAAACCGAATCCACTTTAACGGATTCGATTTCTTTTTGCTACGGGGCCTCATGGGATCACCACGACCTGTTTTGAACCAGGCATCACCAGCCCTCGTTGTCGGCCTATGCGCATGATACGTTCGGGAGACCTCAAACGAGCCTCCTCTACCTGTAGCTTCCTGTGAAGATCCATCAAGCGCTGGTGCTCTTGGGTGGCTTCAGTAATTTCATACCCAGTTTGCACGTACTGCACCCTGCACCAGGTATAGACTAAGAGTTGTGCCATGAGGACCACCATAATCGCGACCCATATGGCTATCATGGGATGCCGTCTCCCTTTTTTCACAGCGCCCCCCTCT
>JAFDKF010000135.1 GCA_019307135.1 Deltaproteobacteria bacterium
AATTAACCCCCTCCAGACAATCATATACTTGATAAAGCCAAAAATTCTTGATATCATTTATTAACAATAACAAAGCGTTGGCGCAATCCAACTGTCATTTGCGTTTATAGCTACGAACGCATAGAAAGAACTGCTCTCTGACCGCTTTGATGCGAAACTTTCACGGTCCCATCATAAGCAACAACCCAACGACAGCTCCTTCAGGAAAGCCAAATAGGCGAAGTAGAGCAGACGGAAAAGAAAGAAAACGATGAGTCGCAAACCTTATATATAGGATCAAGCCTTCGTAGAGTTTAGATTTCAAGAAATAATCCTTAAAATAACTGCTTTTGAGCTACCTGCTATCTATACGTTACTCCTGATGACCCAGAAGCTGTAATGATATCAATGTGATATCCTCAATGTAACTGGACAGACTTGCCGTGGTCAGGGATGAGAAAAGGTCAAAACGGGGGTCGCGTTTGCACTCTTTACGGATCAGAACGGTTGAAGGTTTTTTTGACCGGTTCTTCCTTTCAACAATGGGTTGTTTCTACTTGACCCTGCACTCATTTTGGTCTAAAAAATAGTGACACTTTAGCAGGTTAAATTGATCATAGCCGCTCCTTTATCTTTAGGCCGAAAAGGTAAAAATCCTTATGCCCATTGAACCAGTGCAATTGGATTTGTTCTGTTCGTTTCAGGATCTTAGCCCTTCTGAGAAAACCATTCATCCGCGTCACTACAAAGAAACCTTGCGAAAATTATTATCTGAGGATTTGGATTTCCACGGCGAAAACAGCGGCTATGCCACCCACAATTTTCACGCCTTCCCCGCAAAATTTCCGCCGCAGTTGCCCAAGAAATTTATTATTGGCTTAACGCTGCCAGGCGAAAGAGTGCTGGATCCAATGTCTGGTTCGGGCACGGCAGTATTGGAGGCCTTGCTCCTCGGCCGACATGGAATTGGCGTAGACATTGATCCTCTGGCCTTGACGATAGGTAAAGTGAAGGTTACTCCTGTGGATCTAGGGCAGCTTATAAGAAGCGGAGAATCGGTGATTGAACGAGCAACACATACCTTGCGCTTCAAAAGGCAAGAACTTAAAGCCGCCTTGGCGGCTCGCTTTGACCCTCCAACCAAGAAATTTGTAGACTATTGGTTTTTGGGGGAAACACAGCTTGAACTTCTTGCCTTGATCCAGGAAATTGAAGGCATTTCCGATCATAACGTATGCCGGTTTCTTGAGATTGCGCTCTCTTCGATCATCATAACAAAATCAGGCGGGGTTTCGTTGGCATACGATCTGGCACATACCAGACCCCATAGGCTGGCCGATAAGGTGCCTCGCTCGCCTATAGATGAGTTTGAGAAGCGTCTGAATAAGAACTTAAAGCATATAAACAAACTAGCCTGGGGTGCTGGTCAGGCTCATCTGGTTTGCGGCAATACTCAGACAGTAGGGATAGCCGACAATTCCATTGACCTGATTATCACCTCCCCGCCCTATGCTGCCAATGCCATTGATTACATGCGTGCTCACAAGTTTTCCCTGGTCTGGTTCGGGTACAGTATTGATTCTCTGGGTAGAATGCGCGGAGACTACATCGGGGGGGAAAGAATACATAACTTCAAGATGGCAAATTTGCCCGCATACGCCGAAGGCATCGTTTCAAAAGTGTCTGAGAAAGATTCTAAGAAGGGGAATGTGCTCAGACGATACTATACTGAGATGACCCTGTCCTTGTCTGAAATGTTCCGAGTCCTAAAACCCGGCAAAGCGGCCATAGTAATCGTTGGGTCATCCATCATGCGAGGAATAGATACTGAAACAGCACTGTGTCTGGGTGAGATAGGGAAAACTATTGGGTTTGATGTGGTTGATTTTGCGGAACGCAGACTGGATCGGAATAAAAGGATGATGCCCGCTCGAAAAAACGCGCTGCCGGAGTCACAAATAGAGGAGAGGATGCACAAAGAACATATCATCGGTTTTCATAAATCCTCGCGACCTGATTCATAGACAGGGTCTATCGTTGCCAATGAGCATTAACAAACTGCGAAAAGCCTACCATAAAGAAATTTGCAAGCGTATTCTCGGACTAAGATCTGGAGTCCCCAACGTAGCTGACAGTAGCAGCAAAACGAGTAGGATACTGGCAGTTGGACTGACAAAAAGACTGGGATTTCCGCTATGTACAAGTCCGCCCGTGGGTCAAACTGTGGGAACGGTTTTCGGCGCGATAACCATGGAATTCCTGAACAAGGCTTTCCAGCTACTTCTTCACATCCGGCCAGGCAAGTGGATCTTCTCTGCCAGTCAGGCCTCCGTTGGCATTGCTGCTTTTGATCAATATGAGCATCTGGCCGCCCTTGATAGTGCCTTGAAGGTGCATAAAGACCTTGCGGCAGCCCCTGGCGGGGACTATATCATTACGCCGGATATTGTGATTGGCAGAAAACCTCTGTCCGATTCTGAGATCAACCTAAACAAAAACATCCTGGGTAAGGATCCGGTTTCCAAACTTACCCCTTTGCGAGAGACCAATTATGAAACCCCCAAACCCATTCTCCATGCTAGTATTTCGTGCAAGTGGACTATCAGAAGCGACCGGTCACAGAATACTCGCACCGAGGCGTTGAACCTTATCCGAAACCGAAAAGGAAAGACACCACATATTGCGTGCGTCACGGCTGAACCAATGCCAACTAGGCTGGCATCTCTGGCAATGGGAACCGGTGATATTGATTGCGTTTACCACATGGCCCTCCCTGAGTTGACTTCATCGGTTGCAGAAAGCGGAAATGAGGATCAGGAAGATATGCTTGATACATTGGTAGCAGGCAAGCGCCTGCGTGACATCAGCGATCTCCCTTTTGATCTGGTTTCATAATCATCAAGTTATAAAATCGCTTTGCGATTTTATGAAAAACCTTTGGGGTCAAAAACCTTTTGGGAACCTTTTGGGGTCAGAAAACCTCCGGGGTCAGAAAACCTCTGGGGTCAAACCTCAAAATAGAGGATAACAATCAATTGGTATCCGATGCATCACTTCACTATGATTTCAAGAAACCTCTTCTGATCTTCATCAGAAAAAGATGTTTTCTATTCCACCTTTTCTTTTATTTCCCCGACAGGTGATGTGGTAAAGGGCATAACAAAACCTTATTCGATTAATTGCAACCCATTTTCGCGGGCAATGGTTTTTCCCCTTTCATAGATCGCTGCTATCTATACTCGCAACCCTTCCCAAGAAACTCTTGTGATTTCATTATGATATCTGTACTCTCAACTGCGTGTTAGCCATACTAAGCACGCCCCTTATCTGAAGCGAGACCTGCCCCGCCTACTTGGTGTATTTCATTCGTTGCTTCTATTCAGAGCGAATCCACTTCAGCCCAACCGCTTGACGAGAGTGCCTATCATTTTCCCGTACTCCACACATTCATCACGAACCTCTTCGTTCGGGGCTCCGACTGACACAGGGCCGTAGTGGTTCCCTTTTTGAACGCCTTGAACGATCATTCCGTGGATCAGCAACCCTTGGAGAATACTCATGATGGTGGTTTCGTTCCCGCCGCCGATCATTCCCGATGAGGTAAAGGCCCCTCCAACTTTTCCGGTCAGTTTCCCGTAACACTGGATGCTCTTGTCCATCAGTTCTTTGACCTCTCTCGCCATAACTCCAAAATACGTAGGGCTGCCTATTATTATGCCATCGGATGAACGCAGGTCTTTAATTGTGGTATCTTGAACCTTCTTCAGATCAACGTCGACATCGCCTAATGAATCCAATCCCTCTTTGATGTACTCGGCCATCTTCTCTGTATTGCCGGACTTTGAGAAGTAACTTATCAGTACCTTTGACATCTGAACCCTCCTTTTTCTTGTGCGGACAAAGATATGCCGGCTCAAAAAAATCCGTTCTTACCAAATACGGCATTCAAAATTGCCGCTTCCAGTTCCGGGCTGGGCCTCCACCTGTACTTGGCGTCATATCGTTTCTTGGCAAAGAGGTGCTTAGCATCAATGACCTGTCCGGCCTGTTCCCCCGGCAACACCGGGGGCAAGAGATCGACAGCCAGCATCATCTCTCTTTCCTGTTCAGCAGCATCAATCCGGCCTTCGGAATCCAGGGATAGGTAGTTGTACTCAATCTTTAAAATATCTACAGGAATTCGATTTTCCACCTCGTATGCCACCAGGGCATACCGCACACGCTTGCCGGCATACTGTGGAAGACGTTCTTCTGGGTCGCGCCGAAGCAATCGCTCATACCTTGCCACGGCAAGACGCTCTAATGAATCATCATCGTTTACAAGAAAGATTCGTAAGCCTATTCCCATACCACCCTCAATTTGACTCTGACTGCAAAACCGAGCATCAGCCCTGACCTTGACAGACCCCCATGTGGCGTAGACAATAGGCCATCTTTTGTGCAAGCCAATGTGACTGGTGACGGTCAGACATTTTCATAGAAACCTTTCGGTTGTAAATCTCTGGACGCAATCCCTCTGTCAAGGACAAGATAACGTCTTATATCAAAACACAGGTCACATTGTATTTCTTTTCCCACCCTGGACTACAGCCGTACAAGCAGTGTCTACACCTGGAGGTGCAGTAATAGTTGGTTATCAAGCCGCCGGAATCCAAATGGCCAATTCCGAGCCTTCGGCCTAAGCTAGACATCAATCCAGACATAGTGAAAAACCTCTGGGGTCAAACCTCAAAATAGAAGATAACAATCAATTGGTATCCGATGCATCACTTCACTATGATTTCAAGAAACCTCTTCTGATCTTCATCAGAAAAAGATGTTGGGGAATGGGGGAATGGGAACGCTGGTAAAAAAGTAACAAAACCTTATTCCAGACCTCGTAAATCGGCACCTAGAAAGGCCGATTTACGAGACATTTTTCATAAAGGGGACGCTCCGACTTCAATTCGAAGCCATTTCCCATTCGGTATAATTGCTGCCAAGCTGGCTAAGCGGCGGGATTTTTGCTGCATTGGCTCCAGTCGAACAATTACTTCATTCTTTGTGCTTTTTATCCATCCATGGCAATTCGCAATGGCATAAAATAAGTCAACTAAATCATTTTCATGTTTGTAATCACTGCGCAGCCACTCAACCATTTGCTTCCGAGCATTCCAAACAGAAGCAGTTACAAAGTCGAATAGATTTTTTCCCTCATTATCAATACGCTTAAAAAAACTGTAATCTTCCAATGATGTCACATTTACTCTTTCGGGCAACTCCTTTTTCTCTTCCTGCATGTGCAACAGTTGTTTTTCCTTATCACGGATTTCTTTTTTCAATCCTTCCTTTAGACTGTTTTCTCGAGGAGTTCCATCTTTTTTAAGTACATCTTTTGCTTTGCTGAGTTTTTTATACAGCTTGGCCAACCGTTTTTTGACCCCTTTAATGAGACCTTCCATTTCCGTTGCCAGTGGATTCTTGATATCCTGCTTTTCACTTTTTTTGAGCTTAAAACCTGGATGATAATGTAGTGGATGTCGCTCTTGTGTATGTTTGAACGTATTTTCTGAAGCGCCCCAACGGCTCAATATCGCACGCGCACACTCTTCCGTGCTCATCTCTTTATCTCCAGTCCATGCCAGTCCACAGGTCTTGCGATTGCTGCTTTTGTTCCAAATGTAGATATGTCTCAACGTAAAATCGTGCCGCTCCTCATCCGGATTTTCCGGTTCAAAAGTAAAGCTTTTTTTGTTTTCAAAAATGCCGTATTCCTTGTTGTTGAATTCAAAATTTACATTAAACTTCTTTTCACCAATAGCATTTATTGTTTTTGAATCAATGTTCTTTTCCCATGTCACAAAGGGGATTCCTTTTAATACAAGCTCCGAAAAAAAAGACACCCCACTTCCTTCTCTGTCAAAAACCATCACTGGTGATTCAGGAACGTCGTCAATCCATTTTTCCCGCAACGATACGATATGATTGCGTAAATTCCCTTTGCCTTCCTGGATTTCAAAATCTATTACCCGACCGTTATTGTCGCAGGTTACCATATTTGTTTGACCAGGATAAGGCATACGCCTTTGTGTATTATAACTGTGATGAACCTTTGCTTTGCCCGTATATGGCAAGAGATGACCGTCTGTAAACCATAACCATATTCCAACTATCCCCTTGCGTATCTGATACCGGAAATAATCCGTTTTTACAACGGTCGATATTTGCTTCTCGGCTGCTCTGTAAAACCACTGCCAAACAATAGGTTTGCTTGGGATTCTTTTTATGCCCAGTAATACTCCACCTTCTCGTAGTCGTACGTTTTTTACTTGCTCTATAGATCGAATGCCCCTTGCAGACATCAGCATGAAAATCATGAATATTTTGTAGGTGAATCCAAAATATCCCGTCACTAATCTTAACCATTCCCACTTTTTTATCAGTGTGATAATGTAAAGAAATACTCCGGCATAACGGGTAGTTATCCAATCGTGTTCTTCAGCATATGGCTGATCTTTATCTGCTACTGCTTGAGTTTTTGCATCATAACCAAATGAAAAATTGAAGCCTTGCTGTTCTCGCTCTCTTTTTTCCTTAGCTTCTCTACGTATCTCGGCTAACTGTTTGGCTTTATTTCCTGGAATACCTTTATTCTTACTTGCATGAATTTCACGCTGCTTTCTGCGACTTTTGCTCGTTGATGGAGAATAACCCTGGGTAAGGCCCTCAAGACCAAAATGTTTCTTGATCCCCAATAAATTGTCTATTGTCTGCCTGCTTATCTCCAGCGCTGAAGCCAAGCGTGACTTCATGGCACCGAGCTCAACTGCTTCTACAATAAATATTCGCTTAGCAATTTTATCAGATAGTACAACCTGCTTTATCAATATATCGTGCCGGTATAAACGTGCTCTGCGTGGATAATTTAATTTTATCTCAATGAATATGCTATTTCCCAGGGAGGTTCTATCGTCGTCATTTGAAACCGGAAACAAAGAATTCTGCTTGTTCATAAAAATCCTCTCCAAAATTGATTTGGAGAGAATTTATCACAGCAAATACATAAATTCAAGAAAAAAAAGACTCTTTTTAGATTTACGTATTAAATTACAGTTCGTAGCGAAATCATTTGTCCAATTAATGTGCATTGCCTTATGATTATCGATAGTTATTGCACCTATTGTACGGCTGATTTTCGAGGTCTGTATTCGATTAATTGCAACCCTTTTTCGCGGGCAATGGTTTCTCCCCTTTTAACAGAGAACCCCACGCCAGGGAGCTCATTTATGAATATCTTTCAACATTCGATTCCACGGATCATGATGTGATGCAGGACACCGGATGCCTGCCCGCCACCTGCCCGCCATTGCCAGAGACCTGCCCGCCATTGCCAAATATGCTAGCATTTGTGCCCGGTGTACCTGGCGTTGGCAGGCGGGTGCCGGCACATAAGCTCAATGCTGTCTCAGGCGTTGGCAGGCGGGTGCCAGCGTGCAGTGCCAGGCGTTGGCAGGCGGGTCGCGAGGCTCAGGCAAGGCGGGCGGGCGTCAAGGCGGGCTTGTCTTGGCATGGGATCTATTTCGCATTTACGCTTTCCTTTGGCAACTTAATTTTTTACCAGCGTTCCCCATTCTCCCCCCACGGGCTTTCCATGTCGCTTTCCGACGCTAATTGCCGTCTGCTCGTCTGGAGACAGATGAACATGAAGACGTCTCCTGTGACGAAGACCTTCCTTATTGACCTTATTTAATCATTTCTAATGCTCTTTCTCTGATCTGTTTCTCAGCTATCATCCGTGCAAGTACGCACTCATCATAGCGACCTTTTAGGGCTTCAAGACACGCTCGTCTCAAGGCCAATGGCCAGGCTCCTTCTGTAGCCTCTTGGAGTTCTACTTTGGCAGGATGAAACCCTTAGTTTTCCTTTGCTTATTCATAATCAGCCTAAGCACGAATTTCACGTTTGTAAAGAGAAAATGCTTCGCAGGCGGCTATGCAGTGCTATACATATACATCCTCTCCCTCCAGTCAGTCCACTTCAATTTCCATAGCCACCCCGTTCAGGTCCACCTGTCTGTTTCTGTTTCACGCTATTTTTTGCTTGCAAGGAGCAACAAACTATGCTCTAATTACGTTGCGGAAATAAAGCAAGAGGACAATGCTATGAAAAAGAATCCATTTTATCTCAAAGAAATACCCGTTGACGCTCCTTTTTGTGACCGGGAAAAAGAGCTTGCCGACCTTATTTCCTACGCCAGATCCAATTCAAATGTCGTTCTATTTTCGCCTAGGCGATACGGCAAAACATCCCTTACAAAAAGAGTTCAGAGTACCCTGAAATCCGATGGCACGTTGACGGCTTATTGTGACCTTTTCGGCGTTACTTCAGTTGAAGAAATTGCGGGAAGAATTGCTAAATCAATTTATGCCATAACTCAAAAAAACAAAGGGATGTTTCAGAAAGCCATAAGCTTCATCACATCCTTCAGGCCTGTTTTGTCACCAAGCCCTGAAGGGGGAATCTCGGTTTCCGTTCAGACAGCATTCAGAACAGATGGGCTAAAGATTCTTGAGGATACAATGGACTCTCTGGAAAGGTTTATTGATGATGTTGCCGTGCCCGTCCATGTGGCCTTTGATGAATTTCAGGAGATTGCTGAAGTTGATAATTCAATTGGAATAGAAGGTGTTTTAAGACAGTATATCCAGAAAATCCAATGTTCTTTTTTCTTCATAGGAAGCAGAAGGCGTATCTTGCTTGACATTTTTAATGATCGAAAAAGACCCTTTTTTCAAAGTGCTCTCAATTATGAGTTAAAACCACTGCCTCATAAGGATTTGATTTTTTTTATAACATCACAATTTAAGAGGGCAGGAAAAGGTATTAGCGAAGAAAATGCCTCTAAAATTTGTCAATTGGTATCGAACCACCCGTATTATATGCAAAAATTTTGTTTCTTTCTGTATGAAGAAATTGATAAGGAAGTGACTCAGAAGGATATTGTAGAAACAAATGCAGTTGTTATTGAAAGCGAGAGGGTGGTTTTTGAATCAATTCTGCAAGGGCTCACAACGAAGCAGATTGTCATGCTTTCGGCATTAGCCAAGGAGCCAACAGCCAAGGTCTATTCAGCAAGTTATATGGCACAACACAACCTTGGTTCAACCGGGGGAATCCAACAAAGCCTCGATACCTTGTCCAAGCAAGACTTGATCGAAAAGAACTATGAGACAGGGGTTTGGTTTGTCGTTGATCCTATTCTTAAGAACTGGCTCATTGAAATGAGCTTATGACAAAGAATGGGGCCTGAGATTGTGCGGGGGCTCCCTGCTTGCGTGCCCACTCTTCCGCAGATCTGAAAAGCTGGTCCTATGTTATGGCTGCGGGTCTCACCGCCTATCCCCGCTCTACAGCGGGGTCAACGAGGTTTCTTGTTTTTTTGATGGCGGATTTGGGTTGACAAACATGCTTGAAACAAATAATAAATTGGGCCATGCGGTATCTGAAGTGTTGGGATCTGCCTGCCAATTGATGGCAATGCCCTAATGGATTGCTAATTATTTGTTATTGCTTTCCAAATGTTAACCCTGGCTCTCCTCTTGAGAGCCCCTCTCCCTCAGGCACATACAATTTGGCATGGCTATCAGTTTAGGCCGCAGCTTCTGGCAACAGCGGGGGCCGTCCTCTGAATGGCGCTAGTTTGTGCCAACCGGCGTTTGCAAAATGTTGATCTGTTGCGGTCGTGAAGTCCGCGCGAATCTCATGATGTGAAAAAAGGAGGTAAACAACTGATGCAAAACATTCGGATCGGTATTGTTGGAGTAGGGAATTGCGCCAGTTCATTGGTTCAGGGAATCAATTATTACAGGCACAAGGATAGCGAAGACGCCATAGGCCTGATGCATTGGGACATCGGCGGATACAAACCCTGCGACATCGAGGTGGTGTCAGCGTTTGACATCGACAAGCGAAAAGTTGGCAAGGACACAGCCGAGGCCATCTTCGCTGAACCCAATTGCACCACGGTATTTTACAAGGATGTTCCGAAAATCGGCACCCATGTACGAATGGGAAAGATTCTGGACGGTTTCTCCGAACATATGCGGGACTACGATGACAAATACACCTTTGTCCTGGCTGATGAGCCGGAACCTGAGATGGGAGAAGTTGTCCAGGTTCTCAAGGAATCCGGAACAGAGATTCTGTTGAACTACCTTCCGGTCGGATCTGAGGAGGCCACCCGGTTCTATGCGGAGTGCGCCCTGGAGGCAGAGGTTGCCTTTGTAAATAACATGCCCGTATTCATTGCCAGCGATCCTGCCTGGGCCAAGCGTTTCGAGGAGAAAAACATCCCCATCATTGGCGACGACATCAAGGCCCAGCTCGGAGCCACCATTACCCATCGCACCCTGACGGATCTATTCAGGAAAAGGGGTGTCAAGCTGGAGCGCACATACCAGCTCAATACCGGCGGAAACACTGACTTTCTAAATATGCTTGATCGCAAGCGTCTTCTCTCCAAGAAAGAGTCAAAAACAGAGGCTGTCCAGTCTGTTGCGGCCAAACGGCTGAACAATGAAAACATCCACATCGGGCCCAGCGACTATGTGGCCTGGCAAAAGGATAACAAGGTATGCTTTATTCGGATGGAGGGCAAGCTGTTCGGTAACGTCCCCATGAACCTGGAGTTGCGCCTTTCAGTGGAGGATTCCCCTAATTCCGCCGGTATTGTCATTGACGCCATCCGCTGTGGCAAGCTGGCGCTGGACCGGAGTGAGGGCGGCGTCCTGTACGGGCCGTCAGCCTATTTCATGAAACACCCGCCCCGGCAATACACGGATGATGAAGCCTATCGGATGACCGAGGCCTTTATCAACAAAACCTGGAAAAAGAAGCCGGATGAAATGCTTGATTATCGCCGCCGGCAAAGGCAGCAGGCTGTGGCGTAGGGGTGATAGCAAACCCCTCCTTCCCATTTTAATGTCTATAGTGTGCACCTTGGATACAGTTCAAAATATGCATAGTCATTTTTCACGACTCGCTTCTAGCTACAGACAGGTACGAACAACCGATGTAGAACCGATTCCCTTCATTGGCGAAACCTTGAAAGGTCTTCCCGAAGTCAAGGCTGCGGATGTTGGGTGTGGTGATGGACGCTACGACATTTTGATTTTGTTAAGTTTATAGAAAAATCTGACAAGGTGATAAAAGAAAATTGCGCAGCGATTTTATAACTTGAAAAAGATTAATAAGGACGCTTATCCACCAGGCATTCCTGTTTTAACATGGGTGAGTGCAGCGGGATGGATCTCCCCTATATAGTGTTGGATACCTATTACAATGGCATCGGCTATGTCCTCCTGGTAACCGGCAGTGTTTAATCTGCGGCACTCTCTCGGATTCGTTATGAAGGCGGCTTCTATCAATATACACGGCATCTCAGCACCAAGCAGTACGTAGAACGGGGCCTGTTTTACACCTTTGTTTTTGATATGGCTATATCTTGGTTTTAATTTCTTTATCAGGGCTTCTTGAACGTGACCCGCAAGGCGACTCGATTCATCTATCTTGGCGTTTTTCATCAGGTCACTCAAGATGGCCTGAAGGTCGCTGATATTCTTGGCTGAAGTGGCGTTTTCACGTGCAGCCACCAAGATCGCGTCTTCATCTGTGGCCAGATTCAAGAAATAGGTCTCAATACCACGGCAAGCCATGGCCCTATTGGCATTCGTGTGAATGGAAACAAAAAGGTCGGCATTCTTGGTATTTGCGATGGCAGTGCGTTCTTCAAGGGAAAGAAAGGTGTCTGTGTTTCGGGTGAGTATGGCCTCGCATCCAAGCCTCTGACGAATCTTTTTGGCCAGTCTCCGGGAAATCTCCAGGGTCACGTTCTTCTCTCGCACACCCTTTAAATATCCAATGGCACCAGGATCTTTGCCTCCATGTCCGGGGTCAATGACAATCCGCCTTACCCCAAGGGCGAGTTGTTTGGCCAGGGCACCCTTTGGTATCTTGCCACCCTGTTTTTCCAGTTCGTGTTTAAACCCTTTCTTTGATGTGGTCTTGGATGCGGCCATCATGGGTCCGTTACTGACATCGACCACAATACGAAACGGGTTGCGTAGAGAGAATATCTTGAAATCATCGATCGATTTGATATCTAAAACGAGCCGAACCGTATCCGGACTATATTGAGCTACACGGACACCGCTGAGGAGATCATCTACAATCGGCACTACCTGCTTTAGCCCAGGCCCGACGCGCGTGTGATTCAGATCAATACAAAGACGCATAGGCTTTGCAATGCTGGGATCTTTTTTCAACAGGCGGTGGGTATAGGAC
This sequence comes from Deltaproteobacteria bacterium, assembly GCA_019307135.1. Taxonomy (GTDB): domain Bacteria; phylum Desulfobacterota; class Desulfobacteria; order Desulfobacterales. The sequence goes on from JAFDKF010000135.1 coordinate 12,301, forward strand.
ACCTCGGATTCCACATCAATGACCACACGCGTATAGCTCGGGCTGGACCAAAAACGTATCTCCTTTACCTCAGCGAGCGAGCTTGGTTGAGCCTTGTATCTCTTCTTATAAAAGGGAGGCGTTTTGACCGGCACTGACGCGCTGGATTTTGACGCCCTTGCGTGGCCCCTGCTCAGTTTGGCAATCGCCCTCTTTGCCTTTGACCCATATCGGCTCCCTGGAAAACGCTTCAGCAAGCGGTTGTAATAATCGAGGGCCCGTTGCTTATCTTTATTGTTGCCAGAAAACCCATACAACTCGGCATACAGCCGTGCAGTCATGAAAAGGGCGTCATCTGCCCTTGGCCCGTTCGGTTGGGTTGCGTAAACAGCACGAAATTCTTTTATGCACGCAATCCAATGATGTCGGAGCTTCTGTTTTTGAGGGTCCTTCAGGAGCTTTTCAAAACTCGACCGGGCGTCTCGATAGTCCCTTTCGGTTTGGTATCCGGCAGCTACAGGCGAGTGTAGAGCTGATATCAAAAGCAGAATGAGAAAAAATGGCTTGATCATGGTTTCGGCCACTTCAATCCCTCTGTGGGACCCGCATTCTTGCCGCGAGGTTCGCGGCTGGAAAGCCGCTCCCACGATTTAGCCTCATACTTGCCCGGTTTGGGCGGTTATGCCGGTTTAGCGGTCGGCATAAAGCCGACCCTACCCTAAAGTGATCGGTTCCAGGTTCAGGCCCGCCCTGGCGCTTCAGCTTAGTCTAAGCTAGCAAGCCGGTAGTCCCGGTCTGGGCCAGGGGTTCAAGGTTCAAAGGTTATAGTCTACTTTACAAGGGTTCAGGGTTCACGGTTCACGGTTCAGGGTTGACAACCCCTGGCCCAGACCTGGTTGGTGAGCGTGATAGTCTCTCGCGAGCGTGTCGCGCCAGGGCAGGCTTTGAACCTATGAACTTTGAACGGTGAACTTTCTTACAAGGGTTCACGGTTCCAGGTTCACGGTTCCAGGTTCACGGTTCACGGTTTTAACCCCTGGCCCAGACCTGGTTG
>JAFDKF010000021.1 GCA_019307135.1 Deltaproteobacteria bacterium
CAGTGGTCAGTGGTCAGTGGTCAGTGGTCAGAAGGCGGAGGGCAGAGGACGCAGAGGGTTTTGTCTTTTTTCCCCATCGGGAGATGACGATGGGCAAAAACGACCAGCCCTCGCGGGCGAAAAAGTAATGGTCTTTGCTCCGCCTCGGGCGGACTGATGGTTTTCGTTTGTCGCTGCCTGCCCCGTTAAATGCAAAGCCTATTTAACTGGGGTCTCTCGACAAACGAAAAAGATTCATCTTAGCGTTCTCTGCGCCTTTGCGGTGAAATATTGCTTTAAGTTAATGATGTCAACGAACTTCGGTCAACGGACAACGGACAACGGACAACGGATAACGCTATGAAATACAGAATTCAAGAAGTAAGCGAAAAGTTACAGGTCCAGAGATCTACCATCCGGTATTGGGAAACGGAGTTCCCCGAACTTATAAAGCCCAAAAGGACCAATGGCGGCCAGAGGAGATATTCTAATGAAGACATTGATAAACTAAGAGAAATCAAGGACGTACTTTACCGTAAAAATAGAACCATCGCTCAAGCCAGGAATATTCTCCAAAAGGGAAATGCCGACATAGGAAAGATAAACTGGGAAAAGCAATCTATTCTATTAACCGGGGGGACAGGCTCATTTGGCAAACATTTTACAAAGATCATGCTGGAAAAATATCATCCCAAGGCAATTAGAATATACAGTAGGGATGAATTAAAGCAGCACGAGATGTGTCAGCACTTCACGGATGCCGATGATTCACCCATGCGCTACTTCATAGGCGATGTGCGAGACGCTGATCGTCTGAAAAGGGCCATGGAAGGGGTGGATATTGTTATTCATGCCGCAGCCCTGAAACAGGTTCCTTCTTGTGAATACAATCCTCTCGAAGCTGTGAAAACAAATATTTACGGCGCACAAAATGTTATTGATGCAGCCATTGACACGGGTGCCAAAAAAGTAGTTGCCCTAAGTTCGGACAAAGCGGTGAGCCCTGTCAATCTGTACGGTGCCACAAAGCTTTGTGCCGACAAAATATTTGTTCACGGCAATTCTTATTCAGGCTCAAGAGGTACGCGATTTAGCTGTGTGCGCTATGGAAATGTTATTGGGAGTCGTGGAAGCGTGATCCCGCTGTTTAATGAGCAGAAAAAAACAGGTAAGATAACCATAACCGACAAACGGATGACGAGATTCTGGCTTACGCTTGATCAGGCGGTTGAGCTGGTTATTAATGCGTTGTGCCACATGCAAGGAGGAGAAATCTTTGTGCCCAGGATCCCGAGTATGAAGATCATGGATCTCGCTAAAGCAGTAGCGCCTGAATGTGAAATTGAGGTTATCGGGATCAGACCGGGAGAAAAGCTCCACGAGGCCCTCATCACGGAAGAGGAAGGAAGAAATACGGTTCTCTACAACGGCATTTATGTGATTATGCCCAACCATTCATGGTGGAAAAGACAGAACTACAAAGACGGCCAAAGGTTACCCGAGGGCTTTGTGTATATCAGCAATAACAATGACGAGTGGCTGAGCGTAGAGGATTTAAGGAAAATCATACATAGTTCTTCGTTGTGGGAAGAGGATTCCAGCTACAAATTGATATCGACCATTCACCAGTTGAATGAAAAGGTTATTCTGGACATGCTTAATTCCGAGGAGGGTATACCAGGGGCGTTGACCGTTAGCCGTTCACAGTTCACGGTTGACCGTTAATTAACGTTTTCCGTTGACCGTTCACCGTTGACCGACAAAGAAGAGTTCACCATTTTCCAATCATAGGTTTCAGTCGGTCAACCGATAAGAGTGAACAGTGAACGAACCACGGGCAACGGACAACGAATAACGGACAACGAGGTAAAATATGAAATTCAATTTTGAGAAATTAGACGTGTATCAAGATGCTATCGAATTCGCCAACAATATTTATAAAATAACCAAACCATATCCAAAAAACGAAATATTTGGAATCACAAACCAAACAAGAAGGGCATCTATTTCAATTCCAACCAACATTGCGGAAGGGAGCAGTCGAGGCAAAAAGGAATTTATTCATTTCCTGAATATAGCTCTTGGCTCTGCCTATGAATGTGTGCCACTCCTGGAAATTTCAAGAAGGCAAGGATACCTCAGGGATGAAATGTTTAATAAGTTAATCGATGAGCTGCACAAAATATCGGCAAAAATCAACGCACTTAAGAATTCATTAAGAAAATAAAGACGTTATCCGTTAAATGTTGACCGTTCACCGACGGACAACGTAATACGGACAACGGTGAACAACGGACAACGGTGAACGGACAACGGTGAACAATGAATAACGGTGAACGGACAACGGACAACGGTGAACGATCTTTTATCCCTTACGCTCGCCAATGGATCGATGAAGATGACATCCGGGCCGTTGTAGAGGTCCTCCGGTCAGACTGGCTTACCCAGGGTCCCAGGGTGAGAGAATTTGAACAGGCTTTTGCCGGTTATGTGGGAGCCAAATTCGCCGTGGCAGTAAACAGTGGTACGGCCGCTCTTCACCTGGCCTGCCTGGCGGTGGGCCTTGGGCCCGGAGATGAAGTCATGACTTCTCCTATCACTTTCGTGGCAACGGCAAACTGCGCCCTTTACGTGGGTGCACGTCCAGCCTTTGTGGACATCGATCCAATGACTTTTAACCTGGACCCCCGGAAACTCGAAGCCTATCTGGAACAATGTTCACCGTTCACCGTTCACCGTTTACCGTTCAAGGTTGGACGATGGACAATAGACGATGGACAACAGACAACGGACAACGAATTTTACCCTCGTGCTGTGATCCCTGTCCACTTTGCCGGGCTTCCCTGCGACATGCCCGAAATTTCGCGCATTGCCAAAAGATTTGACCTTATTACCATTGAGGATGCCTGCCATGCACTCGGCGCTGAATACCCTTCGGGTGAAAGGGTTGGAAGCTGCGTATACTCTGATATGACTGTCTTCAGTTTCCACCCTGTTAAGCACATTACAACGGGCGAGGGGGGCATGGTAACGACTAACAATCGAGAATTTGCTGATCGTATGAGAATCTTTAGAAATCACGGAATTACACGTGACCCGGAGAAATTTGTTCACCGTTCACCGTTCACCGTTCACCACACAACAACCAACAATCAACAATTTTCAACGGACAACGGTCAACGAATAACGGAAAACGATTTTCAACAGACAACGGATAACGGTCAACGGATAACAACTCCCTGGTACTACGAGATGCTTGATCTGGGATTCAATTACAGAATGACAGATATTCAGTCCGCACTCGGAATGAGCCAGTTGAAGAAGATAGATATATTTGTGGAGAAAAGAAGAGAAATTGCGAATTACTACAACCAGGCGCTCAAAGGCCTTGAGGATTATATAATCCTTCCGACCGGTGACAATGAAAAACATGCCTGGCATTTGTATGTCATTCAACTCAAAAGAGGGAACAGAGAACTATTATTTAGAAAGCTCAGGGAAAATGGGATAGGGGTCAATGTTCATTATATGCCTGTCTACTTGCAGCCATACTACCAGGGACTGGGATATGAAAAAGGGATCTGTCCTCATGCAGAGAAATATTTTGCCAGGGCGATTACCCTCCCTCTCTATCCGGCAATGAAGACAAGTGATATGGAGCGCGTAGTAGAAGGCGTATATAGGATTTTACGGCGCTGCTGCGGGAATGTCAAAGGCATTGCGGAATATGATATTCCTCAATAATACTTGCTTGGATGCCCGCCATGGGCGGGCTGATTGTTTGGCCTGATTTTTCGTCCCTGCCCCGTTAAATTTACAAACTATTTAACTGGGGTCAAAAAATCAGGCCAAGGGAAAAATCGTCTCTGTGATCTCTGAGAGCTCAAGCGAGTGAAGGGAGCGGGCGAGAGATCCCTTCATGGGTTACGGAAAACAACTTCCGCCCTGGAAAAGATTAACAAACGCGTAATGCGCTCATTTTGCGTGAATACGACGGCTGACAAGACATACAAAGCTGCAATAATAGGCTGTGGAAGGGTGGCCTGGCTGCTGGATAAGGACCCTCTTATTCCGAACAAGCCATGTACGCATGCAGGGGCTTATCAGGCTGTTGACAGAACAGAGATCGTAGCGGCCGCTGATATAAGGGCTGATAGAATCCATGACTTTTCCAAAGAATACAACGTCGATAATGTCTATCTTGAATATCGTGAAATGCTAAAAAAGGAGTCTCCCGATATTGTGAGCATATGCGCCTATGCGCCCGAGCGTTTCAATATGGTAGTAGACGCCCTGCACGCGGGGGTAAAGGGTATATGGTGCGAAAAGGCATTTGCAACATCTTTGTCTGAAGCTGAGGAGATGGTGAGGTTGTGCCAAGATCATGGCGCTATGCTTATCGTATCTCACATGAGGCGTTGGAGTTCAGACTACAAGCTTGCCAGGGAATTAATATCAGACGGTGTAATCGGAGAACCCGTCTCAGTAGTGAGCCATTTCAGCGGCAACATGATCCATACAGGCACGCATGCCTTTGATGTCCTGAGATTCTTCTTTGGAGATGCAACCCTAGTTCAGGGGAGTTTGGAGGCGTTTGACTCCACAAAAAATTTCAACCTGTGCGGTTGGCATTTCGCCCATCCCCGGACACGTCAACACCACGTAGCGTGCCCCCTCTGCGGGGCACTTTATGTGGGGGACGGAGCCCCCACGCTACGGGGCCAACCGGTTCCAAAAAGGGGATTTCGAAACGAATCGCACAGGTGGAAAAATTTCATTTCTCGGGATACCGGGGGCTATGCGCTAATCTGTTTTGACAGTGGCGTATACGCTACGGTGCATGCTGACAGCAAGGGATACTTCATATTCGAATTTGACATAATGGGTACTGAAGGCAGGATAAGAATAGGTAACCGGCTCTTTGAGCTGTATCTGGCGGAAGCCAGCAGAACGGAGAGCGGGTTGATTGAATTATATAGAAAAGAAATGAATCTTGAGGGGAATAATTTGTGGACGAAGGCTGTGGAGCACCTTGTAGCGTGTATGGAAGGAAAGGCAGAGAACATAAGCGGTCCGTCTGACGGTATGGCCGCCCTTGAAATAGCCCTTGCAATACACGAGTCCCATCAAAAGCAAGGCAGAGTTGTGGGTCTTCCACTGGAAAACAGGACTCTCAGGGTTATGAGCAGATAGGCGAGTGAATTCAGTGGCCGGTGGTCAGTGGTCAGTAATGACATATGACGAACTAATGCAAAATGCTATTCGTTTAGTTTTGGGCACAGTCCAGCTTGGCATGCCTTATGGCATTGCCAATAAAACCGGACAGCCTGATCTCTCAACCAGCCAAGCCATTATTCGAGAGGCCTGGAAACATGGGATCCGCGAATTTGATACAGCCCAGAGCTATGGAAAAAGTGTGGAAGTTCTGGGGTATTGCCTGTCACAACTGGAAATAAGCAAAGATGCCCTGGTTACCAGTAAGTTTGATCCGAGCCTGAACCATTTGAGCCGGAAAGAACTTTCAAATGCGTTGGATGAAAGCTTAGCCCTCCTTCACATTTCAAAACTTGCAGGCATCATGCTCCACAGGGAAGAACATTTGGACCTATGGGAGAAAGGGCTAAAAGAAATTATCCTCGGTTTTGTTAAAGAAGGAAGGGTAGATAGGGTTGGGGTTTCAGTCTATTCTCCCAAAAAGGCCCTGCAAGCCTTGGAGTCCGCTGGAATTGATATGGTTCAATTCCCCACAAACATATTGGACAGGAGATTTGTCGATGCCGGTGTTTTTGACCTCGCAAGAAAAAAGGGGAAAGAATTGTATATCAGAAGTGTTTTTTTGCAAGGGCTACTGTTAATGGATCGCGAGCAACTTCCAGTTGAAATGAACAATATTGCACGACCAGTCTTAGAGAAATTGGAATTTGTTATTAAGGAATTCAATCTGACCAGGCAGGAATTGGCTTTGGGATACGTAAAAACGCAATTTCCGGAGGCAAAAATTATTTTTGGAGCGGAAACAGTAGGCCAAGTCAAAGAGAATGTGGGTTTTTGGAATTCCAATCTACCCCAAACCGTTATAGAGCGTTTGCACCAAGCATTTGAATCAGTTGACAGAAGAATTCTAAACCCTGTTTTATGGGCTAAATAAGACAAGAAAGCACACTTAACATGAACCTTACAAAAAGCTTACACATGCAAGATCGGGCCAGGAAGCGCATTCCCGGCATGACCCAACTTCTCTCCAAGCGGCCGGACATGTTCTCACTGGGGGTTTGGCCCGGATATTTCAGCAAGGCCAGAGGTGCAGAAGTTTGGGATTTGGATGGGAACAAGTACATAGACATGAGTATTGCCGGCATAGGTGCCAATGTTTTGGGATATGCTGACCCGGATGTAGACGCTGCTGTTTTGGAAGCTATTGCCAAAGGAACAAGCTGTTCTCTGAATTGTCCTGAAGAAGTTGAACTGGCTGAACTGCTTTGCGAACTCCATCCCTGGGCAGATATGGTTCGTTACGCTCGAACCGGGGGCGAGGCCATGGCCATTGCTGTGCGTATTGCCAGAGCACACACGAGCAAAGATAAAATTGCGTTCTGCGGCTACCACGGCTGGCATGACTGGTATCTATCCGCAAATTTAGGAACAGAAAACGCCCTTGGTGAACACCTGATTTCCGGCTTGAATCCGGCGGGAGTCCCTAAGGAGCTTACAGGCACGGCTTTTCCCTTTAGATATAATGACTTGGACGAAATCCAAAGCATTGTTTCCAGCCATGGCAAATCGTTGGCTGCCATTGCTATGGAGCCCCTTCGTAATTTTGAGCCAGAGCCGGGCTTTGTTGAAAGCATAAGGGAAATCGCTGATGAAACAGGATCGGTGCTCATCATGGACGAAATTTCCGCCGGTTTTAGATTCACGACAGGGGGCGCACATCTTGTGAAGCATACGGTATCTCCGGACATGGCTGTCTTTTCTAAGGCTCTTGGCAACGGCTATCCCATTGCAGCTATTATTGGAAAAACTGAGGTCATGCAAGCGGCACAAAATACCTTTATCAGCAGCACTTACTGGACCGAACGCGTTGGCCCTGTTGCCGCCATTGCCACCATAAAGAAACATAAGAAGTTAGCTGTTGCGCAGCATTTGATTTCAATAGGCGAAAAGATCCAGAAAGGTTGGACTGATGCGGCCAAGAAGCATAATCTTCCAATTAATGTTCGCGGGATGAAGCCCATGAGCCATTTTTCTTTTGACCATCAGAAGGCCCAGGTAATGAAAGCGTATTTTGTTCAACTCATGCTTGGACAGGGCTTCTTAGCATCCAATCTGTTTTATGCAATGTATGTACATAATGATAATCATGTTCAAAAGTATTTGGAGGCGGTTGATAAATCTTTTGAGGAAATAGCTCGATCAGTTGATCAAAATGACATTGAGGATAGATTGGTCGGAGCCCCTTCAATTGTTGGTTTCAAGAGGATTACGTAGTGGGAACCAAATTTACAGCAATAATTCAGGCCAGGATGACCTCCACCCGTCTTCCGGGAAAAGTACTTATGGAAGTTATGGGGAGACCATTATTGAGCTACCAGATAGAGCGCTTACGGCTTAGCCGGGAGATCCACAAGATTATCATTGCTACGACTGTGGACAAGGAAGATAATCCTGTTGAAAGTTTTGCCCAACAGGAAGATATCAAAGTATATCGGGGTTCAGAAAATGATGTGCTTGATAGGTATTACCAGGCCGCAAGGCAATACCAGGCGGACCATATCGTACGAATTACTGCTGATTGTCCGCTGATTCAGCCTGATATCTGTGATCAGGTCGCGAGAATCTATATTAAGTCTGATGTGGATTATGCATATATGTCGAAGCGCTTTGCTGAGGGTTTAGGTTGCGAGATATTTAACTTTACCACACTTGAAAGGGCCTGGAACGAAGCCCGGATGAAATCAGAGCGGGAGCATGTCACACTATACATTCGCAATCATCCTGACATATTTCAAATCATCCGTGTTGAAAACAAAATAAATGATAGCCGGTATAGATTTAGCGTTGATGAAAAAGAAGATTTTCTTGTCGTAAAGGCGATTATAGAAAACCTATATACAGGTCAAAATAATTACTTCACGGTTAATAATATTAAAAGATTTTTCGACACCCATCCGAGTATCTATGAGCTCAATGCCCATATCATCAGAAACGAGGGGCTTTTGAAATCATTGAAGGCAGATAGTAGAATTTGATCTTCATGTTAACTGTGTTTTTTACTTTTATTGCGAAAGTTTTTTTGGGGCGACGAATTGAACCGAAAATAGACTCAGGTCATTTTATAAAATGATAAAGTCAAAAGCTGAAAGACTATGGTATTATTTATATAAACATTGTTGACTTGTACAGACTGAAATTCGTTATAGGCGTAAGCTAAAAGAAGTCGGGTCTTCTGCTTGAATGACAGGGCCTGTCTTCGGAAAACAAGATTACTAAACAGAAGTAGCAAGCAATGAGCAGAGTCTTATTCCGATGTGACGTTTCACCGAGGGTTGGTACCGGTCATCTGCGCCGTTGCCTGACTTTAGCGGAAGAACTCAAAGATCTTGGTGCCTTTGTTTTTTTTGCCTGTAGGGTTGCAGATTTCGATGTGGCTAAAGAGCTAAACGGTGCTGCCGATGACTGGGCACTTTTGTCCTGGTCGCTGACTCCCGAATCCGATGTAGATGAGGTCGTGCAGCTTTACCGTCGCTATCAGATAGACATAGCAGTGATTGATCATTATCGTGTTGATGTGCAATATCAGAAACGTCTCTATGAATCCGGAGTTCGATGGTTACAATTTGATGGTTATGCAGAGCAACCGTTTTGGGCAGACTGGGTGATGAACGCAAGTCCAGCCGCAAAGGAAAGCAGCTATCTGCCACTCAGGCAGAGAGATGAAACACGATTTCTTCTGGGGCCTGCTTATGCATTTCTCCGTCGTGAATTTCACCAGTGGCGATCGAAAGTAAAATTCCGTAAACAGGTACAGAAGATTCTGCTCACGTTTGGAGGTGCAGATGATAAAGGAGCCACTGTTTTATGTCTGGAGGCAATCAAATCTCTGGAGCCGAATATAGAACGTGTCGTCTTGGTGACGACTGCCAATCCTCGGATGGCCGAAATTGTGAATTGGTCCGAGAAGAACGAAAATTTAAATGTAACGCTTCATATAGACAAAGAAAAAGTAGGACGCTGTACGGCCGAGGTTGATATAGCGATTACTGCGGGTGGCATGACAACCTTTGAAACTGCAGCAATGGGATTGCCCAGTCTGATTGTCCAAATTGCTGATAATCAAAGGCTTAACGCCGGTGCCTGGCAAAATAAAGGGGCAGCTATAGACATTGGTCCCATTGAAAAATTAGATCCAACCTTTCTTGAGCATCAAGTGTCGAAACTCATTAATGATTCCCAATTGCGTATATCTATGTCACATGCTGGAAAAGCGTTGGTCGATTGTTTAGGGGCACAACGGGTAGCTCGGATTTTGTTATCAAGAGATAAGTGTCACGTTTCACTGAGTTGATTGATTTGTTTTTGAGCGTCATTAATTGTTAATGATATTTACGAAAGACATATCTTTTTATTATTTGGGTTCCAGAGACTACGTAAATGGATTGAGCATTTTTGAAGAAATGCTTAAAGCTTTTTTCAAGGATGACAAATTTGATGCAAATATGGTGCAAAAACTTTCGCTTTTCAAAATCAACACATTTATCAGGACAAATTGTTTTCTGGAGATCTTGGATTCTTCCGTAGATGCAGAGAGCAAGATTAGGGATGCGGCTGCAAGATTAGACATTTCAATATATAATTCGGATATGAAATTATTACTATTTGAAAAAAAGAACGAGGCTGTCCAACACCGGCTGGATAATTATGATCGTGGCATTTATATAAAAGACGAACGCATGGATAATGACGGAAATTCTACCGTCAAATTCAACAATATTGATGATGTATTTAGTCTAATGCGTGGAATCGTTGAGGCCAATTACAGGTATTGCGTGGCCCAAGCGGCGAAAGCTGGCGTTCATAGAGGTGTATCGTGGGCGTATTTGACAAACTTCAATTGGCCACGCGACAATGACCTTTCGCACATAGATGAAATACAATTTAAGCAGAAATCTACCGTCCACAGTTACGGGAAAACATTTATCATAAGAGAGTTGTATATCGATGCCTTGAACATGGATGGCGGCTCTGATATTTGCTTCTTTTTTTGATGGACCTTTTTCAAACCGAAACATGTCCGTCAAGGGAAACAAGATAAATATGAAAACATAACAACACTCAATATAAGGAGGATAAGGTGGCTGATATCAAAAATAATTACCTCTGCTTGTGGGGGGTCGTCGAGGAGATCTCAAAGCAATCACCTTTCCAAAAAAAGGCTGTTTTGCGCTATATCGAGTCCGCGGATGAGCGGTACTTCGACTTTGCCGAAGATTTGGTGAAACGCATGCTCAAGGTGATTGATCGCGGCGAATGCTATGATTATATAGCCAAAACATACCTGTGGTACACTAAGACCATCCGCATTGAGGAGATGTACTTTGCCAAGGAGGGCCGGTACAGGTATTCCGATTATGACGAGGTCTATGAGAAGGTGTACAGCCGCGACGATTACATGTTCGACTATGTGGTAGGACTGGGAATGACCCAGATTTTTTGGCCGAACCACTGGAACATCATGAAATTCTTTCTGGACAACTTCATTCCTAAAGGGAAGGATTTCAGGACCGGGGCCGAAATTGGTGTGGGACACGGCGTTTTCCACTCCGAATTTCTGCGAGGCTGCCCAGACATGAGTTCGAAACTGATCGATGTCAGCCCGACCTCCCTGGACATGACCAGAAGAATGATCGCTGCTACCGGTTTGGATCCTGAACGCGCTGAGCCCATCCAGTGTGACGTTCAGAAGTATATCCCACTGGAGGACGAATCCCTTGATGCCTTGCTTATGGGTGAACTCATCGAACACATTCAGGATGGCGAATCGGTTATGGCTGCCATGGCCAAAAAGATGAAGAGAACGGGTTATTGCTACTTTTCGACAGCTGCCAACTCGCCCGCAGAAGATCATATCCTGTTGTTTCGAAGTGTCGGAGAAGTTTGTGACTTCATCGACCGCACCGGCTGGAAGGTCGTGGACGAGCATTTGGGAACGATCAACAACATGAGCGTGAAGGACGCCGAAAAAGGGGGCCACAACATCAATTACGCGGCAGTGTTGGCTGTTAAATAATTAGGAGGGCAAGTATCATGAGCGATATTAGAAAAAGATGCGTCGACATCTTTGCCAAGGTCATGGAAGTGGATTCTGCAACAATCAATGTAGACACGAATCCGGGAAACCTTTCCCAATGGGATTCACTTTCCCATGTCCAGCTCCTTGTCGGGCTTGAGAGGGAATTTTCCATAGAAATCAACCCTGAAGAGGGTATGGATCTTGAAAGCTTCAATTTGGTCTACGAGTTTGTGAAAGAAAAACTATCCTAAGAGGTGCCATATGGAATTCAAGCACTTAGACACCCTGTTGGAACATCAGCCCTACGAATTGAGACGAAGTGACAAAGAGCCTCTTTTTTTGGAGGCTATGAAAGCGGTGGCGCTACACCACTACACCAACTGCAAGCCCTATAAGACGCTTTGTGACAAAAGAGGCTTCGACCCTGAAAAGTTTGTAAGGTTAAGCGATCTACCCTATTTGCCCACCTCTGTTTTCAAGGATGCACTGCTTTTGTCTATCCCCGAGAAGGACCTATTCAGAGAGATCAACTCCAGCGCGACCACCACGGGTAGGCCGAGCCGGATCGGGCTGGATAAGCCAACCAGCTTGCGGCAGTCGAAGTGCTTCAACAGAATAGTGCTGGAGCGGTTAAGCAACAAGCGGCGGAAATTCGCCGTCCTGGACGTTCCCGAATCGATAAAACGAACAAGCGTTGTTGGCGCCAGAAGCTCTACCATCCGATCCCTTTTGTTCTGCGCCAGCGAGGCGCACACCTGCGTGGAGGAGGTTGACGGCAAGTTCACCATCGACGAGGAGAGGCTGGACGAGTTGCTCATGCAGGCTGAAAAGGATGGCGAGCAGGTTGTCATTTTCGGCTTTACTTACATCCTTTACGCCTACGTGGTTAGGCCGCTTCTTCAAAAGAGCAAAACGTACAACCTGAACGGGAGCAAGATCATTCACATTGGTGGCTGGAAGAAGCTCGAAAGCGAAAAGGTCTCCCCCGAGAAGCTCATCGTCGACTGCAGTCAAGTCTTTGGCGTGAAAAAGGGCGACGTTGTTGATTTCTACGGGTTCACCGAGCAGTCCGGAATGGTCTATCCGACTTGCGAGGAAGTCGTCCGCCACATGCCGGTGTGGGGTGATGTCCTGGCTCGCGATCCCCTGACCCTTCGGCCACTACCGCCTGGTAAGGAGGGCCTTCTCCAATTCATCACTCCCATTCAGACCTCCTACCCCGGCCACTCGGTGCTCACGGAAGACATGGGCTATATTGTGGGTGTGGATAATTGCCCTTGCGGCAGAAAGGGGACGGCCTTCAAGGTCGTCGGCCGGGCCAAGCAAGTAGAAGTTCGAGGATGCGGCGACATCATGGCGGAGAAGTTCGCATGAGCAACCTGGTGCAAGTTGATTTCCACGCTGGCCGTACCGCCAAGGGGGAGCGGGTTGGTGTTTCGGCCGTCATTGGAGATCTGAAGCAAGCCCAGGAGAACCTCAAGCGGTGGCCCGTGGACCGGATTATCGAGCTTTTTGATGAATTCGGCTTCAGGCTTATGGATCGGCGGCTTTCTATTCACGGCGACTACCCCAACTCGGGCATTGCCTACATCGCCGGATGGTGCCGCAAGAGCAATCTGGTTTCGCTTTTGCAAAGCGCCTTTCAAAGTCGCTACGTTCTGGATCGGTTTGTGGACAGCGAGGCGAAAACAGACCGCTCATACCGGGCCCACTCGAGGGGCCTGGTGGTCCACTGGATGGCAGGTAATGTACCTACCCTAGGCTTTCTCTCCCTTATCCAGGGGGTGCTGACCAAAAACGCCAACCTCATAAAGCCCGCTTCCGGTTCCAACGACCTGCTTGCCCAACTTTTGTTCGTGCTTTCAACGGCCAAGGAGGGCGAGCCGCAAAGCGGGCGGGACCTGGTGAAATCCATGGCGGTCGTTCGCTACGACCGGAATAGGAAAGATATAGGGGCCGCCATCTCCAAGGAGGCGGATGTTCGTGTCTTCTGGGGCGGGGACGATAGTGTCGCCACCATGCGCGCTCTGCCGACCAAGCTGCACACAAGGGATCTTGTCTTCTCAAACAAGACCTCTTTTATGGCCATCGACAACGGCTCGCTTGAAACGATGGACATGGAGGCTATTGCCAGGCGGGTGGCTATGGACATTTCGGTTTTCGAACAGAAGGCCTGCGCCTCGCCACATACACTGTTTCTGGAAACTGAGGATGCCTCGGTTGTCCAACAATTCGCGCTTTGCCTGAAAGAGGCTCTGTCCAGAGCATTGGCCTCCATTCCTAAGACCATTCCCTCACAAAACGAAATATCGGCCGTCCTGAACCTGCGAGCACAGTACGACATGTTCCACCAGGCCTGGTACTCGGAGGGTACAGAGTTCAGCATCCTCTCGGACGACTATTTCCAACTAGGCCCGCCTATCGGGAACCGAACGATCTACTTGCGGAAGATCGATAACCTGCAGAAGCTTACCGAGTTGATCACTCCGCAAGTCCAGTCCGTGGGCATCTTGGCCAAGCCGGAAACATTTGAGAGAGTGACCGCACTTTTTTCGGAAAAGGGCGTCCATCGGTTCACGAACATCGGGGCCATAACCCATTTCGAAGTACCGTGGGACGGTTACATTTTGCCACAATACCTTGTCCGGTGGACCTCCCGGCCGAAACAAAGTTAGAATATGGGCCCTAAGGACCTCAGGAAAAGTTGACAGCTTTGAAGAAACTCTTCTCACTTATTTGAAGGAGGAAGACTATGAACTACAGCATGAAACTTTCAGATTTTTTTCAGGACAGTGACATTCTTAGGGATGGCGAATTTCATACCTTGGGGTATGTAGATAGTAACACAAAGGGGACCCTGTCTTATTGCGATACTATCTCTTATTTGCAAAAAGCCAATCAAAACCAAAATATTGGCTGCATCATTACCAAGAAACAAATCGCTGACCAAGTGGAACCGCACAAAGGGGTTGTTCTTTCACCCAACCCTCGAAACACCTTTTATGTATTACACAATTCTCTCTTAGAGAATAAGAATTATGGATTGCGACTCGAATACGACATGGGAGATAAATGTACAATCCATCACAGCGCTGTGGTATCAAAGCGAACAAGAATTGGCCATAATGTCACGATTGCTGAAAATGTCGTCATTAAAGACGAAGTAATGATTGGAGATAACACGTTTGTTGATGCTGGCGTAGTCATTGGTTGTGAAGGACTACTTTATGTCGTAGAGGACGGAAATCTTGTTTTTGTCAGGCATGTGGGTGGTGTGAAGATAGGCAAAAATGTAACGATCCTTAGCAACGCGGTAATTGCAAGGTCTATTCATGATCACTTACTAACTACCGTTGGAGAGAACACTATTATTGGGGTAGCTTCTAATGTTGGACATGAAGCTAAAATAGGCAATAATTGTGCTATTAGTAGTCACTGTGTTATAGCCAGAAGGGCAAAGATTTGCGACGGTGCTTGGGTAGGGCCCTCGTCAGTCATTAGGGAACACGTTATGATTGGAAAGTTTGCCCAGGTTAAGATGGGAAGCATAGTGGTTAAAGATGTGAAAGAAAACCAGGCTGTTTCGGGAAATTTTGCGTTGGACCATAAAATCAACCTGTTACACTATGCTCAAGTGGAAGAGGCCATAAAGAACAGGGCATAGGGTCTTTGAGGTGTTCCGATTCGTTCAGGATGACAAAAAATACTTTTCTTGCCGACAACTGGCGCAAGACAAGGAAAGCTATCATAAGAGTAGAGTAGCGGCCTATGAACAGAAAAGTCATGTTTATCGCAGAGGTTGGCTCCAACTACAATGCCGATATAGAAGTTGCGAAAAAGTATATATATGCTGCCCGAGACAGTGGAGCTAATGCAGTCAAGTTCCAGACATTGCGCAGAGACAAATTGGTTGCACCGAAAATTCTGTTGAATGGAACATGGACAGACAATCCAGTTTACCACAGCTTTAACAACCTGGAACTCCAGGATGACTGGCACTACATCTTAAAAGCGACGGCGGATGAGCTCGGCATTGAATTCATCTCCACTCCCTTCTACCTGGAAGCAGTTGATTTGCTGGAGAAGGTTGGGGTCTGTACATGCAAGATTGCATCGGGAGATATTACCTTCTTTCCGCTCCTGGAAGCAGTCGGGCACACAGGCCAGAGAGTCATTCTATCAACCGGCGCCAGTTCTTTGCCTGACGTGGAACGGGCAGTCAACATCCTGACACGTTCTGGAGCAGGTGAGATTTCACTCTTGCATTGCGTCACCAATTATCCACCCAGATGGGATGAAATGAACTTGCGTGCCATCGTTACATTGAAGGAGACATTTGACCTGCCAGTAGGCATTTCAGACCATTCTCCTGGCAATATGGTCCCTATAGCTGCTGTAGCATTGGGAGCGACCGTAATTGAAAAACATATAACCTTTGACCGATCATTGCCAGGGCCTGATCATCCGTTTTCTGTGACTATGGCCGAGTTTTCAGATATGGTTAGACAGGTGCGACTGCTGGAGCAGACATTGGGGACTGGCGAGAAGGTTCCAACAGAGGCTGAATTGGCGAAACAGCACCGTATTCGCAGAGGCATTTATGACCCTGTGACATACGAGCCGAGTGATGACCCAAAAGGCATATGGCTGCGCCCGGAGCATAAGCCTTCTTGAGATAAGGACCAATGGCGGGAAACGGAGATATTCTGAGAAAGACATGGGAGCATTTCCGAATTCTTAGCATCCTCAGCCATGCAGCCTGTATTGGATCGAAAAACTGGAAAATCCGATTTTGTACCCAGCATTCCATTTTTGTGTTTCAGATTTCCGGTTTATCCGGGTTAGGGTCTTTTAAAGGGGGACCATGATGAATCTCTATGAAAAGAATATCAAAGCTCTTGGAAAGCACCATCCTGATCTCGTGGAAGTGATTGAGTCAGTTGAAATAGACGAAAACAAGATCAAAGTGCTTCATGCAGAAAGTGGCGAACCACGGATATTGTATAAGAAGGATAATGGAGAAGAAATCTATATCCACAGCGCCGATGACCCGACAAAATGCGCAGATCAAGCGATTGACCTGCTGGGAAAAATGGATAATGAGGGTATCGCAGTTCTTTTTGGCTTTGGCCTCGGATATTTTGCAGAGGAGGTCTTAAAGAAGTTTGAAAAAGGCCACCTTCTGCTCGTATATGAAGCCATCCCGGCATTGTTTAGAGCTGCCCTTGAAACAAGAGACCTCTCCGACCTGTTGGAGTCCGAGAAGGTCAAGGTAATTCTTGGTCAGGATGCAGATGACTTCTCAATGCTTCACAGCCATCATCATCTGATAATTAACGGCAAATTCTGGATAGTGAAGCACCATCCTTCAGTTAAGCTGAACGAAGAGGCGTACGACAGATTCCATAAAAGGCTTTTAGAAGAAAAACGACTGTCCGACACCGGTGTTGGGACAGTAATTGGGCTGGGTAAAGAGTTTATCAATGCATTTATGGCAAATATTCCCCAAATCATAAGAAAACCTGGTGTTTCGAAGGTAAAGGATATATTTAAAGGCCGGCCTGCAATAGTAGTCTCTGCCGGCCCATCCCTTGAAAAAAATTTTCACCTTCTAAAGAAAGCAAAAGGAAAGGCAATTATTGTAGCTGTAGATGTGGTTCTACCGACACTTTTACCTGCCGGTATAGTGCCTGATATTCTTGTAGCAATAGACCCATTGCCGCAAAACATTGCTGTATTCAAGGACAACCTCCTCCTCAAGGATGTCCCGTTCATCTGCCTGGCCCAGTATACCCCAGAGACACTAAACATCTATCCTGGTCCAATGTTTTTGAACACTGTGGCCGGCAATCCCATTTTTCAATGGCTTGGGGGTTTCTGGGATGATAAGGGCTATATTGATTGCTTTGGAGGCTCTGTAGCACATCTTGGATTTGCGGCTGCCGAGTATATGGGAGCCAATGTCATAGCCCTCATTGGGCAGGATCTCTCGTTTGAGGAAAAATTACATGCTGGTGACGCTACTAAACTTCTCGCTGCCTCCAAGAATAGTCAAGCCCGTGACTACAGGAAGGGCGCTGAGATGGCAGATGATATATTTGGAGAAAAAAGATATACCTTAGGTTCGCTTCTGTCTTTTAAGACCTGTTTTGAAAACAGGATGAGGACATTTAACGGCACCGCTATCAATGCCACAGAAGGCGGACTCCCGATAGAGGGCGCAAGGACAATGAGGCTTTCGGATTTTATTGGAGAGTACTGTAATTTGGCTCCCATAGATACTCATTCTATTTTATTGGAACTTATGAAAAGTGAAGTCAGCTACAATCTTGATGGGCTTATCTCTCAAGTTAAGGATGCAAGGGCAATATTTGCTGATATAAAGCGAAATGCTGAAAGGACCTTGAAATACATTCATAAGGCAAAAAAACTAAAGGAAAAGAAGCAGGAAGAAAATCCTCAATTACATAACATCCTTGATAAATTAGAGAAGATTAGAGAAAAGGTGGCACACCCCATTCTCAACATTATTGCCGCATATCATTATAAGCTGGAGCTTTATCTAATGAAGCAGGATATCAAGGAGATAGACGAGATAGAGGATAAATGGGAGCGTTTGGAAAAACAACTCGTCAGAGGGCAAAACTACTATGGTGAACTACTTGAGGCGATACCACTCTTTATCAAACAGCTTGATAAACTTGTAACCGCCCTGGAACGAGAGGCAAAGGTAAACGGGATATTGATGGATGATTCCCTACCAGAATATGACAGGTCCTTCAGGGTTGGGATGATTTATAAGAGGGCCGGGATGGCGACGCGGGCAGTGGGGTATTTGGAGGCGTTGGTCAGAGGGCAGAGGGCAGAGGACGGAGGGCAGAGGGCAGAGGACGGAGGGCAGAGGGCAGAAGACAGTGGTCAGTGGTCAGTGGGCAGTGATCAGAAGGCGGAAGACAACGGACAACGGACAGAAGACAGAGGTCAGAGGTCAGAGGTCAGAGGTCAGCCGGCGGAAGTCAAACGCAATACCAATGTATATCTTGCCCTTGCTGAGGCGTATTTACAACAATTCAGATTCTATGAGGCAAAAGAGGTGTTAGAAGAGATTGAGAAGCGAGGGGCAAAGGGCAAGAATCAGAAGGCCAGAATTGCAGAGTTGCTCAAGGTTTGTGATGAGAAGATACGGGAATGGGAAGAAAGAAAGGAGAGGATGGGAAAGCTCCTTGAGGAGGCTGAGGCGAATTATGGCTCTCATCTTGAATCAGGATATTTTTATTTCAGGACAAAAGATTATGAGAGGGCAGAAAAGGCATATTTAAAGGCTGTGGAAGGGGCGAAAGAGACAGGAGAGCACCTTGTTGAGGCTTACTATGGTCTTGCCCACACATATCTTGCCGTGGATGATCCTGAGAAGGCGGTCGATGTATTTGAAAAGGCCATAGAGGTTGACGGGACAAACCCTATCCTTTATCGGGACTTAGGCCTGATTGCAGTTCAGAGCAACGATTTTGCAAACGCAGAAGTATTTTTTACAAAGGCTATAGAACTAGCCCCCCACGTACCGGAGGTTTATGAACCATTGGCCAATCTTTGGGTGAATATAGGGGAGACACAAAAAGCAATCTCCCTTTATGAGAATGCTCTTGCCGTAAACCCGAACGATCCGACCATCCAGAAAGACCTTGCGATGCTTTATGAAAGGATGATTGAAGGAGCAGGAAGGGAAGAGACGGTACATTGAAAAAAGTGCCTAAAGTGAGCTAAAGTGAGCTAAAGTGCCTAAAGTTAAAGAAATAATAAACTCAGCGCGTTCTGCGTCTAACGAGCGTTGCGAGCGGGTGGTGAGCGCAGCAAACAATTTGATGGTCTCCGTAGGAGGATAAGAGTGCCTAAAATGAGCTAAAGCCCCCCTGCCCGCCCTGGCCGTGACATGCTCGCGAGAGGCTATCACGCTTCTCAACCAGGCCCTGGGCCAGGGGCGCGACAGACCGTAGGGGCGGCCCGCCCTGGCGCGACAGAAAATGGAAAATGCCACAGAGTGAAAAACCCGGTCTGGGCCAGGGGCGCGACAGACCGTAGGGGCGGGTTTATCCCGCCCGAATGACAGGCGGCGTAAAGCCGCCCCTACGAGAAAACACAGGCCCGCCCTGGCGCTACCTGGTTAAATTAATCTACTTAGCCTATGATCCCGGTCTGGGCCAGGGTCTGGGCCAGGGTCTGGGCCAGGGTGAGCTAAAGTGCCTAAAGTTGAAGAACGCGGGGAGAGTGGCCGGATCAGGCGGCGCAACTGATGCGGGTCAAGGCTGTCTGTTCTTCTTTTGATGATAGGTTTGGTGATAAGTGAACTATTGAATCTGATCGATGACCATTCAATATTTCAGCCCATGCTTCCGTCAATGGAAGCAAGAGCTTCACTACCTCTTCTATCTTATTTTCATCATCCTCCAGGTTTGCCTCTGTTAATTTGACGAGCATATACTCGTACACCCTGTCAAGATTGTCTGCAATCTCTCCGCCGTTGTCTTTGTTGAGGCATGACTGTAAGTAGTCAATAATATTTACTCCCTTTTCTATTAGTTTTGCCTTCTCTCCCATATTTCTTTTCTCAATTAGCTCATTTTTTGCTAATCTGAGGAATCTGATTGCCCCCTCATACAGCATCATGACAGTTTCGGCCGGTGTAGAAAGCAAGATCTGGTTTTGTCTGTAATTGTTTACCGCCTGCATATTCGCCATTGTATGATTCTCCTCTCTTTACCCTAACTAGGACGGGCCGGAACCAAAAAAGAAAAAATTATCACGAAAACACGTACTGTTCTCAAGGCGCAAGCCGCAAAGTACGAAAACACGAAAAAAATGAATTTCAAAAAGTTGGACGTTCCTTAAAATCGCCGCAGACTCTCTTTTACCCTAATTGTGTTAATTGGGTAGTGTTCACTGACAACTGATCTCTGATCTCTGACCACTGACCACTGACCACTGACCACTGACCACTGACCACTGACCACTGTCATTCATGCTTTCGTCTTTATTGTTGACAGATTTGCCAACTGGCTTGTCAGAGAGTCACTCACCGCACTGTATTGGGCAAGAAGGACCTCAAGCCTTTGAAACTGTGCTGTATACCGCTTTGCTTTGACTTCAAGCCTTGCTCCGAGAGTCGAAATCCGGTCTTGCAGATAATCAACCGTATCCTGCATGGAAGACTCTTTTGATTTCAACACTCCTGAATCCGGGTCAACATATGAATCAAGCATTGCCGGGAGCCTGTCTGCAATTCCCAGGGAAACCGCTATGGTCCCGAACATACCTGTCTGGTTTGATGTAGAGCTTATCTTGAGACCGTCCTCGGCAAAACCGGATGCAGCGGTAAGAACATTTCCAACCCCGGTAGCTGCATGGTTATTTATGGTTCCAGCTATGTCCACACCTTCATCCTTTCTTGTCCCGACTGTGTCCCAGATCTGATTGGCTGCATCACCCTGATCAGTGGATACCTGAAACCAGATGTCTTCCCCGTAACCGGTGGACTCAATCTTCAACTTTCCGCTATCATTGGATGCAGACAGCCCTATATTGTCTGTGGCAAATGCGCTGTTCAGGGAGTTTACAATCGAATTTATCGTGGAACCGGCAGCAAGGGTCACTGAACATGTGGTATAGGACCAGGTGCTCGAGGTCTTGTCCGTTGAATACAAGAACGTCAGGGTCTCGGCGCTCCCCAGCCCGGTAGATGAAAGATCATTGTCGCCGCTGAGGGTTGCCTTTTCAGGGGCTGTGGATATATTTATGCTATAGGCGCCTGCCTGAGTATCAGAGGTCTTGCTTACAAAACTGATTGCCTGATTGGTTGGGACAGCGGTTCCGATAAAGAGTTTTGCAACTGCATCGGGGTCTGTATCCAATGCATTATCAAGCTTTGTCTCATCTATGGACAATTGTCCTGTCTTATAGTTTGAAGTGATCCCTATCTGGGACAGATTTGTGTAGCTTGCATTCGAGAGTCCCGGAATAGCGCCGCTAATCGCTCCCAGCTTTCTCCTTATCTCCAGCAGGGTAGAGTCTCCCATCAAAGGATCTGCTGATGCTTCTGTGTCAGGGTCATAAACCAACTGGTCGCTTATGAATTCATAAACGGTATTATAAGAGTCAACGAAACTTTTGATATTACTCTTTGCTGATGAGGTGTCCAGAGAGATTGTTAATGTCACCGCTTCGGATGTGTCTACCTTCAGGAGATTCAAGGTTACACCCTGAATAGCGTCAGTTATGGTGTTCGTGCTTTTGACGATAGTGGCATTGTCAATCTCTATAACAGCATCTTTGGCTTGTTGCATCTCAGGGTTGAAGACATCTATGCTAAATCTGTCATCTACGGCAAGGGTGCCGCCGGTAAACTTGATCTTTGCTCCCTCTGTAGTTGTTGAAGCGTCTATCTCGCCGTCAATGTTCTGAAGGGTATCGTCAGCGGCAACAGTTACGCCGTTGGATCCGTCGTAGGCAGCGCCTCCCGAACCGAGCCAGGTTATTCCGCCATCAATAGAGTATTTGTATTTTGCACTCCCCGATGCCGGTGTGTCCCCTGTGACGATCTCCATGAGAAATGTCTTGTTTGTTGTGCCGGTATAGTTATTACCTTCGTTTGATGCAACCGTGCCTGAATAAGTATTGGTAGTATAGGCATATGCAGCTTCTACCTTCTTGTTTGAAAAATCAAGGTCGGTATCGTTCTGTGTAATTTCGATGGCATTGGATGAACCGGTATTGGCGGCAGTCAGAATAAGCCGATACGGATTTGAACCTGTACCGTCATTGATTATGGATGCCGTCACCCCTGCCCCGGCAGAGTTTATCGCATCCCTTAGCCCCTGAAGGGTCATGGTGTCATTAATGCTGATGGTGGTTTCAGCTCCTCCAATTCCCACCTTGAATTTAAAGGTTCCGCTTCCACTGGCAATAGCGGTTGTGTTCTGGTCAACCCATCCTTGAGACGCCTTCTTGTCGGCTGCTGCAAGCTGGTTTACCTGGATATCATAGCTTCCCACTGATGCCGTGCTGGACACAGATGCGGAAAGGAGATTCGTGCCGTCTGAGGTCTTTGTGACTGAGGAAGTCTTTGTGTTGAATTTTTCAAGGCTGTCAAGTTCCTCCAGGGAAGACTTGTATGATGAGAGTTTTGTCACAAGATTGACCACGGCGCTAATCTTTACCGTATAGTCGGCCTGCCTGGATTCGAGTAGGTTAATGGGTATACTTTCGACTTTCATCATCTCCGTTATGAGTTGTGCATAATCAATCCCGGAGCTAATGCCTGTCATTGATGAAATGGCCATTGTCTCTCCTGTGTGTAATCCTAACCCGGACGAGCCGGAAGCAAAAACGAATTAATCACGAAAGCACGAAAGTCCGAAAACACGAAAATTTGTTGACAACTCACATCTCCTCTAAAGAGGGCCTTGAAATATTTGGCAATAAGCCTGCGCTGAGATCACTGGTCTTGAGATACCATCGAAGTAGGGCCAAATGAATATCCGCCCCGGTGGTAGTCTCTTTCGTGCTTTCGTGCTTTCGTGCTTTCGTGATTGTCTTTTAGCTTTCTGCCACAAAAAAACACGAATCTTAGAAGTAAGTGCCTACTAAATTCAAAATCGCTAATCAGGAAGAAGGGGTGGAGGCTAAGCCCCCACCCATTAATTCGAGAATGTTAGTGGTTATCCCAGAAGTTGCAGTGCTATCTGAGGAATTGTATTTGCCTGAGCCAGCATTGCAGTACCAGCCTGGACCAATATCTGGTTCCTCGTGAACTGTGAAACCTCAAAAGCGAAGTCCGCATCCCTGATCCGGCTCTCAGATGCACTCATGTTCTCAGATGCCACCTCGAGGTTTGCTACTGCAAACTGAAGCCTGTTCTGCATAGCACCGAGATCACCCCTGATGGCATTGACATCGTCAAGCGCCGCATCAATGGTCAGAATCGCTGCCTGCGCGCCGTCTTGCGTGTTGATGCTTATGCCTGCCATATTGTACGTGGAGACGTCAGAGGCTTGGGATTTGCTGGTGTCTGATGTTTTTGTCATGTCGTTTGTAGCGCCCGAACCCGCATCATAAAGGTCTGACAGGGTTCCTGTCAGGTCAAAGGACTCATCATCATTCAATTGAACCGTTGACCTGAATACGGCACTGGTGCCTGTAAAGTAGGTGCTATCCAGATTCAGATAGCCATAGTCAGCAGCCTCATTAACGGTGACGGAGATATTCCGCCCATCGGCAGCAGTCAAAACGAGCTTGTTGTCCGAATCGGTGGTTGCCGTAACACCCGTACTTGCGCTCTGGTTGTTTATTGCAGTAACAAGAGCGCCTGTGCTGTCATTGGCCTCAACGGTCACTGCACCAATATTTACACCATTGATGTAAACATCACCGGAATGAATGGTGCCGGCGGCTACAGCACCAGAACCTGTTACCACATTTGCCTTTGCAGTTGCCTGAACGCCGCTGTTGGCCTTAACGGAGTTAATGGCAACAGCCTTTGCAATAGCACTCGATTCGCCGTTGTAGTTGTTTACAGTAGTAGCAGTACTGGTTGCACCAAACATCGTGGACAGAGTGCCTGTCATGCCGAGTTCGCCAAGAGAGGCAACAGCTGCAGCTGATCCTGTTGCTGAAAATTGCAGGGCAAGGTTTGCCCCTTGCTTAGCTTCTATGACCCATCCAGATCCATTGACCGTCCTTGCAGTGACATCTGTGATGCCTGCATTGTTTATTGCAGCGACTATTGAGGCTGCTACTTGCGCACCAGTATTATCACCTGAAAGAAGAGTAACTCCCACGTTTGTACCATTAATATTAAATGAGAGGTTAGCATTAGCGGAAAGAGCTATGGTATCGAGCTGGTTGCTTGAGATATCAAGCACCGAATACTGGTCATCACTGCTATTAGTGGTAGCCACACCGTAGGTGTTTATCTTGAACTCACCAGCGCCGAAATTGGCATTGACTGCATTCACAACACCATCGGCTATGTCGGCACTATACTCTGCCCTGCCGCCAAGAGACCTGGCCCTGGTATCATTGATCGTAAAGGAGATGTTCTGACCGTAGTTAGAGCCTATCTGGAAGTATTTACTGACAAAACCACCATCCAGCAGGGGCATGGTGTTATACTCTGTCGTATTTACCGTCCTTGTCAGCTCTGCTACGAGTTGATCCGCTTCTGATGCCAGCGTTGCACGGTCAGAAGGGGTATTGTCATCCGAGGATGCCTGAACTGCCAGCTCCCTCAGCCTGTGAAGCATGTCTGTTACGGTGTTTATTCCACCTTCAGCGGTCTGCGCCAGGGCAATGGCGTTGTTTACGTTCCTTACCGCCTGGTTCAGACCCCTCACCTGGGTGGCAAATTTCGCTGCGATTGCGATACCGGCCGGATCGTCGGCTGCCCTGTTGATCCTGAGACCTGAGGAGAGCCTTTCTATAGATGTACCCAGCCTGCCATGACTAATTCCTAAATTTCTTTGTGAATTTACGGCTGCTACGTTTGTGTTTACTATAAGAGCCATTTTTTTACCTCCTTGAAATGTGTGATTTTTTCCGGACAGCCTCCTGCTGTCCTTCTGTCAATGGCTTCAGATCCTTTTTTTCTTTTCACCTCCTTTCAGGACCGTTGCCATCAGCCTTTAGTCTCTTTATCGTCACATTTTCAAGAAAGTTTAATACAATCTTCCGGTGGGAGCATCTTGCAATTTTCTAGCCTGTGGGGGTTAAGACACCATACAAAACTAATCACGAAAACACGAAAGTAGGAACGGTTCCCTAGTCTATGAACAGTGACGGAGTTATTTGCGGGGCATGGACAGCATCATGTTACCGGTGGTCGTAGCGTGCCCCCTCCGCGGGGCACTCGTTGTGGGGGACGGAGCCCCCACGCTACAGAAGGAAGCATGCCATAGGTTGCATTAACGGGGAATGAGCAACTGGCGAGCTTCCATGGGCTTTTCTCTGTTCCTGGGCCGCGCAAATATCTTCATTGATATCACAGCGTGGGGAACCACCCCCGAAAGTACAGCAATTCCCGCTTGGCCTATGAAGCCCCTAAAATAGGGAAATGTGGATTTGATTTTCGTAAGCTTTCTTCTCCGATTAGACCGAAAATCATGCTAATTGGCGAATTGTTTT
>JAFDKF010000136.1 GCA_019307135.1 Deltaproteobacteria bacterium
GACACCTCAAAGACAGGCACTGTTGTTGCGAGCCTGTAAGGAATTGTCATGAAATAACTGTATCTCTTCATACTTAATGGGTACGTAAAGTGATCGGTTCCAGGTTCAGGGTTCAGGGTTCAGGGTTGAACCTCTGAACGGTTACAGTTACTTTAATAATTCCAGCACACCTACGGTCAGCCAGGGAACGTATGTAATAAACAGCACGACTACGGCCATGATCAAGAGGAAGGGTAAGGCATCGCGGGAAACACCGGTAAGCGGTCTCTCGAAACGAAAGGAAGCGAAGAACAGATTCATGCCCACGGGTGGTGTCAGGTAGCCCAATTGCAGATTGGCCAGAAAAATAATGCCGAGATGGGCGGGATGGACTCCGAATGACTCGGCCACAGGTAATATCAGGGGTACTACTACGACCAGGGCGGAATAGATATCCATCAAGCATCCGACAATGATCAGCCCTCCATTTAATGCCAAAAGGAATAACCACCTGGTATGAACGTGCTTTGCCGCCCAGGTGGCGGCATGCATCGGAACCTGCGCGTCAACAAGATAGCTTGTTAATCCCATAGCCACGCCGAGAATAATGAGGACGCCTCCTACCAGGGCAGCACATTTGACGAGCATGGTTACGAGTACTCGTAGGCCCAGATCGCGATAAATGAAAGCCTCCACTATCAACGCATAGACCACCAGGACGGCAGAGGCTTCTACCAGGGTACAGAATCCGCCGAAGATAAGCACCAACACAAGAATCGGCATGATGACTTCCCATTTTGCGATCCAAATCGCGGCACCGGCTTCCCGAAGTCGAAATGGGGCCCGGCCGGCACCGGTCTTAAACCCTTGCCATATGCAAGCAAGACAAATAGGAGCAATCAGCAAAATCCCTGGCACAAGTCCGGCTTTGAACATGTCAATAATCGGTACATGTGCGATAACGCCATACAGGATAACAACCAGGCTCGGGGGCAGCAGCAGGCCCAGACTGCCTGTTGAGGTGAGCAGTCCTACGGAAAAATTCTCTCTGAAACCGCTCTTCAAGAGCACAGGTAAGAGGAGCCCGCCCAGGGCAAGAATGGTCACGCCGGATGCCCCCGTGAATGTTGTAAAGAAGGCACACAGTAACGTTGCGGCTACAGCCAATCCACCTGGAATCCATCCAAACAGGGCCCTAAAGACGCGAACCAGGCGTTCGCTGGTATGCCCTTCAGAAAGAATGAAGCCGGCCAGCGTCAATAGCGGTATAGTCGGAAAGATCGGTGATGCCACTATACGATACGTCTCGGCAGGTATCGCGGCGACCGTTACACCATCACCCCAGAAAAGCAAAAGAGCCGCGCCACCCAGCAAGATGAAGAGGGGCGTTCCAAGGAGTGCCGCCACGATCAGCAATATGAGCCCTGGCAGAACAAGTTGTGAAGCGGAGTCAGAAAAAAGGATCGGCAGCAGAATCATTGCCGGAAGACTGAGCCCAACCAGGGCTCTAACCGAACCGCGCTTTGATGCGTGGAGAATGAAACGAATGGCCATGACCGCGAAGCCAAAGGGCATAACAGCTTCGGCGACCCAGATTGGGATCCACCCTCCAACAGTTGTCAAGCTACCGCTCTCAAAGAGACCAAAGGGATCGAGCCAGCGCTCGACAAAGTCAGGTATTATCTTGGCCGTCCAGGAAGGCAATCCTGGGGCTTCGGCTACGACTAATTGCAGGCTGGCGCCAAACAAGCCAGTACAAACAGCAGCCGATATGAAGCCCCCCAGACAATCAACGACACGGCTGACACCCGGCGGAAGCCAGCTCATAGCCACGGCGATCCTGAGGTGTTTCCCTTCCCGTGTGGCGAGCATAGCGCCGAGAAACCCGATCCACAGTGTGAGATGCTGGAGGTATTCTGTTGCACCCGGGATACCGGTACTGAACCAGGTACGCCCAACCAATTCCACAACCGGGATCAACGCCATGAGCAACAGCGCTATGGCCAGTATGGCGTCCTCGGTCCGGCCTGCCCACCAGGCCAGGCGTCGTAACAAGTCAGGGCATCTCAAGCGGAACATAGTTCGCGTCGCTCAGAATTGGTCGAGTGGTCAAATGGTCGAGTAGTCGAGTGGTCGAGTGGTTCAACGGTGCGGCTAAACCGGCTAAACCGGCTAAACGGGCCAAACCGTAGTCTAAGGATTCATTGATCGGTATTCATCCAGTAAGCTGCGAACCGTATCGAACATCTCTTTGGAAAAACGCGGCCCAACAAAGACCGGATATGCTTTTTCCCGAACCAGCGTTCTCCATTTTTCCTCGGCCTCTGGGGGAACTGCATGAACCTTGAGCCCATGACTCTTCATGGCCACGACTGCCTCCTGCTCCAATTCACGAATTCGCTTCTGGAACCGGGCTCCGACCTTGCGGGCGGCATCTTCAAGCAACGGGCGCAGATCCGGCGGAATCCTGTGCCATCGTTTCATTGAGATGACCGTTGTTCCGGCAAGCGGCTGCCAGCGAAGGTCCATCATATGGGGTGCCAATGCAAACCACTGGAAAGACAAGGCCGCGGTTGGCGGTGCGGCAAACGAATCCACCAGGCCGGTTTGCAGCGATGGTAGCAAGTCGGTGATCGCCAGGGGTACAGGATTGAATCCCGAGGTCTTCAGCAGTTCCACATAGGTCGTGTCCGAGCCCCAGAAGAAAAGTTTCCGATTTTTCATATCAGCGGGTGTCATGACCGGTTCCTTTGTAAAAAAGCGAGCCCAACCCGCCGTGCTCCAGTGAAGAACCTTAAGCCCCTTTTTCGCCAGGCGGGCTTCGAATTCGGCCCCCAGCTTTTCTATGACGTAGTCAAGTTCGCCATCAGTCCGGATGAACATAGGGAATGAGATGGCCTCGATGTCGGGAACAATATCGAGCAGCGTTACACTCGTAAGGGCCGTGGCGTGCAATTGCCCAATGCGGATCTTACGTAACATGTCCTTTTCATCCCCGGCCACACCCCCTGCATAGATTCTCACCGTGACCCTGCCACCACTCAGCTCTTTCCACTTTTGGGCTACTTCCAACATTGCTTGATGCCAGGGTGAGCCTTCAGGCGCGACCGTGCCAAGCTTGATGACCTGTGAGAACGCAGGAGTAGCTCCCAGCGCAATTACATTAATACATACCCAAAGGATCACTGTTTTCACGGTTCAGCCTCCTCGTAATCCAAAAAAAGGTCTGCGCTGAGATCCAGTAACCACTGTGCCTTTTCCTGCGCCAATATGTTGGCAAGGCGCCATTTGGGCACAGCGTCCGGATCAATAGCAAGAGCTTTCTGCAAGAGATCTTTAAACATTTGATAATCTTGTTTGCGGACTGCGACAGATGACGCAAGCGATACGTAAGGCGAAGCCTTCTCGCCCCGGGTGAGCTGTACAACGCGAGCGAAATGCTCCCGGGCACGTTTTGCGCTTCCCCCCATTGCTTCCGACCGGCTTCCCTCATAGGTTATGAAAAACTCATGAATGGCCCCTCCCTCGAAATCTTCGTCGAGTTCCAGGGCTCGGCACATCATGGCCTCTACCATGGGAAGTTCGGCTATAAGAGACATGTTGTTCACATCCGTGGAAATCGCCCCTGCCCAACCCGCGGCAGCCCAGAAGAGCAACGGCACATCTTTGTCTGATAAGGCATGCAGGACCTGTTGAGGATCTTTGCGCAGTTTTTTTTCAAAGTCAGGATAATCAAGCGTCAGCCCGGCCAGGGCATAATTTCGTCCGCGTAGATATAGCTTTTTCGCGCGGCGTCGAAGAGACTGTGCGCGTTGAAAATCGAGTTTTTCTAACCTCTCTGCATCTGCGTGGACAAATGCACTGGCATACTTTACAAATACATCAGCCGTGGTCAGACAGAGATCGCGATTCTTCGGGTCGGAAGCCAGCAGTGCTTCGTAAGTCTTGAGGGCGAATGGTAAGGCGTCACGAATCAATTCAGGATCATCGTCCTGCACGAACACATTTGATCCGGACGGACCCGAAAAAATTCCGGCAACACTGCGGATTTCAGCTCGGCGTAGCGCTCCACACCCACTTCCCAGCAGCAATACAAAAGCGAATACAATACTGTAGCTTATTAGTACAGACCTCGTTAAGTGGTTGAGTAGTTGAGTGGTTAAGTCGTTATTATTATTTGAATTCATATCTTTTGCCTAAAAATTGGACACTTTGTATGTTTGCAGCTCTAATATGGTGATTTAACCCACTCAACTATTTGACGATCTCTGTAGTAGGAGGAGATTCCTGATATCTGGCAAAGTCATTGAATTCATCATGAGTCCCTCACTGGCTCTTTTACCTCAAAAATCGGATAGTGTAAACTGTGTCTTCACCACCACAATGCTGACACGCGAATTTTCAACCTGTGCGGTTAGGTGATTCCTAAGCCTTTTAGAATGACCTAAGCCGTCATTGAGGGGTTCCCGTAGGGGCGGGTTTACCCCGCCCGAATCGATTTGGTGGGCGGCGTAAAGCCGCCCCTACTGCTATTTCGTATATTCTCCGTAATAAACCGTCCCAGGGTATGATTTTTGCTTACCTTGCAACATAACCATCAAAACTGTTATCAGTGTGACCTTTGGGAATTTCTATGACGGATTGAAATTGTAGATCTTTTTGTGGCGTATGACCTGCCTGCCACCCGCCTGCCACCCGCCTGCCAGCGCCACGCTCCCCGGGCAAGCGGTCGGCATAAAGCCGACCCTACGTACAAGGACATTACACGTTACCGGGAGGTTATTAACCCCGGGCAAGCGGTCGGCATAAAGCCGACCCTACGTAGGGGCGGGTTTATCCCGCCCGGCTGGCAATGGCGGGCAGGTAAACCCATCACTCCAGTACTCCATTGCTCCAATTCTCCAATTGGGGCGAAGCCCCTAAGGGCTCGGCAAGAAATAACTTCGCAGAATTGGCGCTCAAATTTGGTCGATCCGATTGAGTAAAACCACAGGAATAGCAGGCTATTTCGCGGATTTTGCGAATGAGTATCGATCAAAGATGGCCTGAAGCTGAGATGCGAAAATGGGAAGTTATTTTTTGCCGAGTCCTAAATTCTTAGGGATGTTTTTCAGGAGACAGAATGGAGACCTACGTCGCCAGGCAACCTATATTCAATAAGAGTAAAAAGATATTTGGATATGAGCTCCTTTTCAGAGGGGGTATGTCCAACTTTTTTCCTGACATAGATGGAGACACAGCCACATCCAGAGTCCTTTCCAGTAGCTTTCTCCTGATCGGGACGGAAAAGATCACAGGCGGAAGAAGGGCCTTTATCAATTTCACACAGGACCTATTGGTAAAAAAGATTCCCCTGATGTTCCCCAGAGAAAAAACTGTCATTGAAATTCTAGAGGATGTAGAACCTGAAGAGGATGTGATCAATGCATGCCAAGAGATGGCAGATAAGGGTTACTGCCTTGCGCTTGATGATTTTTCTTTTAGACCTGAGTATATGCCGCTCATCTCCCTGGCGAAAATCGTAAAGATCGATTTCAGATTGACACCACCGGAGGAAATATCTGAACTGGTCAAGGAATTGTCTCACAATGACGTCGATCTCCTGGCCGAGAAGGTGGAAACTCATGAAGAGTTTCAAAAGGCCCTGGAAATGGGTTTCGTCTATTTTCAGGGGTATTTTTTCAGTAGACCCCAGATCTTGAAAGGGAGGGATATCCCGACTTTTAGGATTACCCTTATGCAAATAATGGCCGAAATCAACAGGGAGGACTTTCAATTTGATGAGTTAGAAAAATTCGTATCACGTGATGTGGGTATTTCTTACAAGCTGTTGCGGTACATCAATTCGGCCTATTTCAGCAGGATGGAGAATATATCCTCCATCAAACAGGCCATTGTTCTTCTTGGAGAGCACGAACTAAGGCGCTTCCTCTCTCTTACGACGATGACAAAATTGGCCTCTGAAAAGCCTGACGAATTGGTTCGGGCTTCCATTATCAGGGCCAAATTCTGTGAATTGATGGGAGGTAGGGGTGGCTTGATGATCAAGCCGTCGGCACTCTTTACCCTTGGGCTCTTTTCACTCATTGATGCCATCATGGATGACTCAATGGAGAACCTGATGGAAAAAGTCCCCCTGTCAGAAGGTATCAAGAATGCCCTTGTATATGGAAGGGGAGAGTTAAATCATTACTTGAGGCTTGCTGTATGTTACGAAAAGGGCGATTGGGAGGGAGTTGCTAAAATGGCGGGTATTCTCGGGTTGGAGGAAGAGGACCTCCCCCGCTATTATACGGACTCCATATACTGGGCAGACTCCTTTATGGTCATTTAAGAAAATATGTAGTCAAGGTCTCCGGAGTGTTTGCCAACACAGATGAAATCAGGATTGTGAAGATCTCTCTTATTATACTCAAGTGGCATTTTATCGCTCAAGCGTAATACTGCCCCGCCACTCTGTTCAACAACACACTGTCCGGCTGCTGTATCCCATTCCATGGTTGGACCGAATCGTGGGTATATGTGTGCGCTCCCTTCTGCTATCAAGCCAAATTTCAAGGCGCTGCCTGCGGGGATGAATTCCACCTCCCCGTCTTTCTCTTTCACTCTTTGGACAAAATCCGCAAGACCCTTTGTGGCATGCGAACGACTGCCAACTATCGTTAGTTTGTGCCTATCCATAAACCTCCCCTCCCCTGGCAACCTCTTTGCGAAATCGACAATACCTTCAAGGGGTGTACTACCTTTCCTTGACCTTTCCTTTACACTGAAAAACTGCCCAAGTATGTCCGCGCTCTCCAGCTTATACGAACCGATGCCTTGTGCGGCAAAATAGAGAAAGCCCCTGGCGGGGACGAAAACAACCCCCAGCACAGGGCTATTTTTGTGGATCAACGCTATATTTACCGTGAATTCTCCTCTTCGCTTAATGAACTCCTTGGTTCCGTCCAGAGGATCAACGAGCCAGAAATATTCCCACCTTTCTCTCTTGTCATACGTGGTATGTTTTCCTTCTTCACTGAGAACAGGAATCTGTTTCAAGGCTTTGGTTGATAATTGGTTCCCAATGATGGTGTGGGCGCGTTCATCCGCGAGGGTCAGCGGTGTCTTGTCCACTTTGTACGTGACATCAATATCACCCTCATAGACGGCAAGAATTGCTTCCCCGGCCTTTTTTGCGGCCAGCAATGAAAGGATAAGACCTTCCTGGAGAAATGTGCTTAACATTCTCATGGTTGACCTTTGTGCATGACAGAGATCAGAAGTCAGAGATCAGAAGTCAGAGATCAGAAGTCAGAGATCAGAAGTCAGAGATCAGAAGTCAGAGATCAGAAGTCAGAGATCAGAAGTCAGAGATCAGAAGTCACCAGACTTTGCAAGGAATTATCTGAAAACCTGTAGGCGTTCACGGGTTCAGGGTTCAGAGGTTCAGGGTTGCCTTATGTTTTGTTGGTTCAACGGTATGTAAAGCTCACTCTGGACTTCGGGGCAAGACCGTTTTGCATACCGAGGAAAACCCAACAAACTCCCAGATTCCACGAATGAGCGGTTCAGAGTTTCGGCGAACCCTGAACCCTGAACCCTGAACCCGTGAACGGTTACGAAAACCTATAGCTGTCCCGGAAGAACAGATAAAAAAAGCCGAAAAATATACTATATGTTGTATTTTGTTGCCACAAAATCACAATATATGGTTGACAACCCCATCTCGTTGTGCTAAATGGAGCAGGTACCAGTTCATAGTATAGAAATTTCCTTTTGCTGCCTTGCAGGCCCGCCTGCCATCGCCACGCTCGCCGGGCAAGCGGTCGGCATAAAGCCGACCCTACGTAGGGGCGGCCCGCCCTGGCGCGACAGATCGTAGGGGCGGGTTTATCCCGCCCGAATGACAGGCGGCGGAAAGCCGCCCCTACGAGAAAAACCCGGTCTGGGCCAGGGGTTTATCCCGCCCGGCTGGCAATGGCGGGTAGGAATGCCGCTCCCACGAGCGGCGTAACCGATAGACCGTGGACGTTAACTTCTACCTGGGTTGAGCGGTTCAACGTTCACGGTTCCCGGTTGAAGAGCCCCTGGCCCAGACCGGGACTACATGGGCACCAAAATCATCTTGGGATGTCGCGCCAGGGCAGGCCTAACACGCGTCAATAAAGAAGGTTCACCGTTCAAAGTTCATAGGTTCAAAGCCCGCCCTGGCGCGACACGCTCGTGAGAGACTATCACGCTCACCAACCAGGTCTGGGCCAGGGGTTGTCAACCCTGAACCTTGAACCGTGAACCTGGAACCGATCACTTTATGTTCTAAATGGTCGGTTTGATCAGTTATACCAGGAGAGCGAGGCTGACATCCCAATGAATGAACTTTCCATTGCTTATGGCCTGCTCAAAGACCTGCAACACGAAAGCGAAAAGCATGGGGTTTCCCGCGTCAGCCGTGTGCATGTTAGAATAGGAAGGCTTTGCACCATTGTCCCTGAAGTGCTAACCTTTGCCTTTGAAACAGCCTCAGAGGGCACGGTAGCTGAGGGGGCCGAACTGAGCATAGCGGTTGTGCCTGCCAGGGGGCGATGTGACAAGTGTAACATAGACTTTGATGTGGAGACGGACACCTCCGTGTTTTTCTGTCCCCAATGTGGCGGGGTCGCGGCTGAAGTCATCTCTGGAAGAGAGCTTGAAATCGCCTTATTTAGAGGCACATCTGAGACCACCTCTTGACAAACTTCGCCTGCCAGAGCCCATGGGGTTCTGTAAATGGTACGTGAAACCCTACTCTGACCTGGGTTGAGCGGTTCAACGTTCACGGTTCCCGGTTGAAGAGCCCCTGGCCCAGACCGGGACTACCGGCTTGGTAGCTTAGACTAAGCTGAAGCGCCAGGGCGGGCCTGAACCTGGAACCGATCACTTTAGGTGTGACTGCTTTTTTGGCCTCTGTCTTGTAAAATCCCCCCCCGGCCTCCCTTGTAAAACATATGTTAAGGCTTACTTTGACGTATAGTTTGAACGGTGACAATTGGAGTGCTTGTGGGGGACAGAGCCCCCACGCTACGTGCCCTGTAGCGTGCCCCCTCTGCGGGGCACATTTCCAAAGCGCATGTGAAATTCGCAGTTTGTGACCGTGCGAGGTATAACCTTGCTCAGGAAGTATTTTTGCTTGACAAAAGAGTTTGTTTATTGTAATTGTAGCTCTATTAAAGTTAAAGTCGTGAAATTCCGAGTTAATTTGCCTTTCCATTTTTCCTTAACAGCTATTTTGGAGCCTCCATTTTTCCTTAACAGCTATTTTGGAGCCATGTTAGGGACCTCGACAAACTGGAAACTGAAGTTTCCGAGACCAGAGTTAATGTTCATAATAACCAAGCCACGAAGGCGTATTGTTGTGCAGTTGCACTAGTCTTGTGGCTTTTTTTTGTGGAAAGGAGGTGAGGCGCCAGACGTTGTTGGGCTTTGCATTTAGGAAAAAGTTAACACTTTCAAGCAAGGAGGAATAGCATGAAGAAACACGGTTGGATTGTTTTTGCGGCGATATTTGTTTTCGGATTGTTTGTCTTCACTGCCGGAGAATTGAGGGCTGAGGGCAGTGGAATTGAACACCGCATCCACCTAAGCGGTCTCATTGAGGTTGGCGGCGTGTGGCAGGATATTGATTACAGGAGTGGTGTTGCGCGGCCAGCAGAGGAAAACGAAAGTGATCTTTGTCTGACGACTGTGGAACTGGCCGCAGAGGCAGAGCTTAACGAGTGGGTCCATGTGCACGCATTGCTTCTTTACGAAGATCCCACTTTCGGTGAGGAAACACACGTAGAGATGGAAGAGGCCATTCTCACCATAGGAAATACTAAAGAATACCCTGTTTATGTTTCCGCCGGCAAGATGTTTGTCCCCTTTGGCGCTCTGCTCACGCACTTCCCGGATGATCCGCTTGTCCATGCGCCTCTCACCCTGCTGCTGGGAGAGACGTTAGAGAAGGCCGCACTTGTCGGAGTTGAATATCAAGGGATTTCCGTATCCGCCTATGCTTTTAACGGGGACCAGGATGAGTTCGGAGAAGACAACCAGATAGAGAGTTGGGGCTGTGACGCAAACTTCTCATTTGATGATGAGGCAGGGCTTGACATCCTGGTTGGCGGCTCGTATATTTCCAACATATTAGACTCGGACCACCTTTCGGACCACCTAGATGAACACTGGCAGGCACTCGTAGATGACGGGACAGTAGCCAGTACTAACGACGTGGGTATAAAGGATTACATAGATGGTGCTGCTGCGTACCTGCATGTTGGTTTTGCTGATTTCTTTGTAGAGGCTGAATATATGACCCTTTTGGATGAGATCGATGTCAGAGGAACCACAGCAGGTGCAACATTTGAACGCCACAAAGTCCATCATGACCCCGAGGTCTGGAATGTCGAAGTCGGTTATAACCTGGACTGGGGCAAAAACCTGGAAATTGTCCTCAAATACGCTGGTTCTGATGAGGCAGGATACCTGGGTTTTCCCGAGAAGCGATGGGGCATATGTCTAAACCAGGAACTTTTCGAGGAGGTCATAGTCTCTCTAGGATATCTCTATGATGACTATGAGAGCGACGATGTTTATACCAAGGATGACATAAATTATGTGAGGGATACGAAAGACCTGGTGTTTGCACAAATAGCAATAGAGTTCTAGGCCATAACGGTGTAAGGCTCAAAGCTGAAAGCGAAAACCCAACTTAAAGGCCCCAGACGGTAAGTTCGTCTGGGGCCTTTGATTTTTGGTAGGCGTTCACAGGTTCAGAAGTCAGAGATCAGAGGTCAGAAGTCAGAGATCAGAAGTCAGAGGTCAGAAGTCAGAGATCAGAAGTCAGAGGTCAGAAGTCAGAGATCAGAAGTCAGAAGTCAGAAGTCAGAGATCAGAAGTCAGAAGTCAGAAGTCAGAGATCAGAAGTCAGAAGTCAGAAGTCAGAGATCAGAAGTCAGAAGTCAGACCTCTATTCTCTATTCTCTGACCTCTGACCTCTGACCTCTATTCTCTATTCTCTGATCTCTGACCTCTATTCTCTGATCTCTGACCTCTATTCTCTATTCTCTGACCTCTGACCTCTGACCTCTGACCTCTGACCTCTATTCTCTGACCTCTGACCTCTGACCTCTGACCTCTGACCTCTGACCTCTATTCTCTATTCTCTGATCTCTGACCTCTATTCTCTGATCTCTGACCTCATAGGCCCGGCGTTGGCGATTTCGGCTGGGGCGTCCGGGAAATTTTTCTCGAAGTTTTGGATGAAATGAGCGGCCAGTTCTCTGGACTTGTCCCGGTATTCGGCCACGTTTTCCCAGGTCTTCCATGGTCTGAGCATGAGGGGGTCCGGTATGCCGGAGCAACTGGTGATCATTTCAAGGCCGAGGTCTTCGTGTCGTTCTGTCTGCGCATACTCCAGTTCCCCTCGGATGGCTGCGGCTATCATCTCTCGGCTGTGAACGATATTGATTCTGTGACCTTTACCAAAGGGGCCTTCTGTCCAGCCAGTGTTTACAAGATAAACCCTGGTGTTGTGCTCTCTGAGGCGTTTGCCCAGGAGTTCAGCATAGGTCAGAAGCTTCAGGGGCATAAAGGGGAGGCCAAAGCATGGGGAAAACGTTGGTATCGGTTTTTTAATCCCCACCTCAGTTCCTGCCAGCTTGCTTGTGTAACCGGACAGGAATTGATACATGGCCTGCTCCGGCGTGAGCCTGCAAATCGGTGGCATTACCCCAGAGGCATCAGCGGTCAAGAAGAATATGACCTTTGGATGTTCTCCCACGCCGGTGAAACTCACATTCTCTATATACTTGCACGGATAGGCAGCCCTGGTATTTTCGGTAATGGAGGCGTCTTCAAGGTCCATAGCCCCGTCTTTCACGACGACATTTTCAGCTAAGGCCCCAAATTTTCTCACGGCACTCCAGATATCCCGCTCCTTGACCCGATCCAGCCTGATCAGTTTTGCGTAACAGCCGCCTTCAAAGTTAAAGACACCGTAAGGGGACCAGCCGTGTTCATCGTCGCCAATGAGTTTGCGGTGAGGGTCGGCCGACAGGGATGTCTTGCCGGTGCCGGACAGCCCGAAAAACAGGGCTACAGCCCCATCTTCTCCTTTGTTGGCGCCACAGTGCATGGGCAACACGTCCATGAAGGGGAGCAGGTAGTTGAGCAGGGCAAAAACAGCCTTTTTGGCCTCACCACAGTAGCCTAACCCCCCCACGAAGATTGTTTGATTCAAACAGTCAATGATAGCGAATCCATTTGAATTGAGGCCGTATTTCTTGGGCTCTCGAACCCTGAAACGGGGTGCAAAAAGTACATGGATCGGCTTGTTCGGGATCTCTTTGGTTGTAGCGGGAAGGTCCCGGAATATGTTGTTGGCAAACAGGGCGTACGTAGGGGATTCTGTCACAAAGTACAGTGGAAATCCGTACATTCGGTCCGCACAGACCAGGCGGTGTTGCAGGTACAGCACAGGTTGTTCGCTCAGGTACCTGGTGATTTGCTTATGCAACCGAAGTGCTACCTTAGGTTCGATCGGCTGGTTGATGGGCTTTTTTGACCTGGCATCCTGGACTTGCCAATCAATATTGTCATGGATTTCAGGATGGTCCACGAAAAATCGATCCTGAGGGGACCTGCCCGTGTGCCTGCCAGGACCGTACTTCGGGTGGTCCTCCCTGGTCTTGATGACCAGCGTGCCGTTGCGACCGAGTTTGCCCTCGCCTTTTCTGATCGCATGGGTGATAAGGCTCCCAACATCCAGATCAGCAAAAAGCTTGGCCTTTGTCTCAATCCCGAGTTCCCTTATGTTGAATCGTTTTTTTTGCATAGGTCAAATTCTCCCTGGCATAGGATTTAACGGCATCCTTCATTCCTCGGTTTACACTTTTCAAGAATGCGGGCACCAAGAGATAAATTTTTTTGTTCGTACTTTTTGGTGTCAGGTGTACTTTTTGGTGTCGGGTGTCAGGTTTCAGGTGTCAGGTACAAGAAACACTGAAACCTGAACACTGAAACGAGGCACCAGGTGTCAGGTGTCAGAAACTGAAAAAGCAAGACCTGACACCTGAACACTGACACCTGAACACTGGTCAATAGGTGTAAACTACTTTGTGGCGAAAATGAAGGCTACCAATTTAACACTTCTCTCTAACACAGGCAAAAGTTCAAAGCAACCATGTCATAGTTCAGAGATCAGAAGTCAGAGATCAGAAGTCAGAGATTAGAAGTCAGACCTCCGACCTCTGATCTCCGACCTCTATTCTTTTAACTGAACCCTGAACCTCTGAACGGTTACGTTGTTTCTAAGGCACAAACTGCAGCACCTAACAGTGGCGCTCGGTCGTTCAAGATGACCCGGACCGGTATCTGGGAGAGCAAACCCCTGAGCCTTCCCTTATCCATAAAAGCCCTCATGAAAGGGCCTTCCCGCAGCCTGGGCAAGATCCCTGGGGCAATGCCGCCTCCCAGGTAGATACCGCCTGTGGCCAAACCCGTTAATGCCAGGTTTCCTGCGGTCGCCCCAAATATTGACACAAATAGGTCCAGGGCTTTCACGCACAGGGGCTGTTTTTCGACGAAAGCCGCCTCAGAAATAACCTTTGACGGATCGCCCTCGTTCATTTTTTCTTCAAGCCATGGGGGCTCTGTCCCCTGGCCAGTAAATTTTAGCCAGCAGTAGATAATAAATAATCCGGGTCCTGACAAAACCCTTTCCACGCTCACATGGCCCACACGCTGGTGAAGATATTGCCACAAAGCAGCCTCAGCTTCATTGTTCGGGGCAAAATCAGCATGGCCTGCCTCGGAAGGCACGGGAACATAATGGGCATCTTTGCGGATCAACAAAGCCATGCCGAGCCCTGTGCCGGGAGCGATCAGGCCCAGGTTTCCCTTTCTGGCTGTCTTAGCATGGTTCAAGGGAAACAGCTCTCGCCTGGTCAGGAACGGAATAGCGTAAGCTGACGCCGTCAGGTCGTTGACCAGCAGCACCCGGTCCCAACCAAAACGATTCTTGAGCTTTCTTTCAGAAACATCCCAGGGGAGATTTGTGGTTTTGCATC
This sequence comes from Deltaproteobacteria bacterium, assembly GCA_019307135.1. Taxonomy (GTDB): domain Bacteria; phylum Desulfobacterota; class Desulfobacteria; order Desulfobacterales. The sequence goes on from JAFDKF010000136.1 coordinate 14,046, forward strand.
TGCCATTCTTGACCGGACCGGCAATGCCGAAACAGGCGCTGGAAATGGAAACCTCGTGCCTCTCCAAAAAGTGGTCAATGATATCCTCGAGATTGGGGGCCTCAGGGCTGGCATAGGTCTCCAAGACCTTTAAAACAGGGCGCCTTTTTCCCCTCGTGAAGAGACCCAGATTCGTTTTGGTTCCCCCAATATCTCCGGCCAAGATGAATGCTTCTCTATTAGCGCTACTCATGGGTTTCATCTCCAATCAACTAAGTACAGGACATTTTTTTGACAGGATTGACAGGATTAACAGGATTAACAGGATTAACTGGATTAACTGGATAAATGCCGACTTCGCCAAAGTAGCGTCAGCTACGTCGGCTGAATTTGAATGAATCCAGTTCATCAATAAAATTAATAACCTGCAGGATTTTGATGTAACTTTTCAACAAATCTGGGCTGCTTTGGGAAAATTCCCCTCAACCTGCCCGCCATTGCCAATAAACAAAGTGCATGCCACACATGAGCTGTCAGGCGAGTGGCAGGCGGGGGCTGGTTCCCCTTTTTCAAAGGGGGAAGCTGTTGGAATGCCCAGACTTATTGAGAAGTTACATTTAATTCCCCCCTTGAGGGGGGCAGGGGGGTGTTTTATTTGTTGCTGATTCAAAATTATTTATCCAAGTATTAAGGGTCAGTAGAACTCCATTCATGTTTCTTTTAACATCAATATCTAAAAATCTAAGCAAGTTAATTCCAAGTGACTCTAAACGATTCTGCCTTATCTGATCTTTTTCGACTTTATAATTATGTGTTTCTCCATCTATTTCAATTACCAACATCAGTTCATAACAAAAAAAATCCACGATATAATTGTCAATCGGCTTCTGGCGCAAAAATTGATATCCTCGTATTTGTTTTTTCTTAATCTGATTCCACAGCAATACTTCAGCTAAGGTACTGTTATTTCGCAGCTGCCTTGACAGTTCTTTCAATTTCGGATTGTATGGAATTATCTTTCTGCAAGACATGGCTTCTCTTACCCTGACACCCCCCTAACCCCCCTCAAGGGGGGAATTCTTTTAACCCCCCTCAAGGGGGGAATTCTTTCTGATTGATCCGCCCTCTTCCTATTTGTCAACAACTAAAATTCGAAAACTCAAGGATATCTAACTTGCTAAAATTAAAGATTAATGATGAACAGGAATTTAAAATAAAAATAATCTTGTTCATCCTGTCTATCCTGTCTAATTTTTTTGTTCTATTCATAGCTCTTTCGGGTTAGGGCTAAGACATATTTCCCCGAAATCTTAGAAAAACTAGCATGAAACCAAATCATTAGTCAAGGGCGAGCCCTAAACAGATTGATAAAAGTTGAGGTTTGCGGTAATCTACTCTTGGAGGTTCTACTATGTCTCTGAACGAAAGCCCTGACTGCAAGATTGAAAAGATCATTCGTGCAGATGCCACTGAGGTCGTTGCGCTGGTCTCAGCATACGTTGAGGATGAACAGATGCAGTATTTCATTCGCAACCAGGACTGCCTGACAACGGATCTTCACAGTACAAAGGCGAGACTCGGCATCAATCAGGAGAAGCTGAGTGATTTTGAATTGAAAGGAAACAAGATCTCCTATGAAGCCAGGTTCTGGTTTTATATTCCCGAATATTCTGCCGGCCTTACTATTGACCAGTTGATGACACCCGGCCTTGAAGTCGGCAAGATATATTTGAGAAATCCCAAACTGAAATACTCTGCAGAGGAATTGATTAACCTCATTTCAAACCGCACCATTATTGTTCCCAAGGGAACCAGGGTTCTTGAAGAAGGCGTTCTGGTTGTACCGGTTATGCCGTTTGTGCATCTTCCCAATTCCAGGGTCTTGACGCCCGATTATCTGAAGGCTGCTGTGCTGAAAAGGGTTCCTCGTGAGGATCTCTATTTTGCTCAGCCGGAACAGAAGGTGGACAAGGTCATTGTGCCAGCGGGAAGCGGGGTGATATCACATACGAGTCTTTTTACACAGCAAAACGAAATCTATATTCTCGATCCGGAACACACAGATGCCAGGGTAGCAAGTAAACACACCAATGGGATCATATATCTTGAGCTGATGGGAGGAGAAAAAGACATTGTCAAGGAGAAGGTTCACTTCGAGGTCTATAAACAGGCTATGGCGCAATATGGTGCGAAGAAAAAGTTCTATATTGACCTGCAGTCCTCCTTCCTGGACGGACTTTACGAAGAGCGGGTCGTGGATGAAAACACCATCGCAGCCATTAGTGAAACTGAAGGACAGAGATTCATCAAGCTAACACCCCCAGCCAACCCATTGAAGGGGGAGGGTAGGGTGGGGGTGAGGTACGATCGACTCTTACACGAGCTGCAGCCTAATACATCTCTCGTACTTCAGGATTTTCCCAGCGAACGCCTTGCATCTTACCTGATTGTGGCTGCTGACCTGGGCTTCATCAGGGACCTGACCTTCAGAAAGGCCCCTGAGGAGGAGTATTTTTTCAGGTCCGAAGACCTTGTCTTTATGAATACGCTTCAGGATATGGGTGTGGAAATTTACTGGAAGAATCCCTTGCAGGGGGACCTGGTTCTATACAAGCAATTCTTTATGAGATCTTCGCTGATACCATCATTCAATGAGGCATTCAGCTCAAGAAAGCTTGCTGCGATTTACGGAACAGCAGGGGATGTAGATGGTGACACACAGAAAGAAATCGTAGACAGCATCAAGTCCTTTAAGGACTTCCACGGCGGTATCTGCGGCATCCTCACAGGGGGCAGCGCCGGAAGTGTCATGTCCTTTGTGTCCGAGACCACGGCTTCTCTGGGGATGCTATCCGGGGCCGTATACTGGAAGATTCCAGGGGTGGACATCTATCCACATGTCGATTTTGCAGTCTATCTAGCCCGAAATGACTTGCTGGAAAGACAGGAGATCTTATCTGAAACCACTGAGGCAGACATCTATTTTAAGGGCGGGGTAGGGACTAACCTTGAAAATGCCATCACTTTCGTGAAGAAGAAACTCGGCATTGGGCATTACAAGCCGCAAATATTTGTAGGAGAATTTTACAAGTCCCTTCAGGATTGGCTCAACCACCTGTCATCTGAGGGGATGGTGGACCCCAAGGTCTTTGAAAGTTGCTATTTTATCGAGCATGGCTCTGAGATCTTCAAGACGCTGTGCGCACACTTTGGCTCAGAAGACAAAATGATCCACGAAGTCTCAGTGAATGAAACCTTATCATTCGCTTAATAGGGATAGACTTTTGTTAATTTTTAGAATCTATTTTCAGGTGTCAGGTGTCAGGTGTCAGGACAGACGGAGGTTTCAGGTGTCAGTGTTCAGGTGTCAGGACAGAGAAACGCAAAAACTGAAACCTAACACCCGACACCTGAAACCTGAAACCTGAAACCTGAAACCAAAACGGGATAAAGATTTACGTCCATATAAGAATTAATCTAAGTACGAATTTATTAAGCGAACGATGAGTTAGCATGATTACGAAAAGACATATCAGGCAATATTTGGACGAGCTATCTTCAGGTATTCCCACCAAGCAAGGTGAGATGCCCGATCATGTATGGCAGCAACTTCAGGAATATAACTTCAGGAATATATGGTCAAGCATTACAATCGCCTCGATAAAGGCGCGCGTGCATATGCTGATGAGATCTTTGATCAACTCGACGCAGGTGTAAGACAAAGGATTGATTCCCTTCCCGAAGGCCGGGAGAAAAAGGTGTTGAGCCGGAAGCTTTCCATGGTTCGTGGGGAACGCTCTCCTGTACCAGCCGTTTATCTGGATACCCCTGTCATTGAAAACATCATCAGGCACGGCCTGGGGCAGCGTCTTGCCGAACCCACAGCAGCAAACTCTAAGGCCCTGTACGAGGAGGTCCTGGCCCTGGTCAAGGACGGAAAGCTTATCTGTCCCGAAGACAGCTTTCATCGCGAAGCCCTTCAGATGGGGGGCCATCAGGCCTGGGAAGGGCTGAATGTCATCAGAATGCTTTCGGAAGGCTTGTCATTCAAGCATAGTCAATCCATAGAAGACTTTCAAATCTTCAGGGCCCTTCGTGGCTTCATCAATGGCAATGGACCGGTGAACTACCGAAGGTTTTGGCAGGACGCCTTTCAGAAGGAAACGGTCAATGCAATCATGAAGAAGCGGTCATCTATTCTGTTAAGGGTCGTCCTGGCCCTGGCCGAAAAGCCGGGTGATGCCGCGAGCCAGCAAGGAGGGCCAGGGTCCCTTTCCACGCGGCTCAGGATTAGATACGATGAAGCCTTTCTGAAAAACGAGCAGCAACTGCAACAACGATCTACAAGGCACCTGAGGGACCTGGTCAGGCTCGGTATGAAATACCAGGGCAGAATGGGGGAGGCACAAAAACGGGGCCTTGACGGTTTCTGGGCGGGTCAAAAAATTGACCTGGCAGTCTCCCTGTGGAACTACTATGGCGGAAAACCGGAAGGCATGGAAGGGCTGGTATCCTTTTATGAATCCGAACACTTCAGAGATGTCCCGGCCATCAAGATCAAACGGGATGTCTGGAACGCCTTTTCGGTGAATCATAAAGAGGGTCTAAGGAGAGTAACCGGGCCGGGGGATATAAACATCATATCCTCTATTCTCCCTTACGCGGATATCATGATCCTGGGTCGCAGGATGACTGAAGTGGTCAGAGACATGTTGACTCTGGACGTTAAGTTCGACTCAGAGATTTACAGCGTGGATGAGCATGATCTGATCATGGCTGCCCTCAAAGAGATTGCGGGCCCTGATTAGAAAAAATGGTAGGCGTTCACAGGTTCAGAGTTCACCGTTCAGATTTTCGGTTAACCCTGAACCCTGAACCTCTGAACCGTGAACCCTGAACCTGTGAACCGTGAACGGTTACGAAAAAATATTGTTGATCTGCTCGGGGGTGATATCGATCTTTGAGAATATCTTTTGTTCCAGAAGCTGGGTTTCGAGTTGAACTTCCTCAAAACGGGCCCCAAGACCGGGTAGCTTCTTGACATACCTCTCCAGCACGTCCTGGAAGCGCTCCTCGATGCCTACTACCTCTTCGTGTTTGACCCGTTTATCAGCGTAGTTGATCAGCTCTGCCTCGGTGACAGCATTCGGGTCAGATGACCCTTGATCAAGACAGATATGCTGGCGTACGATATCTGCTACCCCGGGATAGCCCAAAGAGGTAAGTAGCTCGCCTCCGGTTTCAGCGTGGTTTTCCTTGGTCTTGATGCATATGGTCTTTGTAATATCATGGAGCAAAGCCCCTGCCTCCACCAGGGCAAGGTCAAGGTGCTGGCCACGGCTGTTCAACTTGCGGGCAATAAGCAGGGCCACATCTGTCACCAGCTCGCTGTGTCGCACAATATGCGGCAACATCCGGTATCGCCGGATCAACTCAAAACATTGTTCCCTGGTAGGTATCAATAGTGTCCTCTGCTACTTAGTGCCTGAACGAAAAGCCATATTCAGGCAAAATCCGAATATCGAAATCCGAAATCCGAAACAATATCAAAATCCAAATGTTCGAAATTCAAAACAAATGCGGTCTGGTACTGTCGCCTTCCGTTTCTGTCATTGAGATTTCTCTCATTTGAATTTGTTTCGTGCTTCGATATTCGAATTTCGGATTTCAATGCTGCTGCAAAATGGATCAAATACAGTATTATTTCAAATTGGCATTTTAAAACGCAGAATTTATGAAACAGTGTACCAGCATCCAGTATCAAGCATGGCCAGCGGCTCCCGTAAGTAGCCTTACGTCGATCCCCATGAGTCTGGCGGCCGCCTCCCATCGCTTATCCACAGGGGTTTCAAACAGCACGGTTTCACTGGCAGGACAGGTCAGCCAGGCATTGGCCATGATTTCGGATTCCAACTGGCCGGGACCCCACCCCGCGCATCCCAGGGTGATAATAAAAGATTCGGGCCCTTGTCCTTTGGCAAGTATCTCCAAAAGGTCCTTTGAATTGCTCAGCGCAAGGGAGGGGGTCACCGGACGGCAGGCTGCCCAGCCAAACGGAGGGCCGTGCACTACAAAGATTTGGCCCGGGTGCACAGGCCCTCCAAGGTGAACGGGAAGGGAATCCACCTCCGGAACAGATTCCAGATTTAACTCCTTAAGCACAGCCTCCATGGTTAATTGCGGATGGACACGGTTGATCACCAACCCCACGGCCCCCTCTGCATTGTGTTCACAGATACAGGTCACGGTCTGGGAAAAATTCGGATCGGCAAGGCTGGGCATGGCAATTAGGAATTGTCCTCTGAGAGATCCCTGGAATTCCTTTTCTTGACTCATTTGTCCTCCAGGAGTTGTTTTCTAAGTTCTTCTACTTCACGAACCAACGGTTGTCAACAATCCCAGCCTTTTGACCACGGTAACGGCAAAGTTGATTCTAGTTTGGTCAAAACAGAGGGAGTTGCGGGACGTTTAAATCCGAAATCCGAATATCGAAACTCGAAACAATTTCAAAATCCGAATATCAAATGACCAAAACATTTTTGGCATTGATGCAATATCTATTTGAAACTTTTGGAGATATTCTTTGTTTTGAATTTTGAATTTCCGTCATTCGTATTTGTTTCGGATTTCGTGCTTCGAGTTTCGGATTTGCCAAGCCTTGACTGAGCAAATAAAGGGGACAAAGGGAATGCCACGTCCTCTGGGCGTGCTTGTTTATTGCATATCAAGGATTTGCTTCAATCGCCGGGCATTTTTTACCGCATATCCACCAAAATCATTGTCAAAATAGAGGTAGGTCTCCTTGTTCCATTTTTTGATCTTTTTGGCCCAGAGCTGGAGTTCTTCTTCTGAATAGTCAGATGCATAAAGCTTTTCGGAACCGTGGAGGCGGATATAAACAAAATTACCGGTGACCGCCTCATGGTAGGGATAGCGGCCTGAGGTATCTGCAATACAGAAGGCCGTGTTATGCTCTTGCAGGATGGCAAAGAGCCGATCATTGATCCAGGAAGGATGTCGGACCTCTAAAGCATGACGCACGGACGGGTTTAAGGATTGACAAAAAAACCTGAATGTCTCTTCATCAAAAGAAAGGCTTGGTGGCAACTGAAAAAGAACCGGCCCCAATTTTTCCTTTAGGCCAGAGGCAGCCTCATAAAATCGTTCCAATGGCTCACGTGGCTCTTTCAACCGTTTGGTGTGGGTTATGTATTTGTTCGCTTTTACCGCCCAGAGAAAATCATCTGGCGTCCTGAACCTCCAGTTCTCAAAAGTCTTGGGCTTGGGGAGCCGGTAAAAGGTAGCATTGAGCTCAACCGTATCAAAGTGCTCGGCATAGAATTCCAACCATTTTGATTAACGGCAATCCTGGGGATAGAATAGTTCTTTCCAGTGCCGGTAGCTCCAGCCTGAAGTACCGATTCTTATCTCAGGTGTCATAAAAGAAGCGGTTTGCCTTGTCCCGAAGGGTTGGGGTTTTTGAGGGAAGTTGTTTAGAAGGCCCTAAAAAAGAGCGTATCCGTTGAAGAAGTTAACCCTTTAACATGGCTTGAAGCTTTTTTTTCTCTTCCAACTCAACGCCACTCTCGTCAATGGCTCCTTGTTCCTCAAGATAGAGTAACAACAGCTTTACGGCGCGTTCGTGGTCGCTGAACACGTGGGCTATGTTTCCAGGACTATACCGACTGACCTCTTCGTCTATAAAGCGGTCTATCCATTGTTCCATGGGCTTACTTTCTTTTGGCGAGTAGTCCCCAAGGACAATAGGCTTCTTATAAGCAAAGCGAATCTGTGCTAACAGGGTCTCTTTTTTTTCATCTGCCACAGTCTTTGCGCTCCTTTTATAAAATCGCTACGCGATTTTATATGACGCGGCTTCGCCGCTCAAAATGGAAATTCCTATACAGTCAAATAATCATACACCATTCACGAGCGGGGGTCAACTGCTCGCAACTTTGGATGACCACCCCTTCAGTTTGACACACTTTCGTTTTTACTGTAAACATTTATGGTAACTTCTCAAAAAGTTCGGGTAATTCCCTCACACTGTCATTTCACGTCATTGCGAGGAGCGTTAGCGACGAAGCAATCTCACTGCTATCAAAGAGATTGCTTCGCTTCGCTCGCAATGACAAAAACCCGAACTTTTTAAGAAGTTACCTTGAAGAGCCCTAACTTGCTCATATCAAAGGGATAATGCCTCAAGTAGTAAGGTTCAGCGGTTCAACGTTCAGAGGTTAAAACCGTGAACCGTGAACCGTGAACTGTAAAGTGAGGGATGTCAAGTGATTATAACCTTTGAACCTTGAACCTTTGAACCTTGAACCTTTGAACCTTGAACCCTGAACCTTGAACCCTGAACCTTTGAACCCTGAACCTTTGAACCCTGAACCCTGAACCTTGAACCAAAGAGAGGGAAGGGTATTTGTGGATGATTTCATGAGATATGAAATGGAGCGCGTGGACACGAAGTTCAGCATTGGATGGTTCGCCTGCGTGCCCAGTGAGGATTTGGATTTTGAAGGGGCCCTGGAATACGTCCAGGAACACCCATACGATGATTTTATGCAAAAGCAAGGAAAGGAAAATGATCCTTACTTGTTGGCATTAATGTATGAAACTTGTATTCTCAATGACAAATTGCAGGCCTTAAGAGCAGGGTTCGATGGAATTGATGTCAAACAATTGCCAGAATATACACCACTTATATATATCAACTGGTTCCTGAGACAAAACCAGGGCGACAATCTTTATTGGGTAAGGCTCTTTTCCGAAAACATTTACGGCCATAAACCCCTACCTTCTCCAGAGTACTTAGAACGTTCTGCGCCGTTTGATCCGGATGCAGTCAAGGCATGGAAGGCCAGGGTGGTGCCCATCGAGGATATATTGATTGAATTGGGCCAAAAGGTCTCCCAAAAGAGCCCCGTGCCAGGACCGACTCCAGAGGAGACGGCCGAAAGAGCGATGGAAAAGCTGAAAGCTCGTAACCTTGTGGCCGGGCCGGAAGCTGGAACACAAGCCAGCCTCAGCCCGTACGCCCTGCTGATGCCGTGGAAGCTGGCTGTCACCGTATCAGCAGGGAGGAACCGGTGGCAATTGACCGGTATCCAGACAAGCTACGGGAAAGGTCTCAATATTCACGAGGCAAGAGCATCCTATTTGATGGAGATTGTTGAGAGGTATTCGGCTTTTGCAAGTTTTCATTCTGACAGTATTCCTGGCTATAAGAAGAGCTATCCTCTAATCAAGGCCACTCATAAAGATCTGGTAAAAAAAAGCCATAACGCCCTGGACCCCAATGATATGAATCTGGAAGTCCCGTACCAGAACCAGGAACTCCATTGGATTCCTGCTGACAGGACGGATGAGAATGGGCGACATCCGATTTATGTGCCGGCCCAACTGGTCTTTCTCTTCTGCAATCTTGATGAGATTAGCCTTACC
>JAFDKF010000137.1 GCA_019307135.1 Deltaproteobacteria bacterium
AGCGTGCTGGTACGAATTTGAGTCCCCCTTCCGGTAAACCTCCAGATGACATGATAGACACTCATTTTCCGTCTTCTGTGTCTTACACCAGCCAAAAACGCCAAAAAAGACCACGCCAATTGTGAGATTCAATACAATCAAAAATCTCGCCATACTCATCATATTCGATTTCGGATTTCGGAATGCGGATTTCGGAATGCGGTGATGTTCTCAAGCCGACAGGCGCTATGCGCAATACGGATTTAAGACGAAAAGAGAAAAAATCCGCAATCCATTCATCCAGTATCCAGCATCCAGTATCCAGTATCCAGCATCCAGTATCCAGTATCCAGCATCCAGCATCCAGGCCCACCACCGACCACTGACCACTGACCACTGACCACTAACCCCTGCTTCTATCGCAGGCCATTTCTATCCTGCGGGCCAAATAATTTATAGAACACGGTTTTGTAATATAATCGTCAACTCCAAGTTCAAGTCCCAGTATTCTATCGTGCTGTTGATCCTTTGCTGTCAGCATAATAATTTTTATATTTTTTGTCTCAGGACCTTAGCGAGTCTCAAGGTTTCTTTGCCATCATATGCATGGATTATATCAAACTCATCACCAGGGAGAAGTTTCGTAAGTAAATCATGCGGGTATTTCTCATCATCCGCTATAAGCAGTTTCTTCTTTCTTTTCATTGCACTCACCTCAATTCCTCAATCCCTTAATCCCTCTACCGAAGACTATTTCGGCATCCTTCATTTTTGCCACAAAGTAGTTTACACTTTTTTTCACCACTCCAGGTTTCAGGTTTCAGGTTTCAGGTTTCAGATCTTGCGTTTCTCGCTCTTGACACCTGACACCTGACACCAAAAAGTACGAACAAAAGAATTTATCTCTTGGCGCCCGCATTCTTGAAAAGTGTAAACCGAGTCTTGGCGCCCGCATTCTTGAAAAGTGTAAACCGAGGAATGAAGGATGCCACTATTTCTTATCCAGGATATTTCTTATGCTTTGAGATAGCCCTTTCATATCGAATGGCTTCTGCATAAAACCGTCACAACCACGCTTCAATATCTCCCTTGCCCCGCCGTTTATGCTGTATCCGCTCAAAAGGAGGACCTTTACATCCGGGTTGATCCCCTTCATGCGGTCATAGGCCTCACCACCACCCATATTGGGCATAACTATGTCCAAAAGGACGATGTCTATCTCATGCCAATTTTTCTCATAGACTTGGACAGCCTCTTTTCCGTCTTTGGCTGTGACTACCCTGTAGCCTATGGCCTCCAATAATTCCCGCCCTACTTCCAGGATGATCTCTTCATCGTCCACCAGGAGGACCGTTCCCGTCCCCTTAATCAATCGCTCAGCAGTTTTGACAGATTTTTGGACCTCTTTTTTTGATGCAGGGAGATAAATACTGAATGTCGCACCTTGCCCTTGTATTGAATCAACATCGATATATCCACCATGACTCTTTACGATACCGTAGGCCGAAGCCAACCCAAGACCGGTGCCACGGCCCATCTCCTTGGTCGTAAAAAAGGGATCAAAGATGCGCTCCATGGTCTTTTCGTCCATGCCTGTGCCTGTGTCTGTAACCCTTAAAAGGACATAGTTGCCTGGTTTTGGATCATAGAGCCTGCCCTTCATGTCATTGTGGGTCGTATTCATGGTCTTCAAGAAAAGATCCCCACCACCAGGCATGGCATCTCCGGCATTTACAAAGAGATTCAAAAGCACCTGCTCGATCTGCCCCTGGTCTGCCTCTATGGCAAACAGGTCTTCGCCAAGCTCTCGATGAATCGTAATCTCCTTTCTGGTCCTGCCAAAGGTGTCAGAGGTCTCTGACACTAGTTGGTTCAGCTTGATGGGCTTGACCTGATATCTTCCTTTCCTGGCATATCCAAGGAGGTGTGAGGTTAGCCTGGCTCCGCTTTGAATCTGGTTTTCAATCTTTTTCAGCCGTTCATAATGGGGGTACGTGGAATCCATATCCATAACCATTAAGGAGACATTTCCCCGGATACCCATGAGCAGGTTATTAATGTCATGGGCAATGCCGCCGGCCAGGGTGCCGATGGCCTCCATTTTTTGTGCATGACGCAACTGGGCTTCCAGTTTTGTCTTTGCTTCTTCTGCCTCCTTGCGCTTATGTATGTCGCGAATCAGGCCATCGTAGGATAGTAGATTGCCCTGTGTGTCGTAATGGGGAACGAGTGTGTTCGCTACCCAACGGATGACGCCGTCCTTTCGCAAGATTCGATGCTCAATGGGCGGCACGTCTTGCCCCAAGAGAATGCGCCTGGCCTGCTCCTGGACGGCCGCACGATCTTCCTCGTGCACCATCCGAAACCATAAGTAGGGGTCGGAAGCAAAGTCCTCGGGGGTATAGCCGGTCACAGCGACACACGCAGCACCGTGGACGGTTTCCACTGGATGTCCATCCTCAATGCGAACCGTGAAAATGTAGTCCGTCACCGCCTCGGTAATGCGCCGGTACCGCTCCTCGCTTTCCCGCAGCGCTTCCTCTGTACGCTTACGCTCGGCAATCCTTTCCTCTTCAATCTGAAATATGTCCCAGAAGAGACGGGCAGCAACGTTGCCCATCAATCGGACGTGGTCCGGCTTAGTTCGTGAGATTTCATTGGTTACCTCCCCACGACCCGTTAGCTCGATGATCATATTGAGATCTTTGAGATCGAAGAGATCACGGTAATCCCTTGTTGTGTAAATCCCCTTTTTCTGTGCGTAGCAATAACCTACAGCCTTAGGATTGGTACAGGCCACCCCGATGAGCTTCATCCTGAGCTGGCTGAGCTTTTCGGCAAATATCATATCCATAATCGCCTTGCACCCAGGACCACCACCCACAATAGCTACGTTAAGAATCTTACCCTGTTCCATCATCTGTTCCTTTTATAAAATCGCTGCGCGATTTTATAGGGTCATCGCGAATTACTGGGAGAATCTTCGGCCTCCGCTATGTTTTCGGCTTCTTCAAATTCACTGTGGGAGCGGCATTCTTGCCGCGACAGTCGCGGCTGGAAAGCCGCTCCCACTCGCAGATTGGACCATTTTCCCACAAATGCACGATGAGCCATTCTATATAGCGCGGCTACGCCGCTTAAAAAAGGAAATGCCTATACTATACTCGACTAAAGTCGTAGGAATTTTCAACCTGTGCGGCTGGTACATTTATGATCCTGGCAATACGATTAAAATCCCCCCTACCCCCCTGGCCCAGACCGGGTTTTTCTCGTAGGGGCGGCTTTACGCCGCCTGTCATTCGGGCGGGATAAACCCGCCCCTACGATCTGTCGCGCCCCTGGCCCAGACCGGGTTTGCTTTGCATCAGCATTTTCGACTCGCTGTCGCGCCAGGGCGGGCCCTTTAAAAAAGGGGGGAGCTAAGGATTCTATTCCTCTCCGGCGCTATTTGGGTTGCATTCTTGCCAGTGAATGCCAAACATATGCGCTGGGACTTCAGAAGGTAAAGGTTATTTTGAAACGTATCCCGGCCAAAAGGATAAATCTCCTTCAGACCAGCAGTGTCGATTAATACCTTACCTGCGCCGCTGCATTCTTCCTCCAGGAGATTCAGAAGCTCGCATGCCGAGGTTCCATCGAAATCGCCTTCCAATGTTAGATGGAGCTTGTCGCTCTTTCGGTGAACAAGAATTTTGAAATTCGATGCCATGTGTAGCTCCTTTCCGCACGTCCAAAAACAAGAATGCGTACCCTTTCTCGTTCCTCCTTACTGGAAACTGGAAACTCGAAACTCGAAACTGAATGATGGTTGGCTCCTTCTACTTCGTGCTCCTGATAAAAGCGTTTAGTTTTGGGCCAAGTGTGTCGACGATTTTTGTATATTTATTAACTTCGTCAGAGACAACCTTTCGCCGAATGAGTTTACGCAGCCAGGCTTTGGTTTCTTCGAATGATCCTCTTGCATAACGATAAAAAAGCCTTCTATCAGCAGGGGTATAACGGCCGTACCCCTCTGCAAGATTTGCCGCAATACTATCTGCCGATCGAATGATCTGATATCCGATGGTTTGTTGAACTTTTCTGGGCCAAGCATCAAAACCATACCAAACCAAATCAGAGAGTTCTTCAGACAGTTTGTAAACATCCAATTCATAGATCTCTTTCATCATTACCCCCCAGTTTCAAGTTTCAAGTTTCAAGTTTCGAATCTCCAGCCTCCAACACCCGCCGGATGGCCTTGCCAAGATCACGAGCAAGAACGGGTTTCATGATGTACTCACGAATGTCCATCCTTCCGGCCTTCTCCAGCGTGACTGCCTCACTAAAACCTGTGGCTCTTGACGATTCCGTGAACCATTGCAAGTCCCATGCCGGTTCCCACGCCCGGCTCCTTGGTGGTGAAAAAGGGATCGAAGATCCGTTCCATAACACTGCGGTCCATACCATGGCCCATATCGCTCACGGTGAGCCTCACGTACGGCCCAGGGGCCAATTCGATTTCGGTAATGTTCTCAAGCCGCCAGGCGCAATGCGGTAATGTTCTCAAGCCGCCAGGCGCAATGCGGAGTGCGAAGTGTCCCCTTCGGGATTTGGTTCCGAAATCCGAAATCCGAAATCAACTTCGCCGACACATGAATATGTGGTGGCGATTCATTTCGGAACTTGATGGCGTTTTCGATCAGGTTCTGAAACAACTGGCCCAGCTGCGCATCATCGGCCTTCACGGCAGGCAGGGCATCGTGAGTCACGTCCGCACCATTCTCCTCAATCGCCGTCTTCAGGTTGGCAATCGCGCGCTCAAAGACAGCCTCGCAGTCGGTTCGCTCAAAATCCTTGCCCCGCGTGCCAAGCCGGGAATAGGCCAGCAGATCATTGATCAGCCCGCGCATCCTGTTTGCTCCATCCACTGCCTCGAAACGCTCCTGAGACCGGTCGGTCCGATCCAACCAGCTGTCCTTGAACGCTTCCAGGACAGCAGTATGATTGTCAACTGAAAATTCCAGCCCACGGGCAATGTCATTGGCACAAGAGGCAATATGGTTTTTAAATATCTCTCTTCTGTGCCCATCATCGCGCTGCTACACCAGGACACTGGTCAAGACCAGCAGCATGAACACAGCTATCGGCACAACAATTTGTGTCAATTTTTTCATCGTTATTTCCTTAGAGTATAGAAAAACATTTCGACCTGTGCGGTTAGTAGCGTGCCCCCTCTGTGGGGCACATATTGTGGGGGACAGAGCCCCCACGCTACTATTTCAATGTATGGCGCGAAACTTGAAATCTGGCGCCTCTTTTCCAGTTTCCAGTTTCCAGTTTCTTTTGATCAACAAATGCAATATGTTATTCAATGTGGACAAAAAATGGTCGATGTTGCACCACTAAGTCTCTAACAAATCCTTTACCGCCTCTAATATCTGCTTCAGCCTGAAAGGCTTGACAAATATGCGCTGTGCGCCGAACTTTTTCGCCAGGAAGAGGTGACCGTCCGGCTCGAGGTACCCACTTCCGGACATGGCGATAATCTTGACGTCCGCGAATTCACGCCGAAGCTCTCTGATGACCTCGATGCCGTCCTTCTCCGGCATGATGATGCCTGTGATCACCAGGTCTGTTGGCTCCTCCTGGTACAGCCTGACCCCCACCTCGCCGTTAGGAGCCTCCAGGACGTCGTATCCAAAGCGCTCCAATGCCTGCCTGAGCACATCCCGTATATAAAGATTATCGTCTATAACAAGGATTCGAGTCACAATTCATGTGTCCTTTTGTTTGATCGCAGGCGTTCACAGGAAACCCACCTGTAATTTCCATCTCCCGTGTCAGAAAAACCCATACGTTCCCAGAAGCCTCTTGCTGTATCTCTCACCCTGTCTGCGATGATTTCTCTGGCTGTATCTTTGAATAGATCTATGATTTTTCTTGCCAGACCGCGCCTTTGAAATTCGGGGAAGACGGTGATGTTTTTGATTATAACCCTGCTATAGATTCTCTTTATCCTGGCCTTGCCGACCCGAGTGCCTCCAAGCTCAATGTTGACCCAGCAGTAGCTTGAATCTCCTTCCTTTATGCTTTCGGTCTTTACGGTCAGGTTTTCAGCCACCTCTTACTCCCCTCGAGTCACTCAAACCCCTGGCAAAAGGCAAGCACATTTTTACCCAGGTCCTGTAGATAGTAGCCTCCTTCAAGGAGCGCAAATCTTCGACCATTGCACAACCTTTTGGAAAACTGTTTGAGCAGCCGGCCTATAAGATAGAAATCAAACCTCTTGAGTTTTTTTCCAAAATCCTTTTCATAGGAATCAAAACCCGCCGACACAGCGATGATGTCAATCCCGTCGATCCCGGTCAAGTGCTCTTCAATCTCTGCAAGATAGGCTCCTCTATCGGCCGATACTGAATTCAAAATCTTGATTTCCGGATATTCAGATAGCACGTCAATATTTCCATCTCCGGTGTGTGCATCAAAATCCAGGACAAATGCGCCTTTTATCTTGCCTTCTGACCTGAGTTTCAGCAAAGCGATTCCCATATTGTTGAAATAGCAGAATCCCCAGCATGAGGCACGGGAGGCGTGATGCCCCGGTGGACGTATACATGCGAATGAGGGTTCTCCATCAAAAGCAATTTCTGCGGCACATACGGCACCGCCTGCCGACAAGAGGGCCATGCGAAAGAGTTTCTCATCTTGTCTGATGCGGTTGAAATGCCCCTCAGTGTGAGCCCGCAGGATATCATCAACCTTAGCCGCTGTCGGTTTGAGCACGGAATACTCTCTTTGCTTGAGCAGGAGATCCGTGATGCTTTCCATTCTACCTTCTGCTGCCGCAGTATCCGAGGCATAGCTCGAATCCTTGTAGTCATCATGAAAAATAATTTTCATTACTTTCCGTCTATATAAGCTAACATCTTAACATTTACGTCACGTTTTTGTGACACACTCCGGTGCGAGGGCAAGCAGATACTGGATGCTGGTTCCTGGATGCTGGATGAAACCCTGGCCCAGACCCTGGCCCAGACCGGGTTTTTCTCGTAGGGGCGGCTTTACGCCGCCTGTTATTCGGGCGGGATAAACCCGCCCCTACGATCTGTCGCGCCAGGGCGGGCCTGGATCGCGAGCTTGATAGCCCGTGGGCACCGGGAAGCGCCAGGGCGGGCAAGGAATGCTTTCTTATTGTTTTTCCAGTATCGAGTATCCAGCATCACCTCCCATCAAGCAAGTGGGATACGATTCTCATCAACTCGTCGGTTTGAGGCGAAGCTTCGCTAAAAAATTTGGCTCTTTCTCACGTTGTCAAGCGACATATATATCAAGCGTTTAGCTCGATCGGTTATGGGGTTGCCGTGGCCGGGATAGATCGCTTTGATGTTCCTTCGCGCAATCTTTTCCAGGGCGACAACAAAATCCTCCTGGTAAGAACCATCCGTAGCTGTAATGATAAGGGATGTGTCGCCCGAGAATAGAACACCATCTTGTGCACAATAGAGACAGATCGAGTCACTGGTGTGACCCGGCGTGTGTATGACTTCAAACCACCTGTCTGCCAACCTCAGAGCCTGTCCGTCCCTTAGGACATGGCTCGTCCCATTATTTGAATGAAAGGCGTACGCCTCCGGGTTGAATTCAGCCTTGATGGTCGGAAGAAGACTCGCATGATCAAAATGCCCATGGGTCAGAACAACCTTGTCTACCTTCTTCTTGCCCACGCCGGTGTCAAGCCCCTTTATCTTCTCGATGATCGAAGGGTCTCTGCCCACGTCTATCAGCGTATTGACATCATCGACTCCCTTCCAGTCGCCCAGAAGGAAATAGACGTTGGATGTGTAGATCTTGCTGTCGCTTGTAAGATTTATGACCTTCATACTGAAGTGCCTAAAGTGAGCTAAAGTGCCTAAAGTTAAGGATGAAAACCTACACATCCCCCTCACCCTAACCCTCTCCCACCAGGAGAGAGGGAACTAGCGCAAATCACACCGCAAGCGGACGGGTATAAAAAAGCCTAAAAAAATGGCAAAATTCCATAACTTTAGTTCACTTTAGTCTGTAGGGTGGGCACCGCCCACCGATGAAAATGATATAGCCTTTTTGGTGGACAGTGCCCACCCTACGAGCTGGTAATGCTCCCATGCGCCAAAGCTTGTTGACTATCTATATTTATTTTGATAAGATATTATTAATTAAGAATAGAACAATCAAATGAACAAGAAACAAAGAGAAAATACAGCTAAATACCTTTATGATATCAGCAAAGGTATTGCACTTGTCGCTATTGTCGGTAACATTGTCAAAAGTCAATGGAATATTTCGAATCTGATTATTGGCCTTTTTGCCGCAGCAGGTTTCTTCATCTGGGGTTATGTGGTTGATGGAGGATTTCATAATGAATAACCTGACTATTTTGTTTATCATCCTTGCAATTATCGGTTTTACCGGAGCGATCTGGACTTATTTGAAGCAGCGCAAATCCCGGAGGTAAGTTCATTTCCGAACATATTTTGTCTTATATCTTCTGAAACAACTGCACACTCGGGGTAACTTGCCTGAAGAGATAGGCTGTCTTCTCGGGCATCTTCTGGGTCTGCTCGGTCGCAAAAAAGCCGCCAGGGGCAAGGGACTTGTGGAACATTTTGATGACATTAATCCGCTCTGACTCTTGCAGGTGGAGGAGCACGTTCTTGCACACGATCAGGCCGAAATTATCCCGGACCGGTTGCAATGAGCGTAAGTCATGTTTTTGGAAAGACACACATCGTATGATCTCGTCTGCAATCTTGAAGTGGCCGGGCTTGTTGTTTGGCGAAAAGTACTTTTCAAAGATTTCCCTGGGTATCCTTTTGACTGATTCTTCCGGGTAAATCCCCTCTGCTATGATCTTTCCAAACTGATGACTTTCTTCATCAAGATCTGTTGCGTATATTTTCAGTCTTTTGAACTCGTAATACCCCAGATTCTCCTTAAAAATGATTGCCAGGGAGTAGGGTTCAGGACCCATGGCGCATCCCGCATCCCAGATGGCGATATACCTGCTTTTGCGAACCTCAGGGATAACATGTTCCTTGATAGCGTTTAGTGCTGTAAGGTCTCTGAAGAAATAGGTGAATGCCATCATGTCTCCAATGCGGATTGCGGATTGCGGATTGCGGAATTAAAAGGGATCATACCTTATTTAAACATTCTACATTCGGAATTCCGACACGCACCTAAAGTGATCGGTTCCGGGTTCAAGGTTCAAAGGTTATAATCACTTGACATCTGTCACTTTACAGTTCACGGTTCACGGTTTTAACCCCTGGCCCAGACCTGGTTGGTGAGCGATGATAGCCTCTCCTGAGGGTGTCGCGCCAGGGCGGGCTCTGAACGTTGAACCGCTCCAGCGGAGAAAACCCGGTCTGGGCCAGGGGCGCGACATCCCAAGATGATTTTGGTCCCGATGTAGTCCCGGTCTGGGCCAGGGGCTCTTCAACCGGGAACCGTGAACGTTGAACCGCTCAACCCAGGACACAGTCTGTAGCGTGGGCACCGCCCACCGACGACGATAATATGCCTTTTTTTCGTGGGCAATGCCTGAATCCTCCGTAGGGGCGAGTTTACGTCGCCCGAAGCCTCTGGCGGGCGACGTAAAGTCGCCCCTACGACTATTCTGGCTGAAGAAACAGAATTCCGATACACAGAATCAACATACTCGATACCTGGTTCTAGAAGTTTCCCTCCCCCCTCGTGGGCCTACGCCTCGGAGAGGGGAGGGAAACGATCTTTGCTAAGCGGCGAATTCAGCCGTCGTAGCCCTGGCTACTATGGCGAAGTCGGCGCCGTGTTATATAAAATCGCGGAGCGATTTTATGATTAGAAATCTCTGAAGTCGTCACCCTTAGTGGTATCATCGGCCATCGGAATGACCGCTTCAGGGGGTGCCGCCTTTACCTCCTTTGCCTTTTTCTGCGCGGGAGCGACCTTTTGGAGGTTAGAACCCACGTCCTGCTTCAGAGCGGCCGTGGTTAGTTGTTTTCGTTCCGTGCCTTGCCCGTTTAACTTGAAACTGCCAATCATACTGTTCAGTTCCTGGGCCTGTGCACTCATTTCCTCAGAGGCTGAGGCGCTCTCCTCGGCATTGGCCGCATTCTGCTGGGTCACCTTATCCATCTCGCCCACGGCCTTGTTTACCTGCTCAATTCCCTGGGCCTGCTCATTGGAGGCAGCATTGATCTCGCTGACCAGTTCAGCGACCTTGGTAACGCTTCCGGCTACCTCGTTGAATTCTCCATTGGTTTTTTCAACCAGGTCTGATCCAGCATTCACCTTCTTGACGGTGCCTTCGATCAGGTCTGCCGTGTTCTTGGCTGCCTCAGCAGAGCGCATGGCAAGATTCCTGACCTCTTCGGCCACCACGGCAAATCCTGCGCCGGCCTCACCAGCACGGGCCGCCTCAACCGCAGCATTCAGGGCCAGGAGGTTTGTCTGGAAAGCGATCTCGTCAATGGTCTTTATGATCTTCTGGGTCTCTTCACTCGCCTTTGTAATCTCATTCATAGACTCGGTCAGTTCGGTCATGGACTCGTTCGCCTTGCCGACTACCTGGTTGGCTTCACCCATGAGGTTATTTGCCTGATTGGCATTATCGGCGTTCTGCTTCACCATGGAGGACATTTCTTCAAGGGAGGAAGAGGTCTCTTCCAAAGACGCGGCCTGCTCGGCAGAGCCTTCGGCCAGAGACTGGCTTGAGGAAGCAACCTGGCCAGAGGCAGAACCTACCTGCTCTCCTGCCGTGGCAACCTGCGTGAGTGCATCATTCAGGTTGGCTATCAGCATATTGATATTGTCCTTCATTGTTGCATACCCACCCTGGTATTCTCGTTTCACCCTTGCGGTGAGATCTTTGTTTGCCGCAGCCTCAAGGGCCACTCCGCCGTCTTCTTCAATCAGTGCTTTCAGCGCATCAATACACTGGTTCAGGTTGTTCTTGATCTCGTTGAAGTCGCCCCTGTAGTCATCGGTGATCTTCTCAGGGATGTCGCCCTTGCTGATCCTGTCCACATACTCGGCCGTCACATTGATCGGCGCCACAAAGGCATCAATCACACCGTTCAGACCGTTTACCATGCCGGCAATCTCGCCCTTGAACGTACTCGCGTCGCC
>JAFDKF010000274.1 GCA_019307135.1 Deltaproteobacteria bacterium
TAGGAATTCTCGTTAGTTGGCATCATATCATACACTCAAACACAGAATCTTCAATCGACAGTATGCGATTCCGATTCTTTCCAGGAAAGCCCCTTTTTTGCAGTTTCTGCGGGATTTTTTCAAGTCTTTTTTGGATGCTTCATTTTCGCGATTAGTCCATCTTGTAGCCCTGTCCGTTGAAATCTTGAAGCAAATCATGTGGTGCGGGTATTCTACGGGAAAAGGACGGAGGCCCTTGCTATGGGGACAGGGTGGAAATATCGGGTTTTTGCAGCATCTATATGAAGGACTAAAAGGGGTATACTCGGCGAAATCGCAAGACTGGAGAATGTATTGAGGTGCCTGGGAAAAGCTACCCTTCTTCAAGTGCGGTAAGGAGTTTCAGGACAGGGGTGATTCCTGCCTTTCTCAGTGCGCCGAAGAACTGTCGAGCTCTTTTCTTGACAAAACCCATTGTGTAGACTTCCACTCGGGAACCTCCTCGTTGGGCTCGAAAAGGCTTAGTTGAGCCTGCTCGCCCTTGCTCTGGTACTCGTCCCGGCCAAGTTCGTCTTCATCCTGAATCCTGCCATCTCCACGAATGTGCCGAACACTTACGCCTCGCTCTGCAAGCACCCGACCGCACAACGCTCAATTCCTCATAATCTTCTTGACTGAGTTAGTTATTTATTTATGAACGTCCCCTTGCTCCCCCCGCTGCAAGAGCCAGTATCTCATTTCTTGACAACTTCTGAGAATTAGGCCCCTCTCTCAAAAAGAAGCCTCTTGAGCATCGCACCGGTTTATCAGGACTCTCCTCAACTGAAATAATCAGAAGATCTTTTCGCTCGTATTTTGCTGTATGCAGGCGTATCGAAATCCGAGGGTCGCAGTTGTTGGCAATGTCCTGAACCCGAGATCGCACTGAATTGTCGAGTGTACAACCAATAACCTTGCCATTGTCGGCTACTCCTATTACTATTTTTCCGCCAGAGGAGTTTGCAAAGGCGACCATTTCCCTGTCCAGACCTTGCCCAATGTCCTTTTTGAATTCGACGAAATAACCCTCGCCTTGTTCAATAAGTTCTCTAATCTCGCTTTTTTTCATCGCTGTGACTTCGGCCTTTGCCCCTTCCTCTCAGCATGGCATGAAGTTGTTCAACAATGGAAAGAATCTCCCGCCCCCGATGTCTCCTACTTCCCAGCTATCACCTATGCTTGCCCCGCCCTCCCCGTAGGTCTTTTAGATCGTACTGGGGTGGAATGCACCGCATATTCAACTGGGGAGCTATGAGCTAAATTCCTCTATCCTCGACTTTCTTGCCGTTATGAACCGGCTCTTACAGGATTATTTAGAAACTGTAAAACTAAAGAGCGGCCCCAAACTTTCCCCCAATCAATATATCAATACCCGTCCCCAATCACCCCCCCCCGGACGCGCAGATGGGGACGCGCAGATGGGGACGGTCATGAAATTATAACTTTTTAATATCGATGACGGAGAAACTTATAATTTCATGACCGTCCCCTTTCTCCTTTTAACTTTTTAATATCGATGACGGAGAAACTTATAATTTCATGACCGTCCCCTTTCTCCTTTCTTATCTCAAAAGCCTATTTTCTCAATATCTGCTATTATATCATCAAGTTATCGTGACTTATAAAAAGTTAACCGGACAGCAGTGATGTCTAGTACTTCGAGACTACATCCACTCATAGGAAATAGTAACACTATTTCCTCCCTGTGATTCTGATAACCTCTGAAGGAATGTCGCAAGACCTGTCCAGGTAATAGGGGAAAAAGGCCGTGAACGGTTACCCATATCTTTACAAATTCAGAACCCGGGAACTGCGTGATTTTGATTTGATTTGATATCAAATCATAGATTAATCGTAAATTTGTCCCCGGAAAAGTTGTTTCTGATTCGTTAAGTACTTCGCATAGTTCTGCTACATACCGATTTTCTAAGGGAGAAAGTACACCAATAGAAGATGAAATATGCGCCGGAGTTCCGATTCTGGTTGTCGACGGACGCCCCCCCAAAAAACTTGACAAGTTCACAAACTAAGTATAATAAATCCAGCCAAAATGAACTACCCCGCAGCAAGCTGCGGGGTATCGTTCACCTGCCCGCCATTGCCACGCATGCTGGCATTCAAGCTGGTTGGTGATAAAGGGTTTCTTATCGGGACCATGTCAATACAAAACTCCACTTTTCATGGAAATCCGCTGAAAAGCGATCAGTTGGCACACGTCTTCTACCTTAAATACTTCACTTTTTTTAGATATAATTGCCAGAGGGTTTTATTCTTTTCATCACCTGTAGATTTTGCGGTGCAGACATTCTCCCTGCGGTGTGCAGGGATATTTCCACTCCAAATCGGGGCTGGAAAGCCCCTCCCACAAAGTCATACTATGACCAAGCCCTCACTTTTTAACGTTTTCCTGTTATCGACAGGTGCCATTATTGAGTGAAATTGCCGGCCAGGGTGGGGTTTAAGCGGTTACGCTGAAAGAGGTTAAGTGTTGATGATGATCCCCAGGTTCAAAAGCTGCTCGCCAGAACCCTCCAATCCCACAAGTATGAAACGGAAACGGCGGCAAACGGCTTCGAGCCCGGGCCAAGGTTTTTAAATACAACCCCGGCCTTGTGGTTCTGGACCTGATACTGCCGGATATGAACGGGGTTGAGGTCTGTCGGCAGATAAAAGAAAATCCGGAAACCGCTCATATCAAATTACTGGCCGTAACAGGCTATAATACCGAGGAAAACAGAGAGCGGATTTTGTCTGCCGGGGCGGACGGCTATATGGCAAAGCCTCTCGATATGGACCAGTTGATCCAGCGTATTCGGGATCTTTTGGGCGTCGATCAAAATCGGGTGGACTAAGGATCAGGGAAATAAATTTCAGGAGGGGACTTTCGCATGGATAAGAAACCAAGTTACGAAGGGTTAGAACAAAATGTCAAGGAGCTGGAGAAGGCTCAAAATAAGCTCAAATTTATAAATGCCCTGCACAAGGGTGCCCTCAATTTGAGCCGGATTACCACCCGGGAAAAAGACCTCGACCGGCTCATTCAAAAGGTCTGCGACAATCTGATCAGCAGTGCAGGATACGCGAGCGCATGGGTTGCATTGTCGGATGATCAGGATCGCATCGGCGCCACATTTAACGCGGGTTTCAACGGAGACTTCGCACCCATGGAGGAGTATTTGAGAGAGGGTAAGATGACCCCTTGCTGGTCCCATGCGTTGGAAGGCCACGGGTTAAGGGTCGTCCATAATCCGCCTTCAGAATGTGGGGGTTGTCCCCTGGCTCCCGCCTATAAAGGCATGGGGGCCCTGGTCGCCCGCCTGGGACATAATGGAGAGTTTTATGGCTTGATAGTTGTATCCAGCCGCTCTATTTTTCTGGGAGATGAGGAGAGCCGGGAGATATTCTTCCAAATTGCCAGGTATATCTCCAATATCGTTTACACGGTTCATCTGAAGCAAGAAAGAGAACAACAAGAGGCAAGGCTACAGCAAAAGGAGGCCATGCTGAGAAGCATATTCAGGTCCGCACCAGCAGGCATCGGCGTAACGCAAGACAAGGTTTTCAAGCAGGCCAACGACAGGTTATGTGAGATGGTCGGTTACTCTCAAGAAGAACTGCTGGGCAAGAGTAATAAAATGATCTATCCGGACGACAAGACGTTCGATTCGGCGGAAAGGGAGAAATACCGACAGATGGAGGAGCAAAAGACGGCAACCATCGAGACCCGATGGAGGCGCAAGGACGGAAAAATCATTGAGGTATCGCTGAATGCTTCCCCCTTTGAAACAGATGGCCTGTCAGGAGATGTTATTTTTACAGCGCTGGATGTCACCGAGGCAAACAGGCTTGAGGCTGATCGCCGACGACTGGAGCGTGCTATCGACCAGGCATTTGACATGGTTATCATTACGGATGCCGAAGGGCCGACCATTCAATACGTCAATCCGGCCTTTGAAAAAACGACCGGTTTCAGCTTTGAAAAAATCGCAGGAGAGAATCCGCGTATCCTGAAGAGCGGAGAGCAGGACGAATCCTTTTACCGTCAGCTATGGGAGACCCTTACTTCAGGCGAGAACTGGCAGGGGCGTTTCGTTAACAGGCGAAAGGACGGCTCCCTCTACACAGTAGAAGCCAGCATATCTCCCATCTTCTCAAAATCCGGCGATATTACCAATTATATTGCCGTACAAAGAGACATTAGCAATCAGTTGGCTGTCGAAGCGCAACTTCAACGTGCCCACAAGATGGAGTCCATCGGGTTGCTGGTCGGTGGCATTGCCCATGATTTCAACAACTTGCTCCAGGCCATCTACGGTTATACCCAGATCCTGTTGATGGAAAAGGAGCCGGATGATCCTGACCTGAACCATTTAACAGGGATAGAGAAAGCGACCAAGGGGGCCGTGGATCTCATCCAGCAACTCCTCACCTTCGGCCGCAAGGTGGAGAGCAAAAGGAGACCGGTCCATCTCAACCAGGAGATCAGACAGGCGGCCAAGCTTCTCAGGAGGGTGATCCCGAAGATGATTGATATTGAATTCAACCTGGCAGATGGCCTGAAGACGATCAATGCGGATCCGGTCCAGATGGAGCAGATATTGATGAACCTTTCGGTGAACGCCCGGGATGCCATGCCCGGGGGAGGGAAAATGGTCATTGAAACGAAGAATGTCGCCATGGATGAAGAATAC
>JAFDKF010000138.1 GCA_019307135.1 Deltaproteobacteria bacterium
CTAGGCTGGTTTTTCCACCAGACCGGAGCGCAGGCACCGCGTGCATACCTTGATTCGCTTGACACGGCCATTCCGGACAGCACGAACCTGCTGCAAATTAGGGTAAAAGCGTCGCTTTGTGAGATTGTGGGCATGGCTCACATTATTGCCGCTCATAGGTTTCTTTCCGCATATTTCACATACTCTTGCCATATTCTTGCACTCCTCTAAGGAATTAAAAATATTCGAAAGCCTGAGGCGATCGAAAAGAGGCTATTACAGGCAAGCAAGGATGTCAAGCCACTTCAATTACTTGCCACGGTAAGGTCAAAGTCGATCGAGTTTCCTCAAATTAGAAGGACCATCAACCAACCTTGGGCACTGCAAGCTCACCTTACAGCTTCAAAAAATTTTGAGGTTTAACTACCTGAATTTTTTGACACCTCACCCCTACAACGCCCCTTCTACGATTTACACCTACATATAGTCCTTGACATATAGAGACATACAATATATTGTGCCGTACAACGCCAAGTGACCTGTGGGGATACGCTGACATGCCAGATGCCACACCATAATATAATGAAACAAGGAATTTAGCCACAGACCCACCCCGATACGGTCATTCTTCCCCACAGGGCAGGCACGGACTGACACGGACGAAGCACCGGCCGATCCCGGTTAAATAGGGCTTCGCCCCGATGAAATATGCTACGCATTTCACCCCAGTACGATCATTCTGACCTACGGGGCAGGCAGGGCAGGCATTTAACGGGCCAGGCCTGGCCCGTGCTTCATGTCATGCCCTTCGGGCACCATTCGGAGCATTCTTGCAAGGTTACAGTTGTGAAGCAACACATCTTTACACGAAGCGACTGCATAATCTGTTCGGCTTGGTCAGCCGAACACATTGTCTGTGTACGTCTGTGTGGGTCTGTGGCTGGCACATTATTCCAAAATGAGAATTGCTGTCGAAGAGGTCTCCAAATGGATTGTCTCACGACACAGTGTGCAACGGGAGAGGAAGGTAACTGATGTCATCAAGGAAGAGGCACAAGAAACGCAAATCGCGTGGACCCAGAGTATCTACCGGAAAATCCCACAGAAAGCCTGCAACAGATAACGCAAACGCTGCAAATCGTGGAGAATATCAGCAGGCATCCGTTAATGGACCGGTTGAGATTAACCGGCTGATTTGTAAAGGTAAATATAAGGCGGCTGTCAACAAGGCCAAGCAGTATCATAAACAGCGGGGTACGGAAGAATCCGAAGCGATTTTAGGAGATGCCTATGTTG
Source organism: Deltaproteobacteria bacterium (assembly GCA_019307135.1). Taxonomy (GTDB): domain Bacteria; phylum Desulfobacterota; class Desulfobacteria; order Desulfobacterales. Next base: position 1,276 of record JAFDKF010000138.1, read on the forward strand.
CTCGAATCCGTGAAATGATCGTAAGAGGCCACACGGTTGATGCCCGCGCGCTCATGGACCTGGTCGGGGATACATATCCTTCCGCAAACCAACGCCTTGGTGAGATGAGCGATCTTATTGCAGCGCGCGACGGTATGATAGATGACCTTGTGCGCCCCCTGCGCGAACGTGGCCTCTCACGAGAGAGGCGCACAGCCATAGAGAAAGTCATCAAGCAGGAACTGATCGATCTCAAGGCGCTGGCCCGGTGTAAAGCCCTTCCTTCAGACCACCCATTGAAGAAGGGCGCTCGTGCTGTAATGGAAGCGTTTGCAGCAGTGACAAGCGGTCCGATCGGAGACGAGACCGTAGTCTTGCCTGGTATCCCGCGCCGGAGTCCCATGGCTCCATGGAAGGTGCTCGTTGGAGCAATTGCCTGCTTCTATCGCCGTGATGATGAAGCATGCGAAAGCTGTCTTCAGGCTATTGATCCCGAATCGGCCCCTGCCCGGCTTGTTCCAGCAATCCGTGTCATGATTGCGGAAAAGTCCAACGGAAAGCTCAAGGGCAGCGACACATCTCTCATCGCAAAAGTCAATGGAAACAAAGACAAATTCCGCGATTCTCTCCGAACGCTGGACAGGACGCTAACGAAAAACAATCCTGTTAGGATTCTCACAGCGATCCAAAATACGGTAAACAAGTGTGAACAAGCGTATCCGGAACTTCTTGAGAGGCTGAAGCAGCATATCTCCATTCAAGCATGGATGAATGACTTCCCCGCCACAGAAATAAGCACAGCGATGGGAGGACCATCGCTGAAAGACGCTTACTATTGGCGTCTGCATGCCCGTGCTGCGGAGGCAAAGGGTGAGATCCTTTGGGCGTGTGGTCTGTGGGAGGAGTTTCGCAAGCACGCCATACACGAGGGCTGGTTCTCCGGCGAGAGCCAGGAGGTTGCTGTCATCTATCTTTACATGGCAGACCTGCTACGCAAACTGCCAGACCACGAACTTGAAGGGCAACGCGAAGATTTCAAACGCCGCTTCAACGGATTCCACTATGAAAAGCAGCCCCCGTCCGTTCCCTATTTCCTCTATCCCGAGCGCCTGTACAGACTGGCAAGCGAGATCGATCCCAACCCGGAGACGTTCCGGCAATGGTTGGAGTGGATCGAGAAAAATGGTTCGGGTTGGAAGGAGGCGGATGGCGTGGCCATGGCCTGGCACGATGCGCTCCCCGAGGACACCCGGCCCCTTTTGCACCTGATGGAATCGGCAGAGAAAAGAAACGCCCTCAAGAAAGCCCTTGGATACCTGGAAAAGGCTGAACGTCTCAATGGGCTGAATCCCGATGTGCGAAGGGCCAGGCTTCGTCTGCTGGTGGCGACGGCCATACGTCATCTGAAACAGAGAAAGACCCATCTGGCGAAAAACGATTTCAAAGGAATAGAAGTCCTCCCCCAGTCATGTGAGGGTGATCGTCCGGCCTTTGTGGCGGCATTGAGATGTGTGTGCGCGTTGATTGACAAAGAAGAAACCGAATTCGCCAGGTGGCACGGCGAGCTGATCAAGCTGCTTGAAACCGAACTATCGGCAACCGTCGTCATGAAAGGATTGCTCAAGGCTTGCAGTTTCCCTGAAAATGTAACGATTCTCTCGTCGCTCCTGGCGAACTCATTGGCAGGGGATGACCTGGCTGTCGCAGTGGCCAGAGGCTGTGCCCTTGGCGACGATATGGGAGTACCTTTCAACATTCCACCAAAGTGGCAAAAACAGCTTACTGAGTTTTTCGCCGCACAGGAGTGCTCGCTCGACACCATGCTGATACGGACGCTTGCGGATGCAGCATTGCGTAATGGGAATGCGGAACTGGCCTACGCCGCCTCGGGCGCAGGTCTTTCGCGCCGCGGAAGAGATTCGACAAGGTTTCTGCTCTTACGCGCTCGGTCTTTGCCCATGTGGATGATCGACCGGAGAAATGATTGTATTAGCGCTGCTATCGAGATGGCCCGCAGGGAGAGGGACATGGATCTCCTTGATGAAGCAATCGAGCTGCGCCGTGGTGGAAGAGATTTGCAATTCCCTTTTTCGATCTGGGGCAGCATTATAGACAAGAGCGATTTCTCCATGGACGCGGAAACACAGGATAAAGTTCTACAGCGTGAGAAAGAAGCGCGCGGATATCCATCGTCTGCGGACTACTCTCCAGATCATGATTATTACGAAGATGATGACGATTGTGACGACGATCCTGATATGTGCAAATATTGCGATGAAAAGGATTGCCCGGACAGGAGCGCAGAATACGTGCTGGATGATGAAGACGACTATGAAGATGATGAATTCATTGATTTGCCGCCTAACATTCCCCCGAAGATATTACCTCGTTTGCTCGAAATCGCCCTACAGCACGGTGGCGAGCTTCCACATCCTGAAGAACTTGTGGAAAAGCACCCGGAGCTGGCAGAAGGACTGCTGGAATTGATTCTTGAATATGCCGAGGAAGGTGGAGAACTGCCGGACCCTGGCGGCGATTGCTTTCCCCGTACCAGCCGGGCTTCACGGAATACCCGCCGGAAGAAGGGAAGGAAGAAATCTGAAGTTCTATAGTTTTTAAGATAAAGTTTTTGGGGTATAGCACCCTCTTGCCTTTACGTTCTTTCTTGCGATCAATCACGGGCACAAGGCGCAATGCTCAGGGCACAAGGTCTTCTGCCTTAAGCCTTTAGCCTTGTGCCTTGCGCCTGTTAGCTTAATGTGCCATGTTTGATTTCGTCTAGGCTGGTTTTCAACCCCAAAATGTTTTTCTTAAGGTGTATATAACAGAGGAGAAGTCAAATGCCGAGGAATCATGACATGCCAGTCCTGAACGAGGACCCCAGAAAGATACTCGGTGTCTCAGCCGATGCCGACGAAGAAAAAATCCGGGCGGCTTATCTGAGAAAAATCAAGGAATACCCGCCGGACCGGTTGCCTGTGGAATTCGAGCGCATTCGGGATGCGTATCAAACGTTGCGTGACCCGCGCATCCGGATGCGTATTATGTTACAGTCAGCCGACCCGGAAGCACCTCTGGTCTCTTTGCTCGACAGCCATACGGCAGAAAGGCGTTTCGTAGGGCCTGAACCATGGCTTGCCGCAATGAAGGAGGGAGGTAACCGTTCACGGTGAACTCTGAACCTGTGAACGTCTACGAACTATTCAAGCATATCATATGGTCTAGATTGAGCCAGATAAAACCATTTTGCAAGTACTTCAATCAAAGGCTATACCAGGCCACTCAATTACAAGAGGAAGAGAAAAATTCGGAATGCGGATCCCTTGCTTTACCGGAAGACGTTCCGGTGAAGCAAACGGAGCAATCGGTTCGGGAACAAATCGTACAACGCTTCGAAACGTGGCTGGACGAGGTGTTGGCCGAAGAAGAGCCCTTGGAGGGAATTGCAGACGAACTACTTTCCGAGCTGGAAGGCAAAAGCGACCCGGGCGTTATTTCCGCGCCCGACAACACGTGCGATTTGTATTCCATGTGGTCCGCTATGACGACTTTGACCCAGGAAGTCAAACTCCAGGGCCGCGCTTTCAGGCATCTGAGTGATAATCTCGAGCCGTTCTCAGGGCTGGGCGAGTCAATTGATACAGCCCTTGAAGCACATGCCGAAGCGCTATCCGATGTTAGGCGCATTGGCGCGGAAGCTCGTGCAGTACGCAGCGAGCATGAGAACGAACTGCTACGTGACGCCGAACGGCGTGGCCGGCTTGAAATCCTCAGTGTCCTGCTTGACACCCGAAACAGATTGGTCAGGGGGCTGAAGGCCGCACACGAGAGTCTCCGGAAGCTAAATGAATACCGGGCCTCGAGTTGGCCAACCAGGATTTTCATCAAGCAAGACACGCGCATAGGCCAGATGCTTGACATCGTCACCGGGCTGGAGAAGGGCTACTCGTTAAGCCTTGATCGACTCGATGACGCAATGCAACAACTTGGGGTGCGTGAAATTCCATGCGAGGGCCAACCCTTCGATCCCCGAATCATGAACGTCGTGGATGTTGAAGAAAACGCCGAGACGCCCGATGGAACAGTCCTTGAAGTCTATCGCACGGGCTATATGTTGGACACCAAAGTTCTTCATCCGGCACAGGTAAAGGTTGCACGCGCTCCAGTGAAAACGACTGCCGCATGAAGGAAAGAATTAGCCACAGACCCACACAGAAAGACACAGACATTTTGTTCTGCAACTTTAGCCACTTTAGTTCACTTTAGGCACTTTAGGCACTCTTCTATATCAAGTAGTTACAGCCTTTTTGCAATACCGTTGCCACAGGTTGCACTCTAAACCGATCAATTCACAGGAGGTAAGATAATGAGCAATAGTGACTGCGTTGTGGGCATTGACCTTGGAACCACTTATTCCGAGATAGGCGCGTTTGTTGACGATCAGGTGCAGGTAATCGGGGCTGGGGATACGAAGATGCTTGCCTCTTGCGTGGGGCTCTCCCCCACAGGCGAACTTCTTATCGGAGAGCCTGCGCGAAACCAGGAGCTTCTTTATCCCGAACGTACCGTGCGGAGCATAAAACGCAAAATGGGCAGTGACGAAACAGTGAGGCTCGACGGCAGGATGTTTACACCCCAGGAAATATCCGCTCTGATCCTTCGTGAACTGGCGGAATGGGCACGCAAGAGACTCGGCCAGCCTGTAAAAAAGGCAGTTATCACGGTCCCCGCCTATTTTTCCGACGCCCAGCGCAACGCCACGCGCGAGGCCGGAGAGCTTGCGGGGCTTGATGTTATCCGCATACTCAACGAACCGACCGCCGCAAGCCTCGCTTACGGCTACGGGTCCGAGGAGAGACGCACGGTGATGATCTACGATCTTGGCGGCGGCACATTCGATGTCTCTATCGTAACAATCGAGAGGGATGTCACAGAAGTGCTCGCAAGCCACGGTAATAACCAACTCGGTGGAGACGATTTCGATCAACTCCTCGTAGATCGCCTCCTGGGAGAATTCCGCGACACTCACGGCATAGACCTGAGCGATGGCCATCCTGCCGCTTACTCTCGCCTGTGGTGGGCTGCTGAAGAAGCAAAAAGGAGACTCAGTTTTGAACCTTTTGTCAAGATACGTGAAGAAACGCTAACTACTGTTGACGGCAAGCCCATGCATCTTGAGACCGAGATATCCCGCGAAGAACACGAGGAGATGATACGGCCCCTAATTGAGTCCACGCTGGATAGTCTCTCCAGGGCCATGGACGATGCCGGAAAAAAGCCCGGCGATCTTGATGCGATCCTGCTGGTTGGCGGGTCCACCCGCATTCCCCTGGTGTCACGGGTGCTTGAAGAACGCGCAGGCATCACACCACACCAGGACGTTCATCCGGACCTGTGCGTGGCCCTGGGGGCCGGCGTACTCGCATCCCGGCTTGCGGGGCGCGAGGTCGATAGGGTCCTGGTGGATGTTTCTCCGTTCTCATTTGGTCCCTCCTATCTCGGGGATCGCGGAGGGGTCCCATATCCCCATTGCTACCATCCGATCATACGGCGCAATACCTCCCTTCCGGTGACCCGCACTGACAGGTATTACACCTCCTTTCCTTATCAGACCGCGGTGGAATTAGACATCTACCAGGGCGACGACCCGGATGCGCTAAAGAACATCCCGGTTGGCCATTTCCGCATCCAAGGACTTAAGTCAACGCCTGAACTGAACACCGTGCTTTGCCGGATGAGTCTTGACATCGACGGCATTTTAAAGGTAACCGCCATAGAGAAGGACACAGGCAAATCAAAGCACATCACAATCGATAACGCCCTTCAGCCAAAAAGCGAAGAGGAGATTGCTGGCGCCAGAAAGCGCCTGCAAGAGCTGTACTCCTCCCGCGCTCCCGAACTGGATAACCTGTTCACTATCGCCGATGAGGATAAGGGGGAATATCAAGAAGAGGAGCATGATGTTGCTAAGAGACCCGCAGATGCGAAACCGCCAGGCAAAGAGGCCTCGCCTGAAGAAGAACCGGACGTAACAAGCGGCAAGGTTATACAGCTCGATCCCGCCTGGACTGAAGCCAAGCGCGATGCTGCAAGCCTCCTGGAACGTTCCCGCGGGCTTCTCGACAGGATGCACGATGAAGACAAGGAGGAAGCCATCGATCTTCACGAACAGATTGAATCCGCAATAGCTTCACGGGACACCGAAGCACTGTCCCAGGCATGCGAGGCTTTAAAGGAACTGCTCTTTTTTGTAGAGGGAAAATAAGTGATGAAAAAGAAAATCCATCAAATCCTGCCTGCCCCGTTAAATGAATCACCGTATTTAACCGGGGTAGATCTTGTCTAAGCTAACAAATGAGTACGGAACAATCACTTCGCTGCCCGGTGTGCCGGGCAAAATTCCGGGGAACGCGGGAATGCTCGCGGTGCGGTGCTGATCTCACCAGACTGATGGTCCTGTCAGCAAAGGCGCGCCTTTGCCGCAAGAACGCTAGAACAGCTATTCATTCGTGTGAGTTCAACAAGGCCCACGACCTCGCAACGGAGGCACAAAAAACACATGCAACACAAACCGGACGGCGACTTTGGCTGTTGACATCGTGGCTCAATGCGGACCGGTAATACTGATGATCCATTCCCTACTTAGTGCTTGAACGAAAACCGCCTAAATTATAGTTTTCCTGTCATTGCGAGGGAGGTACGACCGAAGCAATCTCCTGAAAATAAAGAGATTGCCACGTCGCTCGTTCCTCACTCCTCGCAATGACAGCTCGCGATCAAGGGTTTTCGTTCAGACACTACTTAACTTATTTGCTCCGGACCGCGTTGTACGCCAATCACCTTGCCCTGTATCAAGATTTCCCCAAACCCATAACGCATCAACGGATGTGCCTTGTTCTCCGGCCGAAGTTCAATATGATTTTTCCGTAAGAAGAAACGCTTCACTGTCGCTTCTTCGTTCTTGATCAGAGCCACCACGATTTCACCATCTTGAGCATCACGTAGCAGAAATTGTATTGCGGCACTATATCTTTTTCCGTACCCTCAGGCTCCTGCGGTGCGATAATAACACTCTCTCTGCGTTCTTTGCGTCTCTGCGGTGAGTATCGCTTTTTGAGTATCGCTTTTGGTGGATGGGGGCATTCAAGGTTGTTATTGTTGATAAAATGTGCTAACTGAAGAAAAAATAATGGACAAAAAGCACATGTGTAGAATTGGTGTGATTCATGCGTGGCTTTATGTATTTATACACCATTTGATGAAATCGGCATTGAAGAAAATCAGCACGTTACAAACAAAACAATGCGATTTGTGCACCAGAGGTGGTGCTATTCAGGAAACCTTTTATGCATTTATCCACCAATATTAATCTTTGGTCACAAATTTCATCGTTTTTGGTGTAATCCACGCAGAATTTTAGCGTTTTATACACCATATGATAAAATCGGCCCTGAATTAAATCAGTATGTTATCAAAAACAAAATGAGTTTTATCCACCAGAAGTGGTGCGGTTCCAGTTTGGCTAGAGGGTCTTTTTTGTCCGTTAATTATTAGTTAGTGCGCTTTACCTTGGCAACAGCCCGTGTCCCGTAACGTATTTGCGGGCCTCGAAAACTGTAGCCCTGAATCGTAGGTCAGGGTTAGTCCTTTAAATGATCGGGAAAATCCACGTTGACGGTCAGCCGAAAGCAAGCAAGCCAAAAGCAAGCAAGCTCTAGGTGAGGATGATGGTAAGGTAGAGCGCACTAACGAATTAAGAATTAGTGTGTCGCGAAGCCGACACACTAATTCATGGTTGAACTAAGCCATGTGATGCTATTTGGGATTTTAATGAGATTTGCTTAAGGGGTTTTACACGA
>JAFDKF010000275.1 GCA_019307135.1 Deltaproteobacteria bacterium
AGAGAACCCGGCAACTACCGGGCTCATGTGCTCAAGGGCAACGCCCACATTTTGAAGCAGGATGCAGAAAAAGCCCGACAGGCCTACTTGAAAGCAATAGAGCTTAATCCTGATGATCCGGCTGCCTACTACCGGTTGGCCACACTGGACCGGCTTCAGCGCCGGTTTGACGATGCGATGGCCCACCTGGACAAAGTCCTGGCGTTAAAAGCAGATCATGTGCCTGCCGTGACGGCAAAAGTCTCTATATACATGACTCAGAAGCAGCCGGAAAAAGCCTTGTCTTTTCTGAACGAAAAATTCCGGCAACACGAGAAAAACATCCAATTGTCTGCGCGTCTCCATGGCATACGAGGCACTGTCTTGCTTTCCCAGAAAGACTACCAGCAAAGCGAAGCTGCCTTCAAAAAAGCCCTTGATCTGAATCCGGACCTGGTGGCCCCGTATGTCTCTCTGGCCACTCTGTATCTCGCAAAGAATGAAACGGCCAGGGCAATCTCCCTGTACCAGGAAATCCTCGAAAAGCAGCCAAAATTCGTTCAGGCCCATATGGCTCTGGGTGCAATATACGAGGCTGAGGGCAAACAAACAGAGGCCCGCAAAATGTATGAAAAGGCTTTGGAGATTAATCCTGATTTTGCGCCTGCCGCCAACAATCTGGCATGGCTGCTTCTCCAGACGGGTGAGGACACGGATCGCGCCTTTGACCTGGCGCAAAAGGCAAAAGCACAATTGCCGGACGACCCACGTGTTGCCGCCACGCTGGGCCTTGCTTTTATTGCAAAGGGGCTTTATCTTAGTGCGATCTCAGAGTTGAGTGATGCGGCAAGTAAGATGCCCCGGAATCCGACCGTGTTTTATCACCTGGGTTCGGCCCACTGGAGAATCGGTGAGAAGGATCAGGCCCGGCAAGCTTACCAGAAAGCAGCTGAAATCAGTCCCGACAATTCGGCTGTCTACTACCAGTTGGCCACACTGGAGAGGTCCCAGGGTCGCTTTGACCAAGCCATGGCCCACCTGGACAAGGTCCTGGCGTTAACAGCAGATCATGTGCCTGCTATGACGGCAAAAGCCTCCGTGTACATGGCCCAGAAGCAGCCGACCAAAGCGTTATCATTTCTGGATGAAAAAATCCGTGAGCATGAGAAAAACCCTCCGTTGGCTGCTGTTCTCCATGAAATACGCGGCAATATCTTGCTTTCCCAGAAAGACTATGAGAAAAGCGAAGGTGCGTTCAAGAAAGCCCTTGATCTGAATCCAGACCTGGTGGCCCCGTATCTTTCTCTGGCCAGCCTTTATCTCGCAAAGAAGGAAACGACCAAGGCGATCTCCCTGTACGAGGAAATCCTCGAAAAGCAACCAAGATTGATTCAGGTCCACATGGCTTTGGGCGCCATATATGATGCAGAAGGAAAAACAGCAGAGGCGCGCAAGATGTATGAGAAGGCTTTGGAGATTAATCCTGATTTTGCGCCTGCTGCAAACAATCTGGCATGGCTACTTCTTCAGGAGGGCGAGGACCCGGATCGTGCCCTTAACCTGGCAAGAAAGGCAAAAGCACAATTGCCGGACGACCCTGGTGTTGCGGACACACTTGGCCTCGCTTTCATTGTCAAGGGTCTTTACCCCAGCGCTATCTCTGAGTTGAGCGACGCGGCTGAAAAAATGCCCCGGAATCCGACCGTCCTTTATCATCTTGCCCTGGCCCATTGGAAAAACGGTGAGAAGGATCAAGCCCTAAAAGCTTTGCATAATGCTCTTAAAATCAAAGATGCCTTCCCGGAACGACAAGCGGCCAGAGAGCTGTTGGAAGAGATTGAAGCATCTTAGGTCTCAGAAATACAGCGAGATGATTCACCGCAGAGACCGCAGAGATGACAAAGCACTTAGACAGGATCGCGGAAGCGCTCATCGAAGCGGCGATGGCAGTTCATCGGGATCTCGTCTGCTGGAATCAGTTCACCCTGTTGAGTAGAATACCTGTGAGCATATAGGGGTATATGGAAGCACCGTAGGTGCTCGCTGCGCTCACGATTGCGGATTGCGGTAATGTTCTCAAGCCGACAGGCGCTATGAGGAGGGCAGGCTTGAGGTTTGAGGCAAGAATGAGGGGTTGGAGGAAACAGTGTGGCGTTGGAGGTTGGAGGAAGCAAGAATAAAAGCGAGGCGGATTCGGGAATTGGAAGGTTCGAGAATTATGGAAGAGATAGCTATTCAGGAGATAATGGTTAAGCCTAGCGCTTTAAAATCTTGATCAAAAGACAGGGCTGGCATGTTCTTGAGTTCCCCGGTAATAAGGACACGCGAGAGGGCATCCACAAAAGAAATCTTTCTGTCTTTGCCAAAAAGATTGAATAAGGCAATGGCCTGATGGTGTTGGCTTTCCGTGGAATGAAAAATTCTATAAAGATCAATCGATTGATTGAAA
>JAFDKF010000276.1 GCA_019307135.1 Deltaproteobacteria bacterium
ACGAATTAATTCTTCAAACCTATTTCCAACGTGTTTCCTGGCGCTGTTGGGATTGCAAAGAAAATCCATACCAACCCCTATGGATTGTTGAATGGTATATACTACAGCATCTATCGTGGAATAATCTTCTCTTTTTATCTTTTTTCCATTCTTGATTTGCTTGAGAGCCTCAAGAAATAATTTGTAACTTTTCTTAAATTCTTCGATATTATTTATGAACAAATTGTTATTAACCGGCCTAGCGAATTTTGTTGTACCAGCTACTACGGAAGACAATATCGTGTAATCTCTTGTTTCAACTCTTTTTGAAACAATATTTGGCAGATAGTCCAAAACTCCCTTGGTAACATCTGCAAATTCATCTAAGTTTTGCTTGGGTGTCTGGAGATCTTCCTGTAAAGATTTCATTCTGAATTGTCTTTTTAATCATTAAATTTATAATTTTAAGCATCCTAAGCAAATTTCAGGAAAATAGCAACAAGCCTTTTTTTACTTCTGGTTTTAGAAACCGAACGCTTCGGTTAAGAGGTTGGCAAAGGAGCGCAGCGGATTTGCCAATCCTTCTTCAACCGATTGTTAAGCATCTTTTTCTTTGTCTATTACTCTTAGTCTTTGTTTAATGACATCAATCACCTCAGGTGTGATATCCTCGATATCCTGTAAGCCGTTTATCGAATTACTTCTCCAAAAATGCTCGGCAATTTTCCATGCTATGTCCTGTTCGACTCCAAGTACTTCTTCAAAGAAGGGGCCTGGTTGGCCTATTGGATTTAGCTTTTCAAGAGTAAAATCACCTTTCATAATATTTGCAATGCTTTTTAAAGTAGTCGCTGAGAGATTAAGGCCCGTAAGTCCAATTGCTTTTTCAAGCTTTTCAAGATGTCGGTTAAGGTTCCTTATTTCGCCAGTCATGTCTCTGCTTGATTTTTCTATTTTTTTAGACAATTCATCAATTTCTGAATAGCTTGGCCAAGTACCTAAATAATCTTTTAAATTAATGTGAAACGTCTCGGATACGCGTCCTTTACGCAGAGGATGGCTGTACGAGACGAACACTGTGAATTCTTTGCATTTTCCAGCGCCATCTTTCAACAGATCCATAGTCCTCCCATAAAACATAGTATATCGTTTCCCAGGAGGGAAATACTCAATACCATTGTTAATAATTGGAGGTGGTTCTTCATCCTTATACCAAGTGAGCTTCTCAGAAAATTCGAAAGAAACGTCTTCCGCTGGAATAGAACCGGGATTCTCAATTTTAAACATAAATAAGGTTCCGTGCCTGATTTCAACATCAAAACTTACCAGTTGTTCAATTGTAGCTGAGCGTGCTCGAACATCACCAACTTCATAATCTTCCATCGGGTTAGCCGAAAAATTATGTCTCTTATAATACCTTTTAGAATGCCGATCCTGATGGGGAGCCCGATAACTCTTTGGAATTGATATACAGTATGCTGAGTTAGCAGAATCGATAGGTATTTGTTTTATTTCAATCCCTTCAATCCTTGGTGCGATATTGCTGTTTATTACTTGCTCAACCCATTCCCTAGATACTTGGTTATTTGGAACTCCAGAATCTATTGCTACTGGAACATTATCTTTTTCAACAATACCATATACGATTAAGCCACCATCTGAATTAGCGAAGGAGGAGACATCTTTCGAGAGCTCGGAATGAGCCCGCTTATTAATAAGAGCATCACTATGCTTGTACTCAAGATGAATGCTCTCTCGGACTTCAGCAGATACAAGCTTTTTTAAATCATCAATGCATGTAGGAACTTACATAACTATCCTTCCTTGCAATAAGATGCTTAAACACCCAAGAACTGAGGGGCCGTCTGTCCGGGAAGAGGTTGATTTTTACATTTAATTCATTATTCATGATGTGACGCCCCTTTCTCCGAATGGTTCAGCCCAAATTAATCTTTGATAGTAATTTTAGAGTCAATTAGTTTCAATTGTTTTGACATATCTGATAAAGACAATTCGTGTTCACCAACAACAAGAGATAAATTATCAAAAGATTTCCTGCTATCTTTCAATTTTTCAGCCCAAAATTTAGAGATCCATTCGTTAAGTTCTTTGTTCCATAGGATAGAATATCTCAAATCTGCAGCTTCTTTTTCACTTAAAAACTCGTAAATCATATTATTTTCAAATGCTTTTAAGAGTAAGTTAAATTGAAATAGATTCTTATAATTTTTCACGACGCTTCCGCCGGATTTACCGTCTTTAACCCCGATATTGAGTTTATAATTGTATTCATCTAACTTTTTCAAATCTTTATAATACCTAATCAAATCATCAGTTGAACAGAACCGCTTCGCGGAAGTGTTTCCCACACCCGCCTCTTCTTTCTCTTTAGGCTTTTCTTAAGCCATAATCCAGTAAACTTTTTTATAATGCCTCCTGGCCAGACA
>JAFDKF010000277.1 GCA_019307135.1 Deltaproteobacteria bacterium
CATCACTTTTTTTTATTGTTTTATTGTGTACTACAGTCGACCCAGATTTCTACCCGCCGCAGCTCAATTCCACGTTCGGTTTCTATATAACAATGGAAAGTGGTGCCTTCTGAGGTAGATTGTGTACGCCAAAAGGACAAGAATGATGTCTCGGTGGGGTATAGGGATAAAAATGACTATAATATCGCTAATGTACTTAACAGTAGCGAGCTGCTTGACCTACCTCTATCCAGATTTTTTTTCTTATAAAGAATGTCCCTTATCCTTTCTTTGTAGCAATCGGGATTATCCTGTTGATAGTAGGCATACCAATGTTGATCATTTCAGCACGCGCATTCACTGTGGGTTTTAACAAAGGGGAACTCGTAACAACCGGTATTTTCTCAGTCGTTCGCAACCCTATTTATGCAGCATGGATACTATTCATTCTTCCCGGAATTATGATGTTTTTTCACTCATGGCCGATGTTAGCAACGTCACTGGTAACGTATGTTATTTTCAAGGCTTTTGTAAAGGAAGAAGAACAGTATTTAGAAAAGACATTTGGCCAAGCTTATTTGGACTATAAGTCAAAGGTCAATGAGCTATTCCCATTCCCGAAGTTTCGTAGACAGAGCTGAAATGATATAAACCTAAAATGGCAATATTAATCAATTTTTTACAGTTATCAAAACTGTTAGATGGTCGTGGATAGAGAGGTGGAAAAATGATTCCATGGATCAATCTTGCAGCATTGATTCTGTCATCAGTACTTTTCACGGTCTACTATGTGAAAAGCGTCAGTCCTGCACAATTGGAAAGGCTAATTGGCGAAGGCTCATACCAATTATGCGCTCGATATCGGATGGTCGCCTCCGTTTTTATGATTCTGGCGGCATGCAACTTCGTTGTTTATCGCTTTTTTCCTCTTCCACTGGCACTTCCGCATGCTTTCCCGTGGGGTTGGAAGGTTTCTGCACTCATTGCAGTCGTGATCGCAATTCCATCGGGTTACTTGATGTTTCGCGGCCTACGAGATGCGGGCGAGGAAACACTCCAGCCGCGAAAGGAGCACGGCATGTATGGTGGCATCTACCAAAGCATTCGTCACCCTCAAGCAGTTGGGGAGTTCCCATTTTGGTGGGTAATCTCATTTCTTGTGGATTCCCCGTTTCTTGTCCTCTTCTCGTTCCTCTACATTCCCGTGTGGTACTACATATGTCGTGCCGAGGAGAAGGATTTGCTTATCCGCTACGGTGACTCGTATGCGGACTACATGAAGCGTGTGGGCTTTTGGTTCCCAAAGCGGTAAGTCCATGAATAGGCCACCTAACAAACGAATCAAGCTGACGGCTTACAGCCGCAGCTTATCCGAAACGAGATGGCAATACATGATGATATAGGAGTTTAAAAATGAGAGATAGAAAACGCTCCAACCCAAAAACATTGGCGAAGCAATTAGAGATTCAAGAACCATCCGCAAGGTATGCGCGTAACAAAGAGGTTCCAACTTTCTTTGGCCAGCCGATGGTCAGGGGCTCTTTTGCTCAAATCGATTCCGCTCAATTGACGCCAGATCTTCCAGCTTTATTCTACTGTCATCCGAACGGCGAAATATGGATTGCAGACGCAATCGCTTGGCTCCGCTCATTGAAAAGTGAGTCGGTTGATTTGATCTTTGCTGACCCACCGTATAACATCAAGAAGGCAGAGTGGGATAGTTTCGAGTCACAAGAAAAATACGTTGAATGGTCATTGCAATGGATAGAGCAAGCAGCTCGGGCTCTGAAGCCAAATGGTACCCTTTATGTCTGTGGATTCTCCGAGATTCTTGCCGATATCAAACTTCCCGCGCTGCGATTCTTCGCGGGATGCAAGTGGATAGTTTGGCACTATAGAAACAAAGCCAATCTTGGTTCTGATTGGGGGCGTTCCCACGAGAGCATCCTCCACTTTAGAAAAAGCAGACAGCTCACTTTCAATATAGACGATGTGCGTATCCCGTACGGTAATCATACATTAAAGTATCCCGAACATCCACAGGCTGAGACCAGCCAATACGGAAAAGGTAACGGTGGCAAAAAGAGGCTGTGGCGCCCGCATCCCAAAGGGGCCAAGCCCAAAGATGTCATCGAAATCCCTACAACCTGCAACGGAATGCATGAGAAGACGCCCCACCCCACTCAGAAGCCAGAAGAACTCTTGAGAAGAATTGTCCTAGCATCGTCCAACGTCGGTGATCTGGTTATTGATCCCTTTCTGGGATCGGGAACAACCGCCGTGGTGGCTGAGCAACTTCGCCGAAAGTGGAAAGGTTGCGACATCTCGGTTGAATACTGCCAATGGGCTGTGAGAAGAATTGAACTGGTGGAAGACTGGCCGCTTGAAAAATGGATCCAATATGACTTAGAGAACGCGAA
>JAFDKF010000139.1 GCA_019307135.1 Deltaproteobacteria bacterium
GCAGTTTCAATAATAGCGCGATTTATCGAATAATTATGTCAAAGAGCAGACGCCACGAGTATTATCAACAAGTTGCCATAACCTGAACCGAAACAAACTTTAGACTCACGAGTAATTATGAGGATTATCACTAAAAGGAGTTTACAATCCAGATTTAAATCACTACTCGAAAAAGAAGGGCTATTAAAAGAGTGGCACGATTACGAGAATAAATGGCGGGTAATAGCTTTAAAAGACTGGTGTAAAGATAATAATATAGACATCATTGGCTAACAAGGCAGTGCTCGTGCCAAGATAAATCCGAGACCTTGGGATTCCCGTTAAAGCGGGATGAAATTGGTTATTACCACCCTGTGGTATGCTGCCGACAGCAATTCCATCGAACGGTATGTTAACGTGAGATACTCTCTCCGAAACTGATGCTTCCAAATCGCGAACAGGCTTATATCCCAGAACCAAAACTGTCAAAGTACGTGCTATCCGAAACGCATGCTGTCGGTAAGGCTAAAGCAAAATATTTTCGGTCGTTGGGCTACACCGAAGCTAATGCTAATGAATTGGCGGATGCCCTACTGATGATCGCCAAATCTGAAGGGGGTAGCAAAAAAGTCACCACTCCTTATGGCACCAAGTATATTGTTGAAGGGGAACTTGTTACGCCCAGCGGAACCACCGCACGGATACGCACTGTTTGGGTGGTCGAACCACATGATAAACGGCCACGCTTTGTGACGGCGTATCCCGTCTGAAAAGCCGATGCTGGAAAGGAGATAAGAATGATAAAAGAGCTCGACACAGTCGTTCTTTCCCGTGATCTTCCTGAGCATGGACTCAAGCGAGGGGACATTGGCGCTGTTGTGCACTGCTACAAAGGTGGAGAAGCTTTTGAGGTGGAGTTTATTACCGGACAAGGCGAGACTGTAGCAGTAGTGTCACTCAATAGCGAGGACGTTCGTCTGATGCAAGCCAAGGAGATCCTGCATGCTCGGGAACTACTGGCCGCATAACAAGCCAATGCTCGTGCCAAACTAAGGGCTCGCGCAAAAATAACTTACCATTTTGGCATCTCAGCTTCAGGCGATCTTTGGCCGATACTCATTCGCAAAACCCTCGAAATAGCCTGCTATTCCTGCGGTTTTGCTCCTTATTTTTGCGCGAGCCCTAAATCCGAGACCTTGGGATTGGGAAAGTTCAATTGTCAGGGAAAGAGTGGAACGGCTTTTTGGTTAGCAGTATTAAAAGTTTTTGGTAGTTTTATGGATGTCCGGCATCTTTCGTAATATGAGCATCGAAATGGAACCCATAGGTTTTGTGCGGACTGATGCCGAAAAAATTCCCCGGCATTGGAGTGTTTCGGATGTGGAAGGGACATTAGTCATTGATAAAAAATACCTGCATGGACTCAAAGATATCAGGGCTGGCCAACGCATCGTCGTGATTTTCCACTTCCATCGAAGCCCGAAGTTCACTTCACACTTTCTCAGCCAGACACCTCCACACCGTGGAGAGCAATTGGGCGTTTTCAGCATCTGTTCGCCAATCCGACCGAACCCCATCGGCATGTCGGTCTTGCAAGTCCTTGGGAGGGAAGGCAATGTGATTTACGTCAAAGGACTGGACATGGTGGATGGGACACCTGTCCTGGATATCAAGCCCCATGTTGAAGACAAACACAGTTGTCCGAGTTTCGAAGGCAAACAGCGCCCGACTACTCCATGATCCAATACATTATCCTTCTCGTGTTACAGAGAAGAAAGGTAACTTCTCAAAAAGTTCGGGGAAATCTCCTGAAACGGAGCCCGCCGACAGGCAATTAAATTTGAAAACGTCTGAAACTCGCTTATAAGTGAGCCTAAAGAAAAAACAGTGCCCGGGAGCTAGAATCCATGCTTATGACTGGAAATCCGTATGTTTTAACAAAGGCGCATACGGCAGGACTGTTTTTTCTTAAGGCTCACTAATGCGCTCAGACAGTCAGACATTTCCAAATTTAACCACCTGTCGGCTCAGGTTATTGAGAAGATACGAAGAAAGTTGGTTCAGGGAAAGAGTTATGAAAAATTTCAGGCGTTCATATTACAATGCATTTTCTCGGTTTTACGACAAATTCGTTGCTCTTCATTCCGTTGATGCGCAGGGAGCCTTGAGGAAATTCTTTTCAGACAAGGTACCGGTAAAAGAAAGTGATTTTGTGCTGGATATATGTACTGGAACGGGCTCTCTACTGTTGTACCTCAGGGAGAAGATAGGACCTAAGGGGCTTGTGGTAGGGGTCGATTTTTCCAGGGGCATGCTGAAAGTCGGCCAAGAAAAAACCAAAATGTATGTGAATATCTCTTTGCTGGAGTCCGATGTGGCTTATCTTCCTTTTAGGCCAAATGAGTTCGACGCAGTAACATGCACTCATGCTTTTTACGAATTGAAGGGGGAAACTCAAGATCGAGTTCTGAGGGAAATTGTTCGTGTTCTCAAGCCGGGGACGCCCTTTCTCATGATGGAGCATGATGTTCCGAAGAGTGCGTTGATAAGGGTTTTGTTTTATATTCGCCTCTTTTCTATGGGTGCCAAAAAAGCCCTCTACATTTTGAGACATGAGAAAAGAATATTAGAAAGGTATTTTAGAATTGTCGAGAAGATACCAACTCCCACCGGTAGATCAAAAATCATGATATGTTATAACCCGGGTTGAGCGGTTCAACGT
Source organism: Deltaproteobacteria bacterium (assembly GCA_019307135.1). GTDB lineage: Bacteria > Desulfobacterota > Desulfobacteria > Desulfobacterales. The sequence goes on from JAFDKF010000139.1 coordinate 2,702, forward strand.
TCACGGTTCCCGGTTGAAGAGCCCTGTCAGAGGTCAGAGGTCAGAGATCAGAGAGCAGAGGCATGACTTCTGATAAGGCATGTCAATAGATTATAACCTTTGAACCGTGAACCGTGAACCTGGAACCCTTGTAAGAAAGTTCACCGTTCAAAGTTCATAGGTTCAAAGGTTGTCAACCCTGAACCATTGAACCCGTGAACGTTCACCGAAATTGTTTTGGCCTTAGAAAGGAAACAGCATGAACAAAAGCTTTCCCAGGACCTGCGTCGCACCCTCAGGTGAGTTCATATTTGGCATCCACAAACCACGGTTCACTGCTCTGAATCTACGGGAGAATGATCATATCGTAACCCTGGGACATAGCTCTGACCAGGCAACGATTAATAATAGAGATAACTTCCCTGCAAACAATGTGCACGTTACCGCTTCACCGTGGGTATTCGAGATTCCTAACGCCTTTCCTTTCATGGGGACCACTTTTATTGTCAACTCAAATGCTGACCGTATGATGGAAAATGGTAACCCCTTCAAACGTCAAAAGGGACAGTCACCTGACCTTGTATTAACGAAAGAATTTGACTATATAGACAAGCTGGCAATTGAACGTGTACCATATCCATTACTCCTGACTTTAGCAAGAACATCTACCGATCCACAAATCCTCGCAAAGCTGGCCAAACTATCTTGTCGATTCGAGTATAACTCAAAAACCGAGATGCCTTCGGGCATTAGCTATGAAAAGACCGAAAAGGGCGAATTGCGCCCAGCAATCTTAGATTGGCATCTTTTTGATCTCGTGTCTAATAATCCGGTTCTCCCGGATACATACAAACAGCATATGGTTTTGATCCCAGGAGCCCAAGGCAAAAGCCCAATTGTCGGCGAATATACGGAAGGAGGCACACACATTTGGGAATACCTTCGCCAAAACAGCTATATTCCATGGGGACATTACGCAGCAAACATGGCCCATGACGCTGTCCGCTATAAAATTGGAACCCTTACGGAGCAAGACATAATCGGCCTCCGACACCTTTATTACCAAAGGATATACGTCCAACTGGCTACGGAAGTAGGCATTGTCTCACGGGCTAAAAGACGATCCTTGACAAGAAATGAATTAGAAGGCCTACGACTCTCTCTGATTGATGAAATAGAACAACTGAACAAACGTGGCGGCGATTTACTATTCAATGCCACTATTTGGGGCCAAAACTTCGGTGTTGACTTGTCACCTTCTGGCTACCGACTTCATGCTTCACATCAACAGATACACCAACAGTATGCTCTTGTACCTTCATGTGTGTCCGCATTTAAAGGAGGAGAGAACGAATTGAGTCAGTCCGCTATCAGCACTTACAGTCAAGGAGATCTGGTAGCTCAATTCGCTAAGGAGTATAAAGAGAAGACCAATCAGGATTTCTTTGAAACGTACCTCAAAGCTATTCAAAACAACAGGAGGATGGATGGCCGAGTAAATAGAGAAAGCGATCTGATTTTTTACCAAGATGAGAATATAATTGCCTTTGTCCCCAAAGCCCAGCGTTACCAGGGAGAAGTCCAGATTATGACAAGGGAAAGACGTGGAAATATCATCGAGACAGACACCAAAGCCCGGTATTCTCTTGACCGTGCTATACTGGTCACCATGAAGGTATTAGAAAACCTGGGAGCAGAGATGATTTCTGTCTATGAAATATCCAAGAGATTTGACAACCCGGACCGTGATCAGCGCCTCCTCTACTGTTTTCTTCCAAAGCATCCCCTATCTCCAGGCGGCTTTAGCGAATGCCAGCAGCGTTGGATTATCAGTCATTATCCAGAAGACTTTGCCCGGGCTTGTCGAGACGAGGTGCATCATCTGCATTCGTCAACTGCGCTATGAAGAGCCTCCACAGTCCGAGCTAAAACATCTTCCGGGGTAATAAGAGGAGGCATGAGGTACACAACGTTGCCAAGGGGGCGGATCAAGATGCCGTGGCTGAGAAGGCGTTTGTGAATGCATTGAGCCCGCAATGGCTCTTCATCAAGTTCTACCGCACCAATCATGCCGAGGCATCGAACATCAACCACATGAGGTAAGTCCGAAAAGGATGCCATTTGATCTTTCAACAGGCAGCCTTTTTGTTCGGCCTGTTCCACGATCGCCTCTTGCTTATAGATGCGCAAGGTTTCAAGGGCAGCGGCTGCACAAATCGGGTTTCCAGAAAAAGTGTGACCATGATATAAGGTACAGTCTTTTGGTTGATCTCTGAATGTCTTAAATATCTTATCTTTGACGACCGTGGCACTGATGGGCAGATATCCTCCCGCAAGGCTTTTTCCCAGACAGACGATATCGGGATCAATACCACCGTGCTCGAAGGCAAACATCTTGCCCGTCCGTCCGAAACCCATAGCAATCTCATCAACGATAAGCAAAACATCCTTCTCCTTACACAACCGGTCGAGACGCCTGAGATATTCGGGAGGATAGATTCTCATGCCGGCTGCCCCCTGACACAGTGGCTCGACGATGACCGCGGCAAGTTCGTCTGCGTGCTGCTCAAAAATAGTTAGCATGGAGTCAAAGCACTCCTGATTACAGGAGCCAGGTTCCTTTCCGTGCTGACAACGTCCGCAACAGGGGGACTCAGCGCGATAGGCAGCAAATAACACCGGCTCGAAGGGTGAATGAAACCCTTCCAGGTGACCCACTGAAACTGCCCCCAGAGTATCACCATGATAGGCATTCTCAAGTGAAGCAAACCTGTTGCGGGCAGTATTCCCCATGTTGTGCCAGTATTGAATGGCTATCTTTAGGGCAGCTTCCACTGCACTGGCCCCGTCGCTGGCGAACAGGACGTGTGAGGGACCAGGAAAAAGGCTAACCAGTTCTTCGGCCAGTTCTATGGCACGAGGATGAGAAAGGTTGCCCAGGATGCTATGTTGTAGTTCACGAGCCTGCCGTATGATCGCTTCAACCAACCGGGGATGGTTATGCCCCAGGTTGCAGGACCACCATGATGAAATGGCATCTACGTATTTGTTGCCCTCAGTATCAAAGAGATAAACCCCCTTGCCCCTCGTTATAACGGGAAAGTCGCCGGCCTCCGTGGCTGAATGTCGCGTGTAAGGGTGCCAGATGCTTCGCCTGTCCATCTGTGTGTACTGATCTGTGTTTATGACCATAGCCCATTGATCCTTTCGTATTTGTTCACTCTCCTCACCCCGGCCCTCAATCCTGTTGAATCAAGGCAACCTTTTCGGGCGGGCATAAAGCACGCCCCTACACACATTGGAAGGCATGGTTTGTAGGGGCGGGGTTTATCCCCGCCCGTGCCCTTTCCAACAGATCTTTTACAGAAGGCAAATAGGGTGAACACGCACTCACGAAACCTTTATGCGATTTCGTCTCGATTTCTTCTATGAAAGGAAGATGTCCCAAAACAGGAGTGTGGCCGAATCGCTCCACGGTCAACCGGTTATCACCCACAATTTCATCCCATGTCCACGAACGGGAATCATTGAATATCACCCCCAAAATTGGCAGTCCCGCCCGGTCGAGTTCACGCAGTGAAAGCAGTGTGTGGTTGATGGTTCCCAGCCATGGTCGAGCCACCAAAAGTACAGGTAACGAAAGCCTAACCATTACATCGAGCATCGTCTCTTCGCCGTTGATCGGTACCAGCACCCCACCTGCACCTTCAACGATGACCAGGTCGTGATTGGCATTCAACACTGAAAAGTCATTGACTATGCGAGAAATCGATATGTTCTTGCATGCCTGATCGGCTGCCAGGTGGGGAGAACAGGCTGGTTGAAAACAATAAGGCGCCATAAGCTTTCGCTCCGCAGGCGGCGGCTCAAGATTTGCCATATTAAGGCAGAATTCAAGATCAACAACCACCCAACCATGGGGCGTGGAAATACAGCCGGTCTGAACGGGCTTCATGGGAATGGCGTCGATACCACCTGCCCGAAACAGCGAGACGAGGGCAGCCGTCACTACGGTCTTTCCGACACCAGTATCCGTGCCTGTCACAAAAATCCCTCTGTCGTTCATAGTGCAGTGCTGGTTTTGTGCATCTGATCACAGAGTTGAGAATCTCTCGCCCGCTCCCTTTGGTCGCTTGAGCCCACAGAGATCACAGAGATAATTTCTTTAGAACTCAGTGCCTCTGTGGGCTCTGTGAGAGACAAAAGGAGCCCCGTGATCGCTTACGGTTTTGTGGCTCTCACATATAAAACTTCATAGCTTGCGAAGACACCAGAGCCATTATTGTTGTACTCGGCTTCGTATTCTGCCCTGAGCCTTTGCAGTTCCCCACGAGTCAAAGGGCATTTCGAAGAGGAGACGGCGCCTCCTGTGAGGCCCTGCTCATGAATCGTGCGAAGGAATGCTTCGGCAGATACATGAGGTGCCCGAATTCTCTCTTGCCATTTTGTCACCACACGCAATCCCACCCTTTCGAGGCCAGAGAGAACCTCCCCAGCCAGGGGTAATCGGCCAAGGGGTGGTTTTTGCGGTGCTACACGAAGACGTGTGGCGCGGAGTTCCCCTAACGTGCCATGAAGCATTAACGCCACAACGACGTCACCGCCTGCGTGTATAAAATCAGCCAAACGTCTTAAGCTGTCCTCGATGGGGCAAATCCAGTGCAGTGACGAGCTGCTCACGATGAGTGGATATGAAACAGGGGGGTCGAATGTTCTGAGATCGGATATGAACCACCGTATGTGGTTGTTTGCTGACAAACGGTTTCGTGCCTGGGCAATCATCTCTTCTGAGGCATCCATCGCATGAATCATAACCGTTGGAAAATGCTCAAGGAGCAGTTCGGTTAACAGGCCGGTACCGCAACCAATCTCAAGAACATGATCGACAGGCCTGGTAGCCGCAACCAGGCTCAATAACTTTCTGGCAACGGTTTTCTGTACGTCAGCCTTTCTGTGGTAGGTTGCCGAAGCTGTAGAAAATCGCGCAGTCACTGAGCATTGATGTTTTTCAGCATTCAACACCGATTCTCCAGGAACTCTCTTATTTGAGACGCAAGAACGACTGCTTGTCGTTCGGGAATGTCATGACCGACCCCTTTATGTATGATGATGCGGCTATTAGGCAATGAACGATTGAGCCATGCCCCGGCCTGCCACGGGACAATACGGTCTTTTTTCCCATGAATGACCAATATCGGAATTTCGATTCCCTTTAACCTATCCCTCAAATCCATCTTTCGGAGATACTCCAAGCCGTGAACAAGGTGCTCGATTCCTATGTGACAGGCTGCATTTACTTTTTCGTTTAGACAGGACTCGGATTCAACCGCAGGCCAGGAAACATCCTGAAAGAAACGACCGAGTACAGCCCTTGGCTCCTTTCTTACCTGCATGATCATAGCACGCACATTTCGTGCAGCCACCCCCCAGGGATATCCCTCCTCAGCACAGAATTTCGGTGTTGCCCCTATCAGCACAAGCCCCTTTAGCGATCCGGGAGTTTCACAGGTCACTTCCAGGGCCACAATCGCCCCGGCGGACCAGCCAACAACAACACACGGGTCGTCCTGTTTTTGCAGGATCTGCTTAAGCGCATATGCATAGCAGGAAAGACCGGGGTTTTCTTTGCAAGCGCCTCTTCGCGCCAAGTCTTCTCCCCGGGCTGGGCGGCACGCGTTTGGGCTACAGCCTTGCCGTGTTGCCTTTTCCATCTGGTCCAACAATTGCCAAATTGATTTGACTTTGATGTCGTAGGCTGCTGCATGTAACGCCGACGCAACAGGGTGCAATGCGTGTTCCGTGTGAGCCCAGCCTGCAATCAATACGAGCGGTCGCCTTTTCACTATAGCCCCTCACCCTGGGCTGTGGCAATAATAACCTGACCCACATGTTCGAGATCTTCCCTGGTATGAGCCAGTGTCACGGAGAGTCGAATCCTGGCGGTTCCTTGAGGAACAGTTGGAGGGCGAATGGCTAGACCGATGATACCCTGCTCCCTTAGTTTTTTCGAGATGGCGAGTGCTTTGCTATTTTTGCCAACCATGATAGGAATAATCTGACTGGCGGAATTCCCGGTATTCAACCCTGCCTCTTGAAGGCGATTTCGGAAGACCGCCGCATTCTTTAACAGTTGGGCACCGAGGTCACAGCTCTCCTCGATCATTTGCATGGCACCCAATGCGGCCCCAACTACCGATGGTGGAAGGGCGGTTGAATAGATGAAAGAGCGGGCATGATTGATCAGAAAGGCCCGCATTGACTCTGAACACGCAACAAAGCCCCCGTAGCCACCAAATGCCTTACCCAGCGTACCGAGGCCGATATTAATCATAGGTTCAAGTCCCCACTCTCTGACAAGTCCGCCTCCCTTTGGCCCAAAAACACCCGTTGCATGTGCCTCATCTACCATGACCATTGCATCATGCCTCTGCGCCACATGGGCAATATCTTGAAGGGGTGCAAGGTCTCCATCCATGCTAAATACAGACTCCGTTACAATAAGTCTTCGCTCCAGGTGTTCAACATCGTTATGGCGGAAACGATACAGCTTTGCGCGGCTCAACATGATGGCGTCCACAATACTGGCATGCACCAGTTTATCTGCAAACACGTAATCATTCCTGCCCATGAGAGCCGGTATTGTGCCAACATTGGCCAGGAACCCGCTGCCAAAAAGCAGGGCACAGGGATAGCCCTTATACCGGGCCAGCTTCTGCTCCAGCTCGTCGTGCCATGTGAGTGTTCCTGTGAGCAATCTTGATGCCGTAGCGCCACATCCTGCTCCACGCAGAGCCTCGGCAGCGGAAGAAAAATTGAGATAAGTCCGGTCTCCTATCCGAATCCTGCCACCAGCCTCAAGATAAGCCTGCACATGGCGGTCAAGGTGGCGTTTGCTCAAATCGCAAAGCCGTTCGTTGATCCACGCTTCATAATGCATAACTGACCTCGAGATCTTTCAGCATCTGCAAGTCTTCTTCCACATTTCGCCCGGCAACCGTGAGCAACGGCCCGATCATCATCCCCGTAGCCCCAGCGTAAAAAATCATGGACTGCAAGTCACGAAGGTGCAAACGGCCGGCGCATACTCGTATCTCCGCCTGTGGATTCACCATCCGAAACATGGCAATAGAACGGATGATATCCAGTGGCCTCATGGGTTCCTGTTTTTCGAGGGGCGTACCCTTTATGGGAATCAAAAAATTCAGGGGAATTGAATTCACCTGTTCTCTTGCCAGCGCAAGAGCCAGTTCTACTCTTTGCTCCAGGCTTTCGCCCATACCCAGGACACCGCCACAGCAGATCTCCATGCCCAGTTCTTTTACTGCGCGAACAGTGGCCAGGCGCTCAGCGTAGGCGTGTGTAGAACAAATAGTCGGGTAAAAGCTTTCGGCAGTCTCCAAATTGTGGTGAAACCGTTTGAGACCTGCCGCCTTTAATGCCTTGATCTGATTTTTACTCAGGCAGCCCAGTGAGGCACACCAGGCCACATCGGGATCCGGACTGCTCCTGATAGCCTCGCATATGCGATTGATGTCATTACTTTTTAATGCTCTGCCACTGGTAACCACAGCAAAATGTGCAATCGGCATCTTTTTTGCCGCCCGGCACGCTTCGACAATCGCTTCTTTGGTTTGTAATCCAAGGACCTCAGCATCTGTTCTGTGAAATGATGACTGGGCACAGAAGGCACAATCCTCTCCACACGCACCGCTCTTTGCGTTCAGAATTGAGCACAGGCTGATCCTGTTCCCAAAATATCGCTGGCGCATGACCGTGGCAGCAGAAAGGATCTCGGGAATATCATCTGAAGGACAATGCAGTATCGCAAGTGCTGTTTGTGCCGAAACCGGCTCGCCATCCTGTGCTGCATTACGGATTTGCCTCAAGGCTTTCCTGTCCACCAGTTCTCCTTCTTTTTAAGCCTGAATTGCAGTCCGCTGATTCCCCCTGCCGACTCTCACCGGGTGGGTAACAATATCGAATTCCATCCGGCTTTAACGGGAATCCCAGCGACTTGCATTTAGCTGGACACGATCATGCGGTGGTTATGTTGATCAAGCAGATGACCTTATTACAAAAAAGGAAATTCCTGTATTATCAAATTAGTAATGGATATCACATATTTTGTCAAGGTCTTGGTATCTTCTCAAAAAGTTCGGGTAAGACCATTTCTCGTAGGGGCGGGTTTATCCCGCCCGTAAGAGTTTTGCGCCGCAATGAACACAGGCGGGATAAACCCGGCCCCTACGTTAAGAGTATGCGGGTAAGCCGTCCCGAACTTATTGAGAAGTTACAGGTCTTGGGCCAAATTTCGGTCAACCGACAGGCTGGATAGGTGTTTTCAGGGGTGAGACCGAAAGAATAAGCCTGGAACCGTAGCAGGTCACCCTGGAAACAACACAGTTTTCAGGAAAAAAGTTGCGATATGATACAGAAACCTTGGAATTTCGGGCGCTTAAATAGTACACATCAAATCCAGTAATCTGCGATCCAGGTAACGATAGAGTTGAACGTTTACAGTTCTGGACAAAGACGCTTTGTGAGACTTATGCTAAGGTATCTGGCGCTTGTTCAAATACTCTTTTAGAGCGAAGGGATACGGGGGGCATCCTTTAATCTTCACGTGAGACTCGCCTGTTTTGTCGGGAACAAAAGGGGACGCTCTTAACTATTTAACTTGATAATCTGAATTAGGTATGCCATTCGGTTTGCATGCCGATCTTGCCCACAAACTAAAAATTTCGACCTGTGCGGTTAAGGTGATTCCTGAGCCCTTCCGAATGAGCTAATTCTGATCGGCGGCTTCCCGTAGGGGCGAGTTTACCTCGCCCGAATCGATTTGGCGGGCGGCGTAACCATCAACTCATTGACAAAACACGGTAAATGCTAACCGCACAGCTTCAAAAATTTCAGTTCCGGCTGTCAGCAAATCAGCAATTCGAGGCGAGAAGCTGGCAACGGATAGAAAATATTCGCTGGCCAGGTAAAACTTAAGTTAAAAAGTCCCCAATAGCCAATAACCCTCGCCGCTCATCAAAATGGACCCTTTGTGCTCACATAAACTCTCCTTGCCGGTTATTTTTCCCGCCTCGGTCCGGGATAGATTCCCACCTGTTGGGGGTTTTCCCCTACAAAAATGAATCCCTATCCCTATGGACAAATCAGATAAAACCATCCACAAATGCCACCAAATGTAAACACCGATATAATTCCGTACCAATTTCACTGGCCTGAATCCTTACCAAAACCACCGGTTACAATTTACCACTCTTGATTTATTTTAAATGCCTATTGACTTAGCTGCCAAAACTCATTCGGGTGGCGGAGGGTCGACGTATGATTTCGTTGTATGTGACGGTTTGGGTGGTCACACAGGCCCGAACCAGCCGATCAA
>JAFDKF010000140.1 GCA_019307135.1 Deltaproteobacteria bacterium
AATACGCACAGGCCTGATCCAGGAATCTCATCAGATAGGTAAATTTATAGGTCATTGGTTGTTGAGAAATCCCGACGCAGCCAAAAAGAACTGCCGCGCAGCGGCTTACTTGAAACAGTGTTGCAGCCGGTTCTCCCGCTCAGAAGGCAGACATTGCGCCGGGGGATATAATAATTTCTTTTAACGGCAGAAAAATAAGAACCCCTAAACAGTTCCAAAACGACCTGGCAGGAAGCAAGGTAGGCAGTGAAGTTTATATGTGTGTCGCAAAAGATGATTACAGGGTTACGGCGTACGCAGTGGCTGAAGAAAGACCGCCGTATCTTCCTGCTGTAACTAAAATAACTCCTTTTTTTGGTATTACTGTAAGTGAAGTCATCTTTGACAGCAATGAGGCAGAAAGGCTTGAAGAAGCGGGCAAGGCTGGCGGCGTTTTGGTGGAGAAGGTTATTCCTAACTCGCCGGCAGAAAAAGCGGGTCTGCAGGAAGGTGACCTTGTGATGTCCTTTAATTCCCGAAAGACAAGAACGCTAAGGGAGTTTTTGTCTGATCTTGCCGGGGCCCAGGCTGGTGAAAGGGTCCGCATGTGCATAATGAGGGGTGATTACCGCAAAACAATATATGTTACTCCGTGGCCTAATGTAATGAGGGACGTAATTGTACTGCTTCACAGGGAATTGGAGTTTTCCTCTTGGGTTTGATTGAGCAACAAGAATGGCAAACATTCTGATTATTGACGACGATAAGACGATATGCGACGTGCTGTCCGATATGGTGAAGCACCTCGGATTTGATGCTACATCTGTGCTAACACTTGAGGATGGAGTCAAGGAGACGTCCACCGGAACGTTTGATGTCGTGTTTCTCGATGTACGCATGCCGGATGGAAGCGGGCTGGATGCGTTACCGGAGATTCTGGCAGCGCCCTCTGCGCCTGAGGTGATCATTATGACCGGGTTCGGCGATCCTGATGGGGCCGAGCTTGCTATCAAAAGTGGCGCCTGGGACTACATCGAGAAGCCGTTCTCAATGGAAAAGTTCAAACTGCCCCTAATCCGCGTCCTCGAATACCGGAAGGCAAAGAAGGCCGGGAAGGTTCCGGTGTCCTTAGATCTGGCCGGCATTGTTGGAAGCAGCCCGCAGATAAAAGCCTGTTTTGACCTTCTGGCGGAAGCCGCCCACAGTGACGTGAATGTTCTCATCACCGGTGAAACCGGCACAGGCAAGGAACTCTTTGCACGGGCAATTCATAACAACAGCCACCGCGCCGACAAAAGCTTCGTTGTAGTCGATTGTGCCGCACTTCCCGTAACGCTTGTGGAGAGTGTGCTGTTCGGGCATGAAAAGGGCGCCTTTACAGGAGCGGACAAGGCACAGGAAGGGCTTATCAAGCAGGCTGATGGCGGGACGCTCTTTCTCGACGAGGTAGGTGAACTCCCCATGTCTGTTCAGAAAGCCTTTCTTCGGGTCCTCCAGGAACGCTGTTTCCGCCCGGTGGGTGCCAGGCGAGAAATCAAGAGCAACTTCAGGCTTGTGGTGGCCACCCACAGAGATCTCCGTCAAATGATGCAATCCGGCCAGTTCCGGAAAGACCTTCTATTTCGCCTCGAGTCTTTTACCATCAGGCTGCTTCCGCTCAGAGAACGCACCATAGACATCAAGGAGCTGGTCCTGTACTACACGGCCAAGCTCTGCGAAAGTTATGAGATAGAAACAAAAAGCTTTTCACCTGGATTTTTGGATACACTCGCTGCGTATGACTGGCCCGGAAATGTTCGGGAGTTGGTCAATGCCCTGGAAACGGCTCTCGTCAAAGCACGGTATGAACCCACCCTATTTCCCAAGCACCTGCCGGTCAGAATCCGTATCAAGGCGGTACAGACCTCGGTCAGCAAAGAGTCCACGGGGAAAAGCGTTCTAAAGGGAAGCCTTGAGCCTATTAGTGCACTTGCCCCGTTGCGGGATTTTCGAATGGCCGCTGCTGCCGAAGCGGAAAAGGAGTATTTGAAAAACGTGGTATGCCACACCAGGGGCAACATCAAAGATGCCTGCCGGATATCTGGCCTGGGTCGTGCCCGCTTCTATGAGCTGTTGAAAAAATACAATATATCCAGAGTCGGCTAAACCCGTTTGTAACCGTTCACGGGTTCAGAGGTTCAAGGTTCACCGATAAACGCCCCCCCTACAGACTTTCGCCTAAAGTGATCGGTTCACGGTTCACGGTTCACGGTTCACGGTTCAGGGTTCACGGTTCAGGGTTGACAACCCCTGGCCCAGACCTGGTTGGTGAGCGTGATAGTCTCTCACGAGCGTGTCGCGCCAGGGCAGGCTTTGAACCTATGAACTTTGAACGGTGAACCGATCAACCTAGGGCGTATCTAACACTTGGGGGAGACAACAACTTTTCCGCATCCTTCTAAATTTGGCAGACAATGGAAGAAAAGTGAGCTAAAGTGAACTAAAGTGCCTAAAATGAGCTAAAGTTAAGGACTTGAAAAACTGTTTTATTACTCGTTTTGTCTTTCAACTTTAGCTCATTTTAGCTCACTTTAGGCACTTGATGTACTCCAATACTCCACAAATGCGGCCCAACTGATTTCAAGAAGATGCATCCCCCAAGTTCTGGATACACCCATCAACCTAGGTTTCGGTCAGTACCGCTTCAATGATTTGGTGGAATTGGACTGAGTCTGATAAAAACAGAATTTGTCCAGTGCTGCCAGACGGATTTCAATGTTCCCAGCCCTTTCCGTTTCCTTGTCATCTTCCTCCAATACGCTAACTCACCGGAATTAAGCCAATCTGCATTCAGTACAACTTTTGGTACGCTTCTTGTTATATAAGCTTATTCTGAACTCCGAAAGGAGATATTCCAATGACACAGGGGCCATCCTTCATTTCTCGGTTTACAGTTTTTCGTAACGATCAAATTGGTTATTGCTTGATCCGTTTCTTTAGAGCGTAGGGCGGGCCACCGTGCCCGCCAGCAATTTTTGGTCGGCACAGTGGCCGACCCTACTCTTCTATGATTGTCCTTGCCGAAGGCAAGCTCCACAACTTTAGCTCAGACCGGGCGGGGATAAACCCCGCCCCTACGCCCGCCTGCCGCGCCTGAGCGCTCGCGATGGCGGGCAGGTAGGGTCGGCCCGCCCTGGCGCGACACTTGCCAAACAGGTGATACCGGGGATTAACCCGGTCTGGGCCAGGGGCTTTACGCCCGACCGATGTCTTGTTGTTGAACATGGCAAAAAAGTTTCTGCCAGAAGAAACACGAATTCCACAACTAAGCGCCTAACCCGGACAAGGAAGATATTCCGGTGACACAGGCAAAAGAAGTCATGCGTGATATGAATTTGCTCTTGTACGCACCAGTGAGAGACGGCGTTGGAGAACGGCTTCAGAAGGTGGTTGAGGCGATGGTTCCGGTGCACAACACCGAGATTTACCGAACAGTCGAAACCCTTACCCGCAGGCTTCGCGAGCCTGCACATCGTCCGAGCATTGCTGTTCTTTTAGCTGCCAGCAGGGAAGATCTTTTGGAGATCCTTTCCATTAAAGAATTGATTTGGGACCTTCGCATCATCCTCATTCTGCCCGACAGAGAGAAGGACACCATTGCAAAAGGACATGCTTTGCGACCGCGTTTTCTAACATATTCCGACAGTGATGTGACAGACGTGGCCGTGGTGCTTAGGAAAATGCTTGGAAGCCGGGCAAGCGGTCGGCATAAAGCCGACCCTACCTGCCCGCCATCGCGAGCGCTCAGGCGAGGCGGGCGGGCGTAGGGGCGGGTTTACCCCGCCCGGCTGGCAATGGCGGGCAGGCTACTCGACCAATTGCGGCCTCCGGCCCGGGAGAGAGCGAAGTGGAGCTAAGTTCACAGAAGGCCGAATATGCTGTTTTGAAACGCTATGAGGCGCTTTTTCATTCCCTTGTTGACTCTTTGCCCAACGCGATAGTCATTTATGACCTTTCGGGCAGGGCCACATTTGTCAATACCGCCTTCACCCGTATCTTCGGATACGAGAAAGAAGAAGTATTAGGAAAACCTATCCCTTATATCCCCGACTCGGACCTGGAGATAACCGAAGCTGAAATTGATGATCTTCTTATCGAAAAACCTGTTCTTGAACGGGAAACCAGAAGATTAACCAAAGACGGTCGACTAATCGACGTGACCATCAGCGCGTCACTTTGCTGGGATAGCCAGGGGGAACCAACCGACTTATTGATTATGCTTCAGGCTTTGAAGACGGAGGCCGTGGGACAATTGGCGGCCAGGATTGGCCACGATTTTAATAATCTGTTCCAGGTTATTTCATCTTATGTGGAAATATTGATGATGAATAAACAAGAGGGGCATCCGGATTACCGAGGACTGGCGCAGATTAGGGCTGTATGCCGAAGGGCTCATGGGCTAACGAGGCAATTGCTGAAGTTAGGGGCACCGCACAATTGGAATAATGGTTTGAAAGACGCTGCTGAGCAAACATAGACAGAGGGAGAATGCATAATGGCGAACATTCTGATTGTAGATGACCAGCAATGCATTAGAGAACTCCTTTCGGAAGAACTGATGTGTGAGGGGTACCGGGTTGAGAGTGTAGGTGATGCCGAATCGGTCACGGGGCATCTCAGATTTTCACGACCGGATCTGGTACTTCTCGATCTCTATCTGGACGGACTCGACGGATGGGAGGTGTTGCGTCATATCAAGAGGCAAGATCCCTACCTGCCTATCATTATTTTTACCGCTTATGACAGCTTTGTGGATGATCCCCGCCTGTCTCAGGCTGATGGCTACGTGATAAAGAGTATCGACCTTGATGAACTGAAACAAAAGATAGCCAATGTCCTCAGTCGGAAATCGGCACCTCAGGGGAAGGTAGAGGCAAAGTCACATTTGCCCCAATTTAGCGCAGCGCATGGCTTCGGCAAAGCATAACCGGAGTGGGTACGATGAATGCAAGTAGCAATACAGAAAAGAGATGTCCATCGGTTTTCAGGGCTCTTAATATTGGTCAGATATTGCAGTGTTAACACGCCATTTGGATTGGGGAACAAATACTGAAGGTGGATAAGTGAATGAAGCGTTTGATGAAAAAGAGAACCAAGGAATTTGCGAAGAATATTATTAAGCTTTGCCGTAGACTACCTGGTAACAGGGAAGGAAACTTAATTGCAAACGAAATATTTCGTTATGCAACTTCTGTTGCCGCAAATTGTAGGGCGGCTTGTAAAGCAAGGTCAAAAGCTGAATCTATCTCAAAGCTTTCCATTGCTGAGGAAAAGGCAGACGAAACGTTGTTTTGGTTGGAATTAATGAAGGAGGTGCAGATTGTTGATAATACTTTACTTGATTCACTAATGAATGAAAACGATGAAATCATAGCGATTATTGTTTCATCCATCAGAACATCAAGCAAAAGGGAACAAACAACGGAAGCCAAAATCTAGTTTAAGGGTACATCATGGATAAATCCAAAATCCCCAATCCGCAATTGAAGATCGTAAGGGAGGAACGAGAAATGGCACGCATTTTTGTCATGGGAGTATAGGAATTTCTTTTTTTAAGCGGCGTAGCCGCCTGTCTGCGTGCGGCACGCCCGCACAGGTAGGCGTTATATAAAATCGCGAAGCGATTTTATAACTTGAGAGGTAGATGAAAAGAGAAGACATCCAAGAGGCGGTAGAAGAGGTCGTTCTTGATGTGTTCGAGAACATGTATTTCATGTTTCCGGAGGTGATTGCAGAAGATGACCCCGCGCCTTCTTTTCCTGAATCGTGTTTCAAGGCCGGGGTCGCCGTGAAAAATACTTCGCTTGTGCTTATGCTCTATGGTTCTAAACAATTGGTGACGGATATGGCAAAGAACTTTTTGGGCACGGCCCAAGCGATTGCAGATACCGATCTCCTCGATGTATTCAAAGAGGCTGCCAACGTGATTGCCGGAAATCTTATAACAAGGCTAGCCCTTGATGCCGGTATTGGCCATGACGTTCCAGTGGCAGAAAGATTGGACGACTGCTCGGAACTCCGCGCAACTCAAGGCGCCCGGCAGGTTATTTTCAATGTTGACGATGAGTTTTTCAAGGTAGCTGTCGTGAGTTAAAAGAGTTAAAACGGGATGGGTAAAGATGGATGTAAAAAGGCACACCGTGGGAAGCGACAGGCAGGCAGGGCAATGAGAGGGTACGAAATATTATTGGTGGACGACGATCCTGATATCCTCACAGTGATTGCTTCGGCTTTTGATGATAAGGGCTACCAGGTCACAACAGCATCAAGTGGCGAAGCCGCCATTGAGTCATTGAGTATTAACGGATTTGATCTGGTGATCACCGACATAAACATGGCTGAGACAGATGGCATCGCCGTGCTCAAGAAGGCCAAAGAGCTAAACCCGGAGACTATTGTTATGATATTGACCGGCAATCGTGACGTGAACGTCGCCATGGACGCCCTTCGACATGGCGCTGATGATTACATGTTCAAGCCGTGTAAGCTGGCCGAACTGTGGCAGCGGGTGGCCAATTGTCTTGAGAGATTGGAACTCAAACGCAGGTATGCGCGACCGGAATCCCACCTGCACCCACTATACGAGCAGCTTCTGAACATTGAGGCCTGGAGATTGAACGAGAGATGAAGGGTGGGCTCATCATGTCCTTTGGTTATGAATTTTGCTTTCTGCCCTCCGGATACCGCTGAACGGCGTAATAAGCAAAAGGGGTGATACGCAGAAAAAAAAGAGACGGGGGTGAACAAAAACATGCCGGAAAAAGTCGAAACAATGGAGCAGGGAGTAAGAACCATGGCAGAGAGCGAGAAACAAGACGTCAAATTACTTCAAGGGATCCTGGAAATTGCACAGGAGCACCTGCAGGTCGGGGACATCCGCCTCGAGTGCGCGGTTCATGAACAGACAGGCCGGATTAAGGTGACGGTGCTCGATAAAGAGACGGGCAAAATGGTTCGAGAGGTTCCGCACCAACAGGTTTTGGACCTGATGGGAAAGATTGACGAGATGATGGGAATCCTCTCGACGAGATGGCCTAATACATGAAGCAAGTGCAAGATTCTTCTATATGACAGAAAATGAACCAACTTATAGAAATTCTAGTAGATAGATTGGAACGGAAGGGGATGGCGCAAAATACGATCCCCGGCTTTATCAGGAGCCTGGCCAATACGATTTCGGAGATGCCTGATATGACGATCGGAGAGGTAAGAAGACGATTGCAGTCGTTGGGCTGGGATGACTTTGAATTGGACGATCATACCTTGCAGTTGATCATAGCGGTTTTTCAAGATGAAAGCTTAATAGATATGAAACATAAACCGGCAAGCTGGTTTGAGTCCACCTTTAACCTGAGTATAACCGATAAGACTGTCGGTGTCGGAAGAACTGATGTGTGAGGGGTACGGCGTCAAGAGTGTACGTGATGCGGAATCGGTCAGCGAACACCTCAGATCTTCACGACCGGATTTGGTGCTTCTTGATCTTTATCTGGACAGACCCGACGGATGGGAGGTGTTGCGAGACATCAAAAGGCAAGATCCCTACCTGCCTATCATTATTTTTACCGCTTATGACAGCTATATGGATGACCCCCGCCTGTCTCAGGCTGATGGCTACGTGATAAAGAGTATCGATCTTGATGAACTCAAACAAAAAATAGCCGATGTCCTTATGCGGAAATCGGCACCTCAGGGGAAGGTAGAGGCAAAGTCACATTTGCCCCAATTTAGCGCAGCCCATGGCTTCGGCAAAGCATATCCGGAGTGTCGATGAAATACTGGAGGTGGATAAATGAATGAAGCTTTGATGAAAAAGAGAACCAAGGAATTTGCCAAGAATATTGTTAGGCTTTGCCGAAGACTACCTGATAACAGGGAAGGAAAGTTAATCGGGAATGAAATATTTCGTTCTGGAACTTTTGTTGCCGCAAGCTGTAGGGCGGCTTGTAAAACAAGGTCAAAAGCTGAATTTATCTCAAAGCTTTCCATTGCTGAGGAAGAGGCAGACAAGACCTTGTTTTGGTTGGATTTAATAAAGGAGATAAAGATTGTTGATAATCAATACTGTTCGGCACGGCTATTGCTGTAGCTTTGCACGGATGATACGTAAGATGAGTTTGAAGGTTAACGGCATTAGTAGTCACATTTGTCGTGGGCTGTTGACTATTG
>JAFDKF010000278.1 GCA_019307135.1 Deltaproteobacteria bacterium
GAAAATTAACCCCCTCCAGACAATCATATACTTGATAAAGCCAAAAATTCTTGATATCATTTATTAACAATAACAAAGCGTTGGCGCAATCCAACTGTCATTTGCGTTTATAGCGTCCAACTGTTGAAAATTCAAAATCATCCCGATCATAGTATTTTAGCTTTAAGTCTCGGATGAGTTTGCCGGAGGTATTTTTCGCTTTGAATGTTACCCAGACTGTTCCTTTGAAGAGCTGGTGCGCATCAAATCGATAACAGCGACCTTTCCCTTCTTCAATGTCAGGGTAGACGAATTCTCTTCCCTTTTTTTGAGGAATACCTGTGACTATCGGCGTAACAAGCTTCTTTTCTTTGCTTTGATCGGACTGGCACCACATTTCCACCGAATCCCAATCAATAACTTCCTCACCAGGGTCGAGCACGATTTCTACGTGCCTTGAATCTCTGGCCCATTCCCCAGCCCTTGGCCCCTTGCCTTTTCCGACGAAAACAATACCGTCCTTATTATCCTGACTCTTTTCCCTGATAACCCAGTGGTTCAAGTGCTTTTTGTGGGTTAAATGTTTCTTACCATGAACGCATCCTAGGCCCAGCAGATACGGCTTTTTTCCTGTAACGGGATCGGTATGCATCCTGACATAATATTCGGCAACCTCCTTGGAATCTTGGCCGGGTTCGGAGCCGTCTACATCTTTCTGCCAATCAGCGTTGTAAAGAACCAATACCTGATCCGGAGTTGCCCCAAAGGGTGTCAGGGATGCCTGGGCAAAAGTACGAGATAAAGACAATAATAGAATTAGGAAGAGAACCCGGCACATGTCAAGCCCTTACGTCCTTTTTGGTGAAATTCGCTGCTGCTTCCTCCGCTTTGACATGAATGTTTCCTTGCCAAGCCTATTATGTGTGACCGCGCATGTGAGTTGTTGACACGAGGGTGAATTAAAGGTAATGTGTACAAAAAAGAGATAGAGGGGAGGGAAGAAGTATGCCAACTATTGCCATTCCATGTCCTGATTCAGTACTCATTTCCTTGAAAGAGACCCCCGAAAAGTTTGCCAAGGAGGCCACGAAGTTGTTAGCGGTCAAACTTTATGAGATGGGAAAACTTTCTTCAGGCAGGGCAGCAGAATTTGCAGGAATGTCAAGGGTTAGTTTCTTGCAGTCTTTGGGAAAATATGGTGCTCCGATCTTTGATCTGACAAAAGAGGAGTTAGAAAGAGACTTCGAAAATGCCTGAAATTGCCATTGCAAACACTTCCCCGTTATTTTATCTTCATCGACTGGGGCTTCTTGAAGTCTTGAAGAAGCTTTACGGTGGCATTATTGTACCTGAAGCTGTAAAAAGAGAATTGGAAGAAGGACAGATTCAGGGCGAAGATGTGCCCCGGTTGGGAACTTACCCATGGATTGAAATAACCCCCGTTAGCATGCCGAGGTACCTGGAGCTGATTGCTGATTTGGGTCCAGGCGAATCAGAGGTATTGGCCCTTGCTACGAATCATCCTTCAGCGCTAGTGATTGTTGATGACAAGTTGGCCAGACGTGTCGCGGAAATGCAAGGGTTTACGCTGACAGGAACCGCAGGTGTGCTGCTTCGAGCCAAAAGAAAAGGCCTCATCCTTGCCTTGAAACCGTTGATTGAAAAGCTTCTTGACCTTGACTTTCGCTTGAAGCCTGATTTGGTTAAGGCAATCTTAGAACTTGCCGGTGAAGAATAAACTCGGCAGCGGGTCAAGCACAATTTCTACGTGCCTTGAATCTCTGGCCCATTCCTCAGCCCTTGGTCCCCTGCCTTTTCCGACGAAAATAATACCGTCCTTGTTGTCCTGACTCTTTTCCCTGATAACCCAGTGGTTCAAGTGCTTTTTGTGGGTCAAATGTTTCTTACCATGCACGCATTTCAACCCTAATAGATAGGGCTTTTTTCCTGTTACAGGATCGGTATGCATCTTGACATAGTATTCGGCAACCTCTTTTGAATCTTGGCCGGGTTCGGAGCCGTCTACATCTTTCTGCCAATCTGCGTTGTACAGAACCAATACCTGATCCGGACTTGCCCGGCCCAAATTCGCCTCGTCGCGCCCTTTATGCGGAAAGCCATTTCGTTTCAATGGTATGCTTCACGCAGCCTGTCATTTGTCGATTTGAAATTGGCATCCAGTCAAAGCGTTGCGGCCTCTTGCTAAAGATGAAAAGTCTATAGCTGTGAGGCATCTGGCCCCCAAAGGGCAAGGGGCTTCATAGGGCTCACAAAAAAAGTCAAGCTAGTCAACAACGTCCCCAAATTTCCCCCAAATTTCCCACGATCTATCGGGGCTGCGGGGTTCTTTAATAAATGAAAGAATCTTACCCAAAACAGCCTTGAGCTGAAATGGGTAAATAGGCCAAGACG
>JAFDKF010000141.1 GCA_019307135.1 Deltaproteobacteria bacterium
TGTCTCTCATTCTCTTATTAGAGCGTTTCTGCACATCTTGAAAGAATAGATCATGACCGAAAAATATCGACCTGTGCGGTTAGATGTTGAATTTAGTCTTGAAGAAACAAAAAAGAACTATCACGAAACCACGAAAGATTGAAAGCACGAAAAAGAATGATAGAAGGCTGTCCGAGAACTCACCAAGGTTGTCATTTCGAGCGTAGCGCCCGCCCTGCCCGCCCTGGCGCGACAGCCTTGGACAGACGTGTCGTTCGTGTCATCCCGGTCTGGGCCAGGGGCGCGACACGTGTTACAATGAGCCCGCTAGCCTTATGGGGCCAGGTCTGGGCCAGGGAGGAGTTTAGACAGGAGATCGCATCTTGATATGCACAGATCAAGGCGCGGCCCTAGTTTGCTCCCCAAAACAAGGAATGCGACGCTGAATAAGGACATAAATGGCTGGAATCCCGTTAAGCAATTCAATTGAATCAATGCATCGTTATGTGGTCTTCGATGTTGAAACAACAGGGGTTTCGCCATTTGCCAAACCATAAGCTGAAAACAGTAGGACGATATCTATTCGGGGAATCTATAAAAGAGATGAAAATGCACCGCGCCCTGGCTGACGCAAGACTTGCGGCCATGATCTGGCTTGAAATGGAAAAAATATGAGCGGTTCAGTCCAGGGGTATGATGGCCTTCTTTCCGGCATGGTGTCTCTTATTGAAGAAGTACGGCGGGTCTCAGCCCTTACCGTCAATGCGATCATGACCGCCACATACTGGGAAATGGGTCGAAAGAGATTTGCCAGACAGTGTCTGGCAAATCCGGGAAAGGATTGCCGAACAAGGTCCTCGCCTCCGAATACCGCACTGTGCTCCCTGACGACAAGCTGATTGCGGAGGAACTGAAGAGAACGAGGAAGTTGTTGGAAGAGCGGAAGAGATGAAGTCCCCTATTTTTTCCGGGGGATTAGATGGCCGGGATCGAAAAGGCCAGTGCCGGTTTTCAGGCTTGTGAATTGGATAAAGAAACGCCCCTTTTCAGGGGCGTCAGGCCAACGATGCTATCGTCGGGGGGGCTCAATTGATCTTGATGTTATCAATATGAAGGCTTTAAAGTCAAGATTCGGGCCGGATTCTTGGGCTGGTGTTCACGGCATCTCAGACAATGAAATAGGCTGAAAATGTCGCCCCGCGCGCGGGGCGTGGATTGAAACAAAAAGTTACATGAAGGTTCCTGCAATGCTCTTATCTTGACATTGTTGCAGGAATACCGTACAATCCTGCAACATGATACCAAGAATTTGCGATCTTCCCTTGAATCGGTCATTCTTCCTCTTTGGACCTCGACAGACCGGTAAGAGTACCTTGGTCAATTCCACCTTTACCAAGAAGGTCTGGAAGATAAATCTGTTGATGACCGATCAATTTCTGAAATATTCCAAGCATCCCGAGAGACTACGGCTTGAGGCCCTTGAAAAAATAGAGAGGGAAGGGATTCGGCGGATATTCATCGACGAAATCCAGCGTGTACCTGACCTGCTCAACGAAGTCCATTTTCTTATTGAAAAAACAGGATGTCAGTTCCTGATGACTGGCTCCAGTGCCCGGAAGTTGAGGAAGGGTGGAATCAACCTCCTTGCCGGCCGCGCTGTGCAAAGACGTCTTTTCCCTTTTGTTTATCAGGAAATAGGCGATTCATTCTCTCTGGATGAAGTGCTGCGATTCGGGAGCCTACCAGCTATTTATGACTGCAGTCTGGAAGACAGGGTTGATATCCTGAATAGCTATACTGAAACTTATTTAAGAGAAGAAATCCATGCTGAGGGACTGGTTCGAAATCTGGGTGGTTTTTCCAGGCTTCTCGATCTGGCGGCCAGTCAATGCGGGGAATTGATCAGTTTTACGTCCATAAGCAGAGACTGTCATGTGGCCACAAGAACGGTTCAGGCTTATTATGACATCCTTGAAGATACCTTAATTTCTATTCGTTTACAACCGTGGAGAAAAAGCATCAGAAAACGTATGGTATCCCATGCCAAATTCTATCTTTTTGACCTTGGAATAACTAACAGCCTTATTCGCCAGCTCACGGCCCCTCCTGATCCGGTGCGGAGAGGACGTCTCTTTGAACAGTTTATTATCCTTGAAACTTACCGCCTCTTGCGCTATCGCCAAAGTGAGGCCTGCATCTATTTCTGGCGGACTAACCATGGCGCGGAAGTGGATTTGATCATTGAAAAATACGGAAAAATAATCGGTGCCTTTGAGATTAAATCTCAGAGTCATATTACCGGCGCCCATCTATCCGGTCTGCGATCTTTTCGAAGTGAATATCCGGATGTGCCCCTGCACGTCATAGCCATGGTTGAGAACCCTTATCGTATTGAAGATATATTGATTGTATCATGGAAGATATATCTGGAAGAGTTGCTTGAAAAGTTCCTTTAGGGGAACTTTCACAGAGACCGAGCCATGCAGGTAAACATCGAGATCATGTGAGCCTTTGTCCGTCTACGGCAGGTTTTGGCTGCACACAAGGGTCTCGAACGCAAACTGGCTGCATTGGAAAAGAAATATGACGAGCAGTTCAAGATTGTCTTTGAGGCTATTGCGGGACTCATGGCACCGCCCGAAAAGCCCAAGAAACGCATTGGTTTTGAGGTAAAAGAGGGACGTACCGTTTACCGCAAAGGACGGAAGAATGGTTAGCCCAAACAGTGAAAAGGGAGTACAAGCGCCGTCGCTGGCGGCACAAGAGTCAAGAGCAGACTTGACCCCAGGCTTTTTCCCGCCGAGTAAGAGGCCGCGTCTATACCTGTCTGCCGCAGAAGTTATGAAACTGCCCAAGCGGGACCGCGACAGGGTTCTCGCCGAAGCCGCCATTCTGGCGGAAAAAGAATATCGTGCCAACCCAGCGTTAACAGACTTTGATGCCTTCGCTGATGAGGAATTCCACGACGCCCATGATTAGCCAGGCAGTCAATCCGCATTCCGATCCTGTTCAGCTCGGCTTCGACGATTATGAAGAGGTCTGGACAGGTGGCTATATCTCTGAAAACGAGTGGCAGTCCTTCAGGAGCAAAAAGGATAGAAAGCTGGAGCTCAAAAGCATTTACAAGAAATGTATGCCTGGCAGACAATAAATGGCCGTGAAAGTAGTTGATATTTTTGGTAATGATACCATGAAAATCATCGAGGTAACTATTGGAGGAAAAAGGTAATGAACAGAGATGAAATAGTCCTTTCTTTGCGCCGGTTTAAGGAGATGAATAAGGACAGATACGAAATAATAAGAATAGGTATCTTTGGTTCGGCAGCCAGAGACAACATGGATGAGCAAAGCGATATCGATGTTGTTGTGGAGCTTGGAAAACCGGATTTGTTCTATCTTATAGGAATTAAGCAGGATCTGGAGGAGAAGTTTCACAGAACTGTAGATATTGTAAGATATCGGGAAAGAATGAATGCTTTTCTCAAAGGCAGGATAGACAAAGAGGCCGTTTATGTATGACAAAGAGCTTATTTTAGAAATATTGTCTCAGATTTATCGGGCAAGCCAAACTATCTTGGAGCGTTTTAAACCGGTTAAATCTGTAAATGATTTTACGGACTCACCAGCAGGCATGGAGAAACTTGACAGTATTTGTATGCTGCTGATCGCAATCGGCGAGGCATTAAAAAATCTGGACAAGGCGACAAATAAGACGCTTTTATTACGATATCCTCAAGTTGATTGGAAAAAAGCCAAAGGGATGAGGGATATCATCAGCCATCATTACTTTGAGGCGGACGCAGAGGTAATATACGACGTCTGCAAAAACAACATTGTTGAACTGGCACAAACCATAAACCAAATAATTCAAGACATATCATAATGGCCTTGCACAAGAATTATGCACGTTCTGCACGAACGTCCCGGTTGGCGGTGATGATAGCCTGTCCCGGCCACAAAGACCTGCACCAAAGACACAGCCCAATGCCGTCGTGGTGGGCAACGCAGGCATTGAAAAAAAATTTCAGAAAAAGCACAGGTGTGACCGTATCTGTCACAGTTCTATGTTATGAGAGTACGACAAAACAATGATCCCTAAGCAATACTTCGGTACTACTTTATGATAACCAACGAATTCAAATCACTGACAAACATGACAACCTGATCCTCATCTAAAACCGCTGAACAAGGGGGTGGCATGCGGGGTGACCAGTTAGCCAGACAATGGCGTATTTTACGGACCATCGAGTCCGGAAAGAATGGCGCCACCGTGGCCGAGCTTGCCGCACAAGAAAACTGTCACCCCCGCACCATCTGGCGCGATGTTGCTGCCATTCAGGCAGCGGGTTTTCCCCTCTATTCCGAAAAAAGTGGTCACAAAAGCCGCTGGGGCTTTGTCGAAGGCTACAAGTTTCAACTCCCAGTACCGTTTACCGTCACGGAGTTGATGAGTCTTTACTTTTACCGGGATATCCTCGGGATTTTCAAAGATACGGTCTTTTATGAATCACTCGATGAACTTTTTCGCAAAGTCAAGTCCACCCTGCCGCCGGAGAGTCTCTCATATCTAAGGCGCATTGAGCAGACCTTTCATATCGGTTTTAAGCCTTTTAAGGATTACTCCAGGTTCAAGGAAATCATCAAGCAGATCAACGAGGCTGTTCTGAAGCTCAGGGTGATCGAGATGCGCTACTATTCCATGTCGTCCAAACGCGAGACCACCCGCAAAGTAGACCCTTACAAGGTCTGGTTCTTCAACGGCACCATGTACTTGATCGGATGGTGCCATGTGCACAATGAAATCCGCATGTTCGTGCTGGACCGCATCAGGCTCCTCCACGTAACAAAAGAGCGATTTATTCCTCCTTACGACTTTGATTTAGATGAATACATGAAAGACTGTTTCGGCGTTATTCACACGGACGTGGAAAAGGTAATCATCCGGTTTGACGCCTCTTTGGAAAGATATCTCAAGGAAAACATCTGGCACCCCTCGCAGGTCTTCAAGAAAGGCGAAGACGGAAATCTCCTTATGAGTATGGAGGTCGGAGGACTGCCTGAGGTCATGAGTTGGGTCCTTGGCTTTGGCAGGCAGGCCGAGGCGCTGGAACCGGAGCATCTGAGGAAGGCTGTGGCAGAAGAGCTCGTGGCTACAGCAGAAAAATATGCTGAAGGGCCTGCGTTTGCGTCCCAGGAAGGTTCAAGATAAGGAATGCCATGATGAATAAAGACAAAGGCGGCTGGAATCCCGTTGAGCAATTCAATTGAATCAATACATCGTTATGTGGTTTTCGATGTTGAAACAACAGGGCTTTCACCATTTGCCAGATCATAAGAGGAAATTAAGGCAGAATTATGAATCGCGAAAGAGATAAAAAGCACCAAACAGGACAGGGAAAGGTTCGTAATGTAAAACAAAAAGACGGGATTATCATGCCTGTTCCGGTTGCAAAAACTGATCTTCCTGACGGCTACGCAAATTTACTGACCTCTCTCAAGGCACGTATTCAACAGGAGCGCATCAAAACGGTTATATCTGCCAATTCCGCAATGGTGATGCTCTATTGGGATATTGGAGCATCCATACTTGAAAGACAGCAAACCGAGGGCTGGGGGGCAAAAGTCGTAGACAGACTCTCACTTGATCTAAAAGAACCCTAACGTTGCAAAAGTCGAGGATGCCGCAGATTCAAGGCGCTCAAGGGTGAAGCTGTAGTCATTTACCGCGAACCCTTGACAACGCAGGAGATGCGGTATCATCGACTTTCCCCAAGGGTAAACAACATGGCAAGTTTTTCGCTTTTCGTGGATGTCACTCGTAGTGAATTCGCCAAGATTGCCCAAGAACGCCGCAACGTAAGACTATCATTGCTTTTTAGGACCTTTTGCCATGTTGTTTATGCAACATTAGGGAGAAGCATTCCCGGATATGAAGGGGTTTTCCTCGCGAAACCTGAAATATATGCGCAAATTTGCCGAATCATGGAGAGATCGTCAATTAGTGCAACGCACCGTTGCACTAATTCCATGGCGCAGCGACCTGGCTCTATTGGACAAATTAAAAAACCTTAAACAACGGCTTTGGTATGCTCAAAAGACAATAGAAAACGGCTGGAGTCGTGATGTTTTATCCTTCCAGATTGAAACGCAGCTTCATAAACGATTGGGTATGGCTACAAATAACTTCGAACTGGCGCTTCCTCCTGCCGATTCTGATATGGCATCTCAAATTTTCAAAGATCCTTATGTTTTTGATTTCCTGGGAACGGCTGAACCTCGTAGAGAAGCAGAATTAGAGCAAAGGCTTATTGAGCATCTGGAAAAATTTCTATTGGAACTCGGACAGGGTTTTGCTTTTGTAGGCAGACAGGTTCATATGGAAGTTGGGGATGATGATTTTTATATTGATCTGCTTTTTTATCACCTCAAATTGCGCTGCTATGTGGTGGTTGAGTTAAAGGCGGGAAAGTTTCAGGCCGGTCATGTCAGTCAATTGAATTTGATGATCTGATGCGTCACCCGGATGACAAGCCGACAATCGGACTATTGCTGGTAAAAGAAAAAAAACAAAACTCTGGCTAAATATGCCCTTGCCGGATACACCAAACCGATGGGTGTTGCCGAGTGGGAAAGACAGTTAACAGAGTCTCTTCCTGAAAATCTTAAATCAAGTCTACCCACCATTGAAGAGATTGAAGCTGAACTTTCAGGGGAGGAAAATGAGGAATGAACAATAATAGCAGATAGTTCCCGATTAGAACTGGAGACAACAATGAATAAATTGACAAAACAGAACGGTAAAAGCCTCGATGTGGTGAACGAGAATCTGGAGGCGCTTAAAGTCATCTTCCCCGAATCCTTTACAGAAGATGGTGTGGACTTTTAAGTGCTTCGCCAACTCCTGGGCGATGGGGTTTGGGAGGAAGGCTGAGGTCTTGGAGCCGGAGGATTTGCGGAAGGCTGTGGCTGAGGAGCTTGTGGCCACTGCAGGGAAATATGCCGAGGACCCTGCGGCTTTGTATGAGGAGGATTCTGAATGAAGGACGTCTTAGTGATCGGTTGCCGAGGCCAGTTATCCAGTGTCAATTTGGTCAGTCCATAAAACTATATGACCGGTGAAGTAGTTAGGGTGAAATGATGAACCTCAATAACGTCTATGCGCACACACCATCAAAAGACGCGCCACATTGTTGGCACGTGCTGGAAAACCATCTCATCGAGACTGCGAAGACTACTTGTGCATTCGCCAAAGCCTTTGGGTCCGAGAATTCTGGATTTGTGCTGGGTATTTTTCATGATCTCGGCAAAGTAAACCCAGCCTTTCAGGACTATCTCCAAGCTTGCGATGAGGGCAGAAAGATAGAAAGCGTTCCTCACGCGGTTTGCGGTGCATCGTACCTGTGGAAAACCCTACTTCGGCAAAACTCTCGCGATGCCTCCATGGCGATGTGCGCCCTTGGTCATCATGGCGGTTTGATATCTGAAAGCGACGCGGCGACGGAGGGCGGGAGACTCGATCAATGGTGGAGTGATGTTCGGAACAACCAGCTCAAGAAGCTGATGCAGGAGGCTATGCAAGGTTTGCCCCTCAGAACGCCCGAATCACTTCCCGAGGACGAGCTTCGGCGCGAACTTCGCGTGAGGATGCTCTTCTCAGCTCTCGTCGATGCGGATTATCTCAATACGGAAAAACACTTCGATCAGAGGCGATCCGGTGAGCGAGGGTTTTGGACTCGCCCAGCGGACCTCTGGCCGATTTTCCGGGCCGATCAACTGCGCATGATGTGGCGCGGACGTGGGAGTGGCATCAACCGGATACGAAGGCAAATTTACTTCTCATGCGTCCGGGCGGGCAGACAACCGCCAGGCGTT
Source organism: Deltaproteobacteria bacterium (assembly GCA_019307135.1). Taxonomy (GTDB): domain Bacteria; phylum Desulfobacterota; class Desulfobacteria; order Desulfobacterales. Next base: position 7,852 of record JAFDKF010000141.1, read on the forward strand.
TTTCGCTTGACGGTCCCTACTGGGGGCGGAAAAACGCGAAGCGGACTCTCTTTCGCATTGTCCCACGCAGCCGCTCACAGGTCACACGGTTTCCGCCGGGTCATAGTGGTGCTGCCCTACACCAGCATCATCGATCAGAATGCGCGAGTGTACCGTGAGATATTTGGCGATCATTTTGTGCTGGAACACCATAGCCAAGTAGAGGCGCCCGAAGATGACCGTCAGGACGAAGCCAGTCTCCGGCAACGCTTGGCAACGGAGAACTGGGATTTTCCCCTTATCGTGACGACAAATGTGCAGCTCTTCGAAAGCCTGTTTTCTAACAAGCCAAGCCGATGTCGAAAATTACACAATATTGCGCGAAGCATTGTCGTTCTCGACGAAGTTCAGACGCTGCCACCAGAGCTGCTTGATCCGACGATGGACGTTCTCCGTGCGCTCGTAGACGAGTATGGCGTGACGTTGGTCCTCTCTACCGCCACGCAGCCCGCTTTCGACCAGACGCCGTACCTCAAGGCTTTCGACGGACTCGACATCAAAGAAATCGTAAAGAACTACAGCTCCCACTTCGAGGAGCTGGAACGCGTCGAATATCAGCCTGTCCGTCAATACGGCGCTCTTTCTGACTTGGCCGAGGAACTGGCGCAACCCGAAAATTCTCAGGCGTTGGTGATCCTCAACACCAGAAAGCATGCTCTCGCGCTCCATGAGGAGCTGCGAAACCATGGCGTTGACGGGCTGTATCACCTCTCGACGCTTCTCTGTGGCGCGCACCGGAAGCGCCTACTTCAGGAGATTATCGAGCGTCTTGCTGTCGAAAACCCGATGCCGGTTCGTCTGATCAGCACGCAAGTCGTTGAGGCGGGCGTGGATCTCGATTTTCCGGTTGTCTATCGCGCCATGGGGCCGCTGGATCGCATCGTCCAGGCTGCGGGTCGCTGCAACCGCGAAGACAAGCGCCTAGAGAAGGGCAAAGTTGTCATTTTCGATTTCCCTGACAACGCCTCACCGCCGGGCGCTTACAAAATGGGCCTTGAGGACGCCAAAACGCTTCTGAGTCGGAACGCACCGGAACGGCTGCACAAGCCGGAACTCTATACCGAATACTTCCAAATGTTGTTTCGGGATGTTGATCTCGACAAGAAGGGTATCCAACCCTATCGACGGGACTTGGACTATCCGAGAGTGGCGGAGAAATACAGACTGATTGAGAATACCCTGCCGGTGGTGATTCCCACCTATGACAATCACGAAGGCGAGCGCAGATTGCAGGAGTATATCGAGAGGCCGTCGCGAGAAACCTGGCGAAGGTTAATGCCGTATGTCGTTAACCTGAGTGTGCGTGATCTGAGGCGTGAAGAGATAAGGGAATGCATTGAAGATGTAGGACACTCCTTCTATCGATGGATTGGGGGCTATGACGACAAGACCCATCGCGGGATTCAAGGCATCGTGCGCGATCCGGCGGACCTTTACGTAGGAGACTGAACATGAGAAATATCGTAGACATCAGAGTCTGGGGCGACTACGCCTGTTTCACACGTCCCGAGTTCAAGGTAGAACGGGTAAGCTATCCGGTCATGACACCTTCCGCCGCACGCGGAACACTAGAAGCGATTTACTGGAAACCGCAAATCCGTTATCGGATTCAGCGCATCGGGATACTACGCCATCCTTGCTTGAAGAAAGAAGAATCTCCGATAGGTCGCGAGTGGTCGCTGCTCCGAAACGAGATATCGTCTCGGCAGAACAAAAACGCTAAAGGCATGGGTTATGCCTTTCAGGTGCTCGCAGATCCTGAGGGACAGGTGAAGAAGCCGGGTAAGGGCAAGAACAAAGCAGAAACCGCCGAAGACATCGCGCGCAGGCAATTCATTTTGATCGACGAGCATCGTCAGCAACGAACCAGCCTTGTTCTCAAGGATGTAGCTTACCGCATTCAAGCATGGATTGAACCGCGCAACGGAGAGACCAACATCGCCAAGCACTTGGACTGCTTTCGCCGCCGTGCCGAGCGTGGTCAATACTTCCACAAGCCGTTCCTCGGTTGCCGAGAGTTCGCTGCCGACTTCGAATGGCTCGGAGGCAAGCCTGACGACGACAAAACCATCATCCCGCCACATGACCTGTTCCGGTCCATCGGGACGATGCTCTTCGATACGGCCTATATAGAGAATCCCAAGCGCTACGCCGAGCACAGTGAGGATCGCCTCGAATTCTGGCGACACGAGAACGACGAGGCACGTGAGGCGAAGGGTTATGCTAAGCGACTCTTCTTTAATGCAGAGGTCAAGAACGGATGGCTGGTAGAGAAGGACAGGAACAGCCTGCCAGATTCTCTTTACGACGAACTGACGAAACTGGAGGCGGGAAATGGGAATCATTAGAGCATTGGTTGAATCTGCTGACCGGTTCCGAGACGAGAAGGTTTTCAAGGAACTGGCAGTTGGATGCGATTACCGACCTATCAATTGGGTGATTGAGTTCGACCCATCATCAGACAAGCTGAGCCTGAAAGGGAGATACAAAGAAGAGTTGATTCGCTCCGTTCCTATGCGCGCAGACCGCTCCGGGAAGGTCTCCAAGGATAACATCAAACCAAACCTCTTCGTTGACAATGCGCGGTACGCCTTAGGTCTGGCAGAGGGACCCACAACGGAGGATGCGTTCAAGTCTTTCAGAAAGCTGCATGAACTCGCACGGAAAACGCTGCCCAAATGTGCTGATCTCCAAAGTGGTGATGCCACAGAAAAAGAAAAGGCAAAGAAAGAACTGGATACCGTCCTTGCCTATCTCAGGCTCTCACCCCAGGAGCGGAAGAAGCGACTTGAGGGGGCTGCAAGAGAGGAATCAAACAAACACAAAGAGGGAAACAACTTTGAGAAGAAAAGCAAGAAGGAAACTAAGGCAAAGGTACCCGACCCAACTGATATTGTGGCCTTCACTACAGCCGAGCGATACCCATTTGATGGTGATCTTGCCAGACTCTTCTGGAAGCAGCACTTGCAGCGGGTCTGTTCCGATGAAATGGGCGTTTGTTCGACCTGTGGAGATAAGGAAACGAAGCCTATTCTCAGAATTCTACCCTTCAAGGTGCGTCTCTTCGGAGAACGATGTCCCCTCCTTTCAGTGAACACCGACGAACAGCAATCCTTTGGGTCACTGGGAAAAGGCCAACTTGGCAATTCCCCGATATGTATCGAGTGCGCGGGTAAGGCGGACCGTTCGCTCAAGTTCCTTACGCAACTGGATAAGGACGACGAAAACAAAGAGAAATCCTCGGGTCGCCATGCCGTCGTTATTGCTCGTGACGATAGTAAGGGTAAGGGCAAGCAGCCGCTGGGCAACCAGATTGCCGTTTTCTGGACAAAGGAACAGTTGAAATTTCAAGTAGAGGATGGAGCGAAGAGAAATTTCGAAGATCTCGCCAGAATTCCTATCGACGAATTCGATGAGATTCCGGAAGATGCGCTCCCTGCGAAGGTGGGACAATGTCGGGCGTTGCTGGAAGCTCCCTTTGCTGGAGGCAGAGATGCCACAACACTCCCCTCCAACCGGTTCTATCTTGCCGTCCTTTCACCCAACAAGAGCCGCCTTGTGGTGCGAGAGTGGCTGGAATCCGACATAGGGTCTGCGCAAGGAAAGATCAATCGCTACATGGAAGCCCTTCAGGTTGTCCACCCTGACGGACGGGGTGTCTGGTGGCCGCCGCTACCTGCAATGATGGAGGCGTTGCGGTCCTTCACTAGCGTCAAACAGAAGGCGAAGGAAGGCCCACGAGTTCCGGCGCTGGGGCCGGATGTGATGCGGAAACTCATTCGCTGCATCTACACAGGATCGCCCCCGCCAGAAGCCTTGCTGACGCGCGCCGTGCGCTGCTTTCGCGTCCCCGATCCGCCTACTGATGACACGCCGCAAGGGCGACAGCAACGAGAGCGGCAGATGCTATGGCGCATGGCCATGGCCGCTGCGATGAAACTCATTTTGACATACGACAAAGATAGAAAGGAGCAAAAGGCAATGGAACAATTGAAGACAGAGCACGACGCCGTATCGGACTACAAGCAACAGGCGCCGTACAACTGTGGTGCACTCCTCGCCATCCTGGAGGCTGTCCAGCGTCGCACATCCTCATCCGGGCGCGGAGTGAACACGACGGTAGTCGACCGGTTTTATGGCGCGGCCTCGACGGCGCCGGCAACCGTGTTCGCCAACCTCATCAACATGGCGACGAAAGCACACCTTCCGAAACTGCGGCGTGAGGGTAAAGAATTTTTCTCGGTCCGATCTCAGGAGGATGCTGTCAACATCAATGACCTGATGACCGAAGCATGCAAGGCCATCGACGACGCCGGCGGCTTCCCTCCACCGCTGACGCCCGAGCAGCAGGCCCAGTTCGCGCTCGGCTTTTATCACCAGCGCGCCGAATTGAATCGGCCTAAGAGGCAACCAAAAACAAGTACCACGAACAAAGCAAATACAACAGGAGGTCAAGTATGAGCGCTCAAGAACAAGAACTGTGGCAGAAGATCCAGAAACAGCCGTATTGCGACCCGACAAAGCGGATGGACTTCGTCCTCTTTTTCGACGTACGAGACGGCAACCCTAACGGCGACCCTGATGCTGGTAACCTGCCACGCATGGACCCACAGACGCGGCAAGGCATCGTCACTGATGTATGCATTAAGCGCAAGATTCGCGACTACCTTGCCACATTGAAGGGCGACAACGGTGCGCCGTTGTGCTCAATCTACATACAGAGCCAGTCAGCGTTAAATAACCTGTACTACAAAGCCGCAAGAAAGATGAGGGACTATGATTCCGAAAATGACATGGGTGCAAATGATCAGGAAAAGGAAAGAAAAAAACAAGAGGCAGAGGTCGTCGGCGCTCTGCTGGTACAACTTGATGCGTGTGACAATGAAAAGTTTCGCGATCTGATCGCTGAACCGGAGAGTGAGGATAATTCCAGCAGTGAAGGAGATAAGAACTTCCGTGATTGGCTGGAAGATGTTTCAAAGGAGCTTGATGAGCTGGAGTTCGATCCAAGTGAGAGAACCTTGAGCTATATGGGAGAAGCCAGCGCGAAAAAAACCTTTAACAAGAAAAAGTTCACGGGCATGTTGATGCAGGAAGAGTTCGAACCGGACAAGTATAAATCCCAGATTAATTCCCTCGCCACTCTCCTGGCCGAGGCCAAGCCGAATAAAGCGGCCGAAGAACGCAAAGCCCGTGAGCTGGTCAAATGGAAAATGTGCGAGCTTTATGACGATATGCGTCTCTTCGGAGGGGTGCTGACAGCGGGGACGAACGCCGGTCAAATTCGCGGGCCGATGCAGCTTACGTTCGGCCGATCGGTTGAACCGATTTTACAGATGGATGCGGCGATCACTCGTTGCGCCATCACCACGGCCTCCGATTGGAAGAAGAAGCAAACCGAATTTGGTCGCAAGCCTTGGCTCAGTTGGGCGGTTTATCGCCAGCACGGTTTCTACAATCCCCTGCTCGGCCAGCAAACGGGTGTCGCTAGTGAAGACCTCGCCCGATTTTGGGAAGCCTTGGCCTGCATGTTCAGGAATTCGGACTCCGCCAGCAAGGGAGAGATGACGATGCACGATGTCATAGTGTTTGTCCACGATCATCCGCGCGGCAACGCGCCGTCGCATCTGCTTTTCGACAAGGTCAATTGCGAACCCACAGAATATAAGGGAAGAAACGGCGACAACGAGAAAGACGACGTGACAATGATCAAACGCGATGGGTTCGATAACTGTTACACGATTAGGGTCGGTACATCTACCAATGACAAGATCAAAGTTGGCCGTCCGCTTCGCGATCTATGGAAGCAACAAGCGAGTGATGCCGTGTCGCCTGTGTAGATCAGACCGGGACAGACAGAACGTCTTAAAACTTGTTGTAATTATTGAATGACTGTGAATCAGAGCGATAAGCACCAGGTGCCAAAACTCATTCCGCCCCACGGTGGTTATCGCAAGCGGCAATCCTACCAGATGGCGGAGATTGTCTATGACGCCACAGTTTTGTTTTGCGACCGATTTATTTCAAAGAGATCGCGTACCCATGATCAGATGGTTCAGGCGGCGCGGAGCGGCAGACAAAATCACGCCTGCGGCGTGACCACGGAGCGCATGGCCTCCGGAACTTGTTCAGAGCGACTGTATGGCCAGGGAGATATTTACCCTAACGTTGCAAAAGTCGAGGATGCTGCAGATGCAAGGCGTCAAGGGTGAGGCTGTAGTCATTTACGCCGAACCCTTGACAACGCGGCAGATGCGGTATCATCGGCTTTCCGCAAGGGTAAACAACTCGGCAAATATCATAGCGTTTCTGGAATTCACGATGTGTGCGTTTGTGCGAGGCGGTCGATACACTCAGGAAGCCGTTTACCACCTTGCCCTTATCACATTCTTGCCGTGTTGTTTATGCAACATGGGGGTTTATTCTTAGTTGACAGGAGGGCTGATGGAAACAAGCATAGCTGTTTTCAGAGGTAAGGGAATCAGGAAGACGATTCACAACAATGAGTGGTGGTTTGTCATTGTGGATGTAGTTTCGGCGCTTACTGACTCAATTAACCCAAGTGGCTATATAAAGGACATGAGACGTCGTGATATAAAGGACATGAGACGTCGTGATAAAGAACTCTCCAAAGGGTGGGGGCAAATTGCCACCCCCCTTTCAGTTCAAACTGAAGGCGGGCCTCAGCGAATGAACTGCGCCAGCACCGAGGGCATTTTTCGCATTATCCAGTCCATCCCATCCCCGAAGGCAGAGCCTTTCAAGCGGTGGCTGGCAAAAGTCGGTTATGAACGTGTGCAGGAGATAGAGGACCCCGAGCTGGCAACCAAAAGAACCCGCGCTCTGTATAAGGCAAAAGGCTATTCTGACGACTGGATTGAGAAGCGAATGCGCGGCATCGCCATCAGGGAGGAGCTTACAGACGAGTGGAAAAATAGGGAGGTGAGGCGCGAAAAGGAATACGCGATACTAACCGCCGAGATCGCAAAAGCCGCCTTTGGTGTTACGCCTGGCGAACACAAAAAGCTTAAGAGGCTGATTCGAGAAAACCTCAGGGACCATATGACGGACCTTGAATTGATTTTTTCCATGCTTGGAGAGGCGGCCACGACTGAGATAACGCGGGTGGATGATGCAAAGGGTTTTCAGGAAAGCAAGCGTGCTGCTCACAAGGGTGGAGAGGTTGC